>JADGPU010000097.1 GCA_017882305.1 Bacteroidales bacterium | reverse complement strand
TGGTCGGGAGTGGCATCTTCCAGACCTACTGAACCAAGTTTAAGATGGAACCCCGGCTTAAAATCATAATTAACCGCAAACTGGTATTCCACATCAGCTGTACGTGATAATTCCACCTCCCCAAAATAGGAAATTTTATCACCTAATGTACCACCATAAAAGAAGTCAAAGACACTTGGGATTTCAAAATAGCCTGACTTACTGTTGTTTACTGAGTTATCATAGTGAAAACGCCCAATAGCATTGAGCGCGATGGGAGCTGTTCCTGGTATGTCAGACGGCCAGATGGCATTTGGCCAGACCTTTTTATACGCATCGGCTCCAAGGCTTACAGGCTCCTCTTTTGTCATTTCAAGATCCTGCCCTGCCGGATATCTGTAGCCATTATTCTTAAAAGCCTTTCCAAAACCATTTAGTTTTGGGAAAGCATAATGGCATGTACTACAACTTGTTTTGTACTTCCGCGCAAAAGAAGGAATTGCCTGTGTCTCCTGGACAATCATAGACAGACACACCAGCAGAATAACTGATATTACAAACGAGAATGTTAATTTCATAGGTAACTGTCTTTAAATTAAAAGTAAAATTTCCTTGTTTTAGTTGCTCATTATGTAATCCGCATTAAATTTAAACTTTGCATATCAAAGTTACACGCTGTTTGCACTAAAGTCAATTTTATTTTAACAAGTCGATTACTTTACCCGGTTATTAATTTAACCAAATATAATAAAATAATCATTAGTGCGTCCGGGGATACTAAAAACAATTTTAGTCAGACACAAATGTGCATATTAAGCAAAAACCCCCGGATTTCTCCAGGGGCATTGCTGCGGAAAGATCAAAACGAATAATCCTCCTGAATAACGAGATCCTGTCATGAACATTTACTTTTCAAAAAATGATTAAATTTGTTTTCAGAACTTCTTATTCATATTATGCTCATCCGTATAATCTTGTAAACATTACTTTATGAAAAGACTCGTTTTCTTCATCACCTTATTTATGGCCAGTTTTTCAATGAACTATATGTCATTGGCACAAACCGTTTCTGCCAGGGATCAATGTCTTAAACTAGGCAGAGGGGTTAACATCCTCGGATATGATAAAGCATTCTGGCAAAACCATGAAAAAGGCCGGTTCAAGGCTACGTACTTTAAAATGATCAAAGACGCAGGTTTTTCTACGGTCCGTATAAACCTTAATCCCTTCACACAAATGGACAGTCAGAATAAAATCAATCCCAATTGGCTGGCAACACTCGACTGGGTGGTTAACAAAGGCCTTGAAGCAAATCTCATGATCATTCTCGACTTGCACGAATATACAACAATGGCCAATAATCCTGAGGCAAAGAAAGTGATGTTCCTTTCATTTTGGAAACAGGTTGCTGCCAGATATAAGGATAAATCTGGCAATGTGGTGTTTGAATTATTGAATGAGCCCAACCAGAAGCTCACCGTGGAAATTTGGAACACATTTCTGGCGGAAGCGGTGAAAATCATCAGGGTGTCTAATCCTGACCGTACCCTGATTATAGGTCCCGGTAACTGGAACGGTATAGAAAGTTTGAATACACTGAAACTACCCGAAAATGACCGGAACATCATTGTAACAGTGCACTTTTATCATCCTATGAGGTTTACGCATCAAGGAGCAACCTGGACCAGCGAATATAAGAATCTAAGTGGCATTAAATGGACGGGTACTCCGGATGAAAAAGAGGAGGTGGAATCAAAGCTCAAAGTTGCCGCTGACTGGTCCCTGAAAAACGACAGGCCAATATTCCTGGGTGAATTTGGTGCCTATGACAAAGGTGATATGGATTCAAGGGCGCGTTATACGGCCTTTGTTGCCCGTACTGCTGAGAAACTTGGTTTTTGCTGGGCTTACTGGCAATTCGACAGCGATTTTATTGTCTATAACATTGATAAAGAAAGCTGGGTTGAACCCATCCTGAATGCCTTAATGAACAGGTAGTTATTTTACCCATTTAAAAGTGTACATGATTCCGAGCTGGTAAGTTCCTGTTTTTTTAACCATTATCGGAGTTTATTGTATCGGAATCGTGATAGGTGATGCCTTCGCCGCCAAAATCATAATATTCGCATTGAAGTCTGCCTGGGATTGTTTGAGGACCTGCATGATACATCATATCAGCATATGGAGTACTGTATTAATCGCCAGGAGAATTTGAATAGCAAGATGAAAGAACACTAATACAAAACAGATAAAATAAGCTGATTCGAATTTTTTTCTTCATAATAAACACATTAATATTCATTCAATTTTCTTAACTGTTGTTATTGAATCCCGACATTATATTCATTATATAATTTTACAAGATTAATTCTATCCCTAATTAAAATAAGGTTATATAATTCAAACTCCTTTGCTACTTTATCAGAACTGAATACCTTTATAATTGTTATTTAGAAAATAACTAATATGAAACAATCAATATTTATACTTATTACTATAATGATCTTCAGTTCAGCCCAATCCCAGAAGGTACCCTCCGTTGTATCAACAGTCGATCTCAACAGATATAAAGGTGTATGGTACGAAATTGCTCGTCTTCCTAATTTTTTTGAAAGAAAATTAAAATGTACCTCTGCTACATATACCCTGCGTAATGACGGGAGAATTACAGTTCTGAATAAAGGTAATTATTTAACCGATCCTCAAAAATCAACATCCGCCTATGGTGTCGCCTGGATCCCTGATAAAAAGAGCCCTGCAAAACTCAAAATACAGTTTTTCTGGCCATTTACAGGAGATTACTGGATTATGGAGCTTGACACAGATTATAAATATGTTCTTGTAGGCGATCGCGCGCTTAAATACCTCTGGATACTCGCAAGGGACAAGAAAATGGATGAATCAACTTACAGTATGTTGCTCCGGAAAGCGATCGATAACGGATATGATGTGAAATCAATAATCAGGGTTGAACAGGATTGTAACTAAATACCCCCACTCTAATTCAACGGCACATAAACCAGCTCAATCCCATAATTTTTGCCAAGATTCCTGCTGTATTTTTTTTCGGCGGCATTGTTCCAGTGCTCCATTACGCCCAGACTTTTCAACCTGGTACCGTCACGTTCTGGATCATAGAAAGTTTTGGAAGGAGGATTCTCAGCTAGGGCGGCTTCAACTAAATATTTTTCTGTATAGGCAATATCTGCGAGATCGGGCCACTCAGCCCTTAAAAAGTCAATTCCGACTGCGTCCACAGCAACTCCGTCCTGAGATGCGAACAGGCTTGAACACCAGCGGTTATTAAAGGGAGCCATCCTCCATTTATCTTTAATCATTGGCGGACCATCCTGAGAACGGGCACCATAGAATCCATCTATCATAAACAATATTGTTTTACCTCCGAGATCTTTATGCCCCAGGAAATCAGTAAAGGTCATATATTTATCTTTCCCTTTAGGATCCTGGTTGAAGTTGTCATGAGCATTTTTCCTCCAGCTTCTGTCTATACTTGTTGCTCCGTAAAAGTTCTTCCCGCAGAGAGTAACACCCTGTCCGATATGCCCTTTCATTAGGGCCAGGTTGATAATATAATCTGCTTCGACGGCACATGTAGCCAGACCAGTTGCAAGCTTCCCGTTATCGACAGAATAAGGAATTGCCTTTTCTATATAAGTTGATTTAACCCGTCCTTCACCTCCTTCATTATCAACAAAAATGACATCAGGGAAATCTTTGTGGCATTTATTAAAAATATTATCGCAAATAAACCGGCTGGCATCAAATATTGTAATATTCTTCTGTGGTACTCCTGCTTCTTTTGTAAGGCTCGTTATTAAAGCATATACCAGCTGTGGAGTAGCATTTAACCCTGTTGTATCAGCATGTCTGAGAGTATTGTTCTGATTGATTTTAACAGCTATCTTTTGATTAATTGAATATCCACCTGTGATTTTCTTCTTTTCTTTATTGAAATTCTTAAAAAGCTCATCCCACGCTGTTGCTTCAGTACCCTTCCCGGAAAGTGATTTCAGCACATTTTCAAGCATCTCATCCGCTTCGGTCTGTGAGGTACTTTTTTCATCCCACCAGTATTTGTTTGTACCGTCCCATGTTGCAACTTTTGGGTCAAAAACCCATACAACACGTCCGGGGAATATACCATGTTCAACACCGACAGGTGAATTTGACATTACACTGTTTAGATCAACATTGTCGGCATTGACTATTTCTGTTTTATTTGTGATAAACAACAAAGTACATACAAAAGCAATAGCGAAAAAGGTGGCTGCATATATGTATCTGGCTCTCCTGAAATGATCTTTTGCTTTCTTAAATGCTAAAACAGACCCGGATAATGTAAGCAGATAAATTACAAATGTTGACATAAGTGGTGCAGCAGCTCTCATGCAAGGATAGGTTGCCCTTTGTGGTTTTGGAATTACCCTTATCAGGAACCAGATTGTTGAAGATATCCCTAATGTGATAAAAACTAATTTATGAAGAGCCGACTTTCCAATCAGACTTTTAACCTTAAGAAAGAACAAATTGATCCTTGCTTTCATGATTATTTTTTTGATAAAGATAATTCTGTTTTTGGATATTCAGAATAGGGTAAAACAAAATAGGGACATGCCATGGCATGTCCCTATAAATTAATTGTGCAATTTTTCCTTATTAAACCGTTGATAAAAGTTAAAACTTAAGAGAAACACCAACGGTTAGGTAAGCAATACCATATCCTATTTCACCCAATACGGCAAAGTTGTTGCTGAAATAATATCTTGCACCTGCAAACCAGGCGAAAGCAAGACCGCTAGATGTACCAGTAGCTCCAATATAACTGGATTCATATTTATAACTGTAAATATTATAACCCAGTAATAGCCCTGTGTAGGTATCAAGTTTACTTACCAGTGGGTAGTGAAAGCTACCTCTAGCTCCAATAATGATGTTTGAAGTTTTATAATAGTTCGCCCATGTAGCAGAGGAGTATCCAACATAGCCTCCAACTCCAATTGACCCTTTATCAAGGACACCATCCTTTACCCCAAATTCAAGAGAAGCCGATAGAGCCGGGGTATGGGAAGTATAATAACTCCCGTAATAGGTTGAGCCAAATCCAACACCCAGGTTGAAAACTTTGTCTCCCTGTTTAAAAGTAGATTCCTGTGCTAACAGTTGTGTCAAAGAGAAAACAACAACGAATAATAAAAGTAAAAGTTTCTTCATAATTTTAAGTTTTAGTCATTAATGATTGTTAAACAATTATTTTTAAGTTTTGTTTATTCATATTTTGAATCTGCTTCTCCCTGAATAAACCTTTTTACATAGTAGAAAGGAAGCTAATTTAATAATTGTATTTAAGAATAAACAGAAAGATTAGTTTTTTTTACAAAGATTTTGATGAATTCTATAAAAGACACGACAAAAATAGATGCACAAGCTGTATTTTAAGGATTTCTTGTTATGCCCCCTTAAAAATCAGAAACATAACTGCAGCAAGTGAAGCTCCGACCAATGGTCCGAGAACCGGTACCCAAGCGTACTTCCAGTCACTGTCGCGTTTACCTGGTATAGGAAGCAGGAAATGAATTATGCGCGGACCCAAATCCCGTGCAGGATTTATCGCATATCCGGTAGGACCTCCCAGAGAAAGACCAAGTCCCAGTACAACTATAGCCACAGGCAATGCATTTAATGAACCGAGACCTACTTCCGGTTGTGCCATATAAAGAACAGCAAGAGCAAGAACATAAGTTCCTATAACCTCAGTCAAAACATTATACCAGTAACTCCGAATATTTGGAGCAGTGCAGAAAACAGCCAGCTTTAAATCGGCATCTTCTGTCGCATCAAAATGCTTTTTATAAGCTAACCATACAAGAAAAGCCCCAAACATTGCACCCAGCAGCTGAGCGGTGACATACATTGGTAAAAGATTTATTGAAAACTTATGTGCCAGTACAAGAGCCAGAGTGACAGCAGGATTCAAATGGGCACCACTGATTGGTGCAGCTATTAGCACTCCGGTAAAAACCCCGACAGCCCATCCAAAGGATATTACTATCCAACCACTATTGTATCCTTTTGTTTTACTGAGAACGACGTTTGATACCACACCTCCTCCAAACACAATGATCATAGCAGTTCCGAAAAATTCAGCAAAAAATGCATTCATTTTGGTTATTTATTAAATTATCGATTAAAATTAATATCGGTATTGCTTTGTTGATAATATGTATGTTATGTATGTGAAGAGACAGGTCTGAGACCTGTCTCTACCAGTCTATTCTGAATCGTCAGCCCATGCTTTTGCAGCCTTTACAGCACGGTGCCATCCTTTAATCAAAGACCGTGTTTCATTCTCTTCAATTTGTGGAGAAAAGGTACGATCCATTTGCCATTGTTGCTTTATCTCATTGATATTGCTCCAATAATTCACAGCAAGTCCAGCCAGATAAGCGGCTCCCAGGGCTGTTGTTTCTGTTATTTTTGGCCGCACAACGTCTGCCTGTAATAAATCGGACTGGAACTGCATTAACTGGTTATTTACAGTTGCTCCTCCATCTACCCGTAATTCACGGATATCAATTCCTGAATCTTTTTGCATGGCAAGCAGAACTTCCAGTGTTTGATAGGCTATGCTATCAAGAGCGGCACGGGCAATATGTGACGATGTGGAACCTCTTGTAATACCAACCAGCGTACCGCGTGCATGCTGGTTCCAGTGCGGAGCACCCAGTCCGGCGAAAGCTGGAACAAAATAGACTCCTTCACTGCTCTTGACTTTTGCTGCCAGTTTCTCTACATCACCTGAATTTTTAATAATCCCCAAACCATCGCGAAGCCATTGGACAACAGCACCGGCAATAAAAATGCTTCCTTCAAGGGCATATTGTGTGTCGTTACCAATTCTCCATGCGATGGTTGTCAATAGTTTACTTTTTGACTCAATTGGTTTATTTCCAATATTCATAACCATGAAGCAACCTGTTCCGTATGTGTTTTTAACCATCCCCGGTTCAATACACATCTGCCCGAAAAGAGCTGCCTGCTGGTCACCGGCTATTCCTGCAACAGGTATTGAAGTAGCAAACTGTCCCTCAGTTTTCCCATATATTTCGCTGGAAGACCTTACTTCAGGAAGCATGGCTGCAGGTATGTTGAATATTCTAAGTAACTCTTCATCCCATTTAAGAGTGTGAATATTAAACAACATAGTTCTTGAAGCATTCGAAACATCTGTTATATGTAATTTCCCCCTTGTGAGGTTCCATATAAGCCACGAATCAATAGTTCCAAATGCCAATTGTCCATCTTCTGCAAGTCTCCTTGCATCCTTCACGTTATCCAGAATCCACCTGACTTTTGTTGCAGAAAAATAGGCATCGATGATCAGACCTGTTTTTTCAAGGATCTTCGGGCTCTGCCCCTCGCTCTTTAACTTATCACAGGAATCTGCGGTACGCCTGTCCTGCCATACTATAGCATTGTAAACAGGTTTGCCTGTTTTTCTGTTCCATACTACTGTAGTCTCTCGCTGGTTTGTAATACCAATCGCAGCAATGTTGACACTTTCGAGTCCGGCTTTAGTAATTGCCTCAAGGGCAACACCGGTTTGTGTTGACCAGATTTCATCAGGATCATGCTCAACCCAGCCTGGTTTCGGGTAAAATTGAGTAAATTCCTTTTGTGCACTTGCTACAGGAAGTCCGTTCTTGTCAAAAACAATTGCACGCGAGCTTGTAGTCCCCTGATCGAGAGCTAAAATGAAATCTTTCATATTTTCCTTGTTATTAGGTGAATTTCAAACTCCTATATATAGTTTTTTATTAATTCATCGTACGATTTTATCTGTTCCTTTTGCCAATTCAGGTCATGCCCAAATTCCTTTGCCATCAAACCAGCAACTTCGGGGGCTATTTCTGCACTTGCACGGGCATTAAGAAATAAGGAACGGGTCCTTCTTGCAAGAATATCCTCCAGACTGAAGGGCATTTCATTCCTGCAGATCCAAAGTATCTCAGCTCTGGTATAGGGTAATCTGGGATCGATAGGTATTCCCAATTCCGGCTTATCAGATATCATCTTGTTGATATTGATGGAATGATCTCCATAGATACGCAACCTTTCTGAAGAATTATCTGAAGTAAGTGTCGTCAGCTTAAGCTGTGAAGTAACACATTTCGCTTTTGTCAGAAGACCTGCCTTAATTGCTCTGTCGATAGTCTCTTCAGCCATCCGTCTGTAAGTGGTCCATTTCCCTCCTATAATAGTAAGAAGCCCGGAAGGTGAGAGGGTTATTTTATGCCGACGTGATACCTCTTTGGTGGAAGCAGAATTATGAGGATTTGCTGCAAGGGGACGTAATCCTGCAAATATGCAGAGGACATCTTCCCGCCGTGGAGGTTTAACAAGATATTTTTCAGCTGTCTGCAAAATAAAATTGATCTCCTTGTCAAGAGCCACAGGTTCCAGACTAATTGTGTCAAGCGGAGTATCTGTCGTTCCAATAACAACCTCATTATACCATGGAATAGCAAACAGGACTCTCCCGTCATCCGTTTTCGGGATCATAATGGCCGAATCGCTCTGAAGGAAGGATTTATCGAGAACAATGTGCACCCCCTGACTTGGTCTGATAGTAGGTTTTGAGGCAGGATTGTCCATCCTGGCTATGTCATCAGCAAATACCCCTGTTGCATTTATAACCAGGTTGGCTCTCAGATTAAACTCCTCGCCTGAAGCAATTTCGCTGGCTTTTACACCGTTTATTTTTCCTCTCTCATCCTTCAAAAGGCTGGTAACTTTGAAATAGTTAAGTACCATACCTTTTTTATCGGCACATGATTCTGCCAGTGCAAATGCCATGCGTGAATCATCAAACTGTCCATCGTGGTACACGATACCCCCTTTTAATCCTTTTGATTTTAACAGAGGTAATCGCGTAATGGTCTTTTCGCGGCTGATAAAATAGGATTTCCCCATACTTAAACGGCCGGCCAGCAGATCATAAAATTTAAGTCCCACAGTATACATTAAAACATCCCACACAGTATAAACAGGGATAACAAATTCCTGGTTAAAGGTCAGATGGGGTGCATTTTTTAGCATTAATCCACGTTCATGCAATGCTTCCATAACCAGAAACAGATCACCCTGAGCCATATACCGTACACCTCCATGAACCAGCTTTGTACTGCGCGATGAAGTAGCCTTTGCAAAATCAGATTGTTCTAGTAATAATGTTTTATATCCTCGTGAAGCACCATCCTGAGCAACTCCCAGGCCGGTAGCACCGCCCCCAATAACAATAATATCCCAAACTTTATCAACCTGTTTTTTTAATTCTTCAATATATTTTTGACGGTTCATAATAGCTCGGATTTGGATAATAATTATACGGAGAAAATTCCGGATTACAAATAAAATCTAAAGAGGATTTTTCTCAGTGAGTAAAACCCCTCTGTCGCTTCGCGACATCTCCCCCAAGGGGGAGAAAATCCTTTGGTATTTACTTAATTACAATAAAAACCGTGAATTTTTCCCCCCTTGGGGGGAATGAAAAGGGGGTAATGGATTACCTCAGCATCCCCTTTATATGTGCCGGATCCCCATCGTTTTTTGCAGGAGTGATATTGAGTATTCTGCAGATCAGGTTATAAATATCGACGTTATTCAGTTCTTTGAATTTATAATTCTTTTTGAATGAAGGACCAACTCCATAAAAAATGGCGAACATGTCGGAGTTTGAATTATCATATCCATGAGCACCACCTCTGAGAGAAGAACCATCTGGTCTGGTACCTATACTCCAGGAGCTGTCTGCCACAACAACAATTTCAGGTATTCTTGGGTTGGTCCCATAGTGCCATTTTGGCGGAAGCTGCGATTTACTCCAGGCTTTCAATCCTCTTGATTTGTTGAGCAGGTAAAGAACACTATCCTTTTTACCCTCTGAAGGATTAATCAGATAAACAGGATTCCCACCGGATATTGAAGCAATCATTCTTTCAGGCACCAGCGACTTAATATTTATATATTTCACTGAGGAAACAGCTGCCATTCCATGATCAGATACAATTATCAGGTTAATTTTTTTTGCTTCCGGTAATGTGGAAAGTTTTGCCCTCAGCACCCCCATCACACTATCCATTCGCTCAACACTTTTTCGGGTTTGAGTTGAGACCGGTCCAAAAGTGTGACCTGTTGCATCGGGTTCATCAAAATAGAGAGTAACAAGTTCAGGACGTTTTTCGGGGGTGTAACCAAGCCACTTTATGACTGTATCTATTCTTGCTTCATACGTTATTGATTCGTCATATTTTTTCCAGTAGGCAGGGTGAATCGCTTCAGAGCCAACCCAAAAAAATGAAGCTGATCTTACACCTTGTTTTTCAGCTGTCACCCAGACAGGTTCTCCACCATAAAAAGCAGGATTTTCTACCGCAGTCCTGTCTCCCATTCTATAATAAAGTCCAAGATCAGCGGCCGGGAAACTGTTATTTATCAATCCATGATGATCGGGATACAAACCTGTTGCAATTGAATAATGATTCGGAAATGTGACTGTGGGAAAAGATGAATACATCCTATCAGCCTTCACTCCATCCTTCGCAAGTCTATTCAGATTGGGTGTATTATACAATTTGCAATAATCCCATCTGAATCCATCGAGTGACACCAGAAGGACATAGTTTTTGAATGGTTTTCTGGTATTCTTCCTGAAGGCAGGGAAAACAATCAGAATAGCAATTAATATCAAAATTGTAAAATTTGATACTTTCTTCATAAAAAATCACTGGATTAAGTCAATTTAAAAACTTCAGGCAAGCAGGAGTGCTAAGTTTATAATTCTTGGAAGTTTCAAGAGGAATCCCGCTCTTTTCGTCAATTTTGAAAAGCGAAATATCCCCTGATTGTTGATTTCCTACCAGAATATATTTACCTGAAGGATCGATCACAAAATTCCTTGGCCAGTTACCTCCACATGAAGTTCGTCCCTGGGGAGACAGTTGCCCGTCAATCCCTATCCTGAACACAACAATAGTGTTTTCACCCCTGTTTGATCCATATAAATATTGCCCGTTATTCCCCAGGTGAATGTCTCCACAATTACTTTCTCCTTTAAAACCTTCTGCCAGAGTTGAAAGAGTCTGAATCGATTTAAGTCCTCCGTTTTCATCAACATCGAAGACTGAGATAGTAGAATTAAGTTCACAAATGACGTACATTTTTGTTCCTTCCGAATTGAATGCAAAATGTCGTGGACCCGAGCCTCTGGCAAAAGGAATTATGCCATTCTCAATTTGTTTCAGATGACCTGAAACAGCATTAAGATTATATACAACTATCCTGTCTAATCCCAGGTCTGTCAAATAAACTTTCTTCCCCATAGGGTCGAATGAAATCATATGCGGATGAGAAACTTTTCCATCATCAGATGCGAATGAAATGGTGTCCGTTACTTTGACTGGGATTCCTTTATCATCCAATTTTACGACAGCAATAGAACTGCTGGAATAATTTGCCATTAATAAATAATCTTCCCGTGGGGAGAGAGAGATGAAACATGGTCCGCCATTAGGTATGAGCAAATCTTTAATCTTTTCAATACCCCCTGTTTGTGGATTATATCTTAAAGCTGTCAATCCCCCGCCCTTAACACTATTGAATTCCATAACTTCATCTGCAGCATAGATCAACTCCTTCTTTTTAGATATACAAAAATATGAAGGGTTTGGCCCAGCATCTGCTTCTGATAATAATTTAAAGGTACCTTCTTCTCGGTTCAGATCGAAAACAAAAAGCCCTTTTCCCCCGTCTTCGGTATATCGTCCGGCAAATAACCGGATAGCCTGGCAATAAGATGAGGCTGATAACAGTATAAATAAGAATATTGTACAAATTATATTAATGTATTTCTTCATAATGGGGATGTAAACTTAAATTTCAAAACTGTCGCACTCCCGATAGGCCTTGATAACACGTTCTTCGCCTTCTTTTCCTTTCAGGCTTATGCCATGTTCCATACAGAGAACACCGTCATATTTACGACTATAGATATATTTGAATACATTTTTAAAATTGATCTCTCCGGTACCTGGTTCATTACGTCCCGGTGTATCGCCCAGATGGAAAGCTGCAATCTCACTCCAGGCCGCCTCAATATTTGGAATCAGGTTTCCCTCCGTTATCGCCTGATGATAAATATCGTCAACAATCTTGCAGCACGGTCGGTTAACGGCTCTGCAAATTGCGTAGGCTTGCGGTATGCCATTCAGAAACAGACCAGGATGATCGTGAATTGTATTCAATGGTTCGATAACAATTGTCAATCCTGCCGGTTCCAAAACATCGCAACAGTACCTGAGATTATCAATTACATTTGCTGTCTGAAAATCTCTGTGGAGTTTTTCGTCATATCTGCCCGGAACAACAAGTGCCCATTTTACTCCGGTACGTTTACCTACTTCAACACCCTCTTTCATCTTATTAACCAGCATCTCACGTATTTCAGGCTTATTGAGAACAAACGAAGTAACAGCAAAATCGGCATACAAAACAAACGGGCCAAGTTCCATCCCCAGACGATGCATTTCACTCGCGATCTTAACCTGGTCCTCTACGGGCCTTCCCATCAGTCCGTTATCGAACATGGCTCTGAAACCCATATCATTACAAAATCTGATGTTGTCGATAAGGTCACTTCCTGCATGTTCACGAAACATTTCCATGCCGGGAGCATATTTCAGTTTGAATGGAGCAGTTGCATCGGCAGGTTTTTGTTGTTTAGAAAAAGCACCGGTACCAAAAACTGCAGGAGCAGCCAGAATGGCGGCTCCTGTAGCAGTGGCTTTTTTTATGAAGTTTCTTCTTGAATGATCCATAGAATCAATATTAAGAAATTATAATTATTTTGTGACAGGTTCCGGAACATATGCCAATCCTGCTATTGGCACAGTTTTGTCAACATCAACCGGACCAAATGTAAATACCTTCGGACCAAGTTTGAGGTCGGAGTTCATCATTTCTTCGTAAGTAGTCTCTTTACCTGTATAAGCTGAAATTCGCCCCATAATTGCAATCATTGTTGAAATAGCTGTATTTTCTGCTTCA
>JADGPU010000034.1 GCA_017882305.1 Bacteroidales bacterium | reverse complement strand
TGCTAGTAAACTTAAAATTATGTTAGTAAGAACATTCGCCAGTGCTGTCACTGGTATTGATGCAGTGACCGTAACGATCGAAGTTAATGTGTCGCGTGGCATCCAGTTTTTTCTTGTAGGGTTACCCGATAGTGCTGTAAGGGAGAGCCATCAGAGAATTGAATCGGCACTTCGTGCACTCAACCTTCATTGGCCCGGAAAACAGGTAGTAATAAATATGGCACCGGCAGATATCCGAAAAGAGGGATCTGCATACGATCTGCCTCTTGCACTCGGTATTCTTGCAGCTGATGAAAAAGTTTCAAAAGAGGAGATTGAATCATTTGTATTGATGGGAGAACTATCGCTCGACGGAACTCTTCAACCGGTCAAGGGAGTCCTCCCAATAGCACTGCGGGCCAGGGAAGAAGGGTTCAAAGGAGTTATTGTACCTGTGAAAAATGCCAGGGAGGCGGCCGTAGTAGGTGGGTTAGAAGTCTATGGAATGGAAAACCTTGGTGATGTGGTTGATTTCTTTAATGGCACCAGAAAGTTCAGTCCTGTAAAAGTTGACCTCCAGGAGATTTTTGCTATCGAGGCAAACAAGTATGATGTTGATTTCTCAGATGTCCGAGGGCAGGAGAATGTCAAACGTGCTCTCGAAGTTGCAGCAGCCGGTGGCCATAATATAATTATGATTGGCCCACCGGGTGCAGGTAAGACGATGCTTGCAAAAAGGTTACCGACTATTATACCTCCTCTTACACTTGAAGAAGCTCTGGAAACAACCAAAATACATTCGGTAGCAGGGAAGATCGACGATCATACTGCACTTATGACAAAGCGACCGTTCCGAAGTCCGCACCACACAATTTCTGATGTTGCACTCGTAGGTGGGGGTACCTTTCCTCAACCCGGAGAGATCTCCCTTGGTCATAACGGGGTATTATTTCTCGATGAACTTCCGGAATTCAAACGGACTGTCCTGGAAGTTATGCGGCAACCTTTAGAAGACAGAGTTATTACAATTTCAAGAGCAAAATCTACTGTAGACTATCCTGCAAGTTTTATGTTAGTTGCGAGTATGAATCCATGTCCCTGCGGGTTTCATAATCACCCTGAGAAGGAATGTATGTGCTCACCCGGAATGGTTCAAAAATATCTTAACAGAATATCCGGGCCACTGCTCGACCGGATCGACATTCACATTGAAGTTGTTCCTGTAAATTATGACAAGCTTTCCGATTCGGGAAAAGTGGAACATTCGTCTGTTGTACGCGATAGGGTTGTCCGAGCCAGAGGAATTCAGGCAAAAAGATTTGAGACAATAAAAGGCGTTTACTCAAATTCACAAATGTCTTCTTCTATGCAGCGAAGATATTGTCAGCTCGATGAATCGGGAGGAAGGCTGCTTAAAACAGCTATGGATATCAGAGGACTTTCAGCAAGAGCTTATGACAGGATATTGAAAGTTGCCAGAACTATTGCTGATCTGGGTGATTCTGAGAACATTACTGCTGAACATATCTCAGAAGCTATTAATTATAGAAATTTAGACAGGGAAGGATGGGCCGGTTGAGCTCGACTTCGCTCGCTCTGACCGGCCTTTGATTAACAAGTCAATGAGGACTTAAATATGCTAAAACAAGAGTAGTGAAAACTCTTTATGTATATATACTTGAATGTTCTGATGATTCTTTCTATGTTGGAGTAACGAATGATGTTGGTAGAAGATTTATTGAGCATATGACTGGTTTTCATGAGGAATCATATACTTTCAGCAGAAGACCTTTAAAACTTGTTTTTTGTAAACGGTTTAATAGTCCAATAAAAGCAATCGAGTATGAAAAGCAATTAAAAAGATGGTCGAAAGCTAAAAAATTAGCCTTAATGAACAATAATCTTGAATTATTGCACGAGCTGGCAGCATGCAAAAACAAAACAAGTCATAAATACCATAACGCGTCAGGGTGAGCGCAGTCGAACACTGACGCTATTCCAACAGCAGTGCAGCTGCACCAATCAAACCTGCATCTCCACCTGCTACTGCTTCAACTATCTCAATTTTATCAAAAATCATATCTCTTGCCAGTTCATGAAATTTTTTTCTGATACGGGTCAGATAAGTTTCCCCCCAGCATGTCAGGCCTCCTCCCAGGATAATTAATGGGGGATTGAGAATCTGAAAGATGTTATAAACTGCGATACCGATATAATCGGCACACTCCTGAATTATTGCTTTTGAAAGGGGATCATCAATTTCGAGACCTTTCATAATCATCTTCCCATCAACATGTGAATAATTAAAATCGTCCGGTAATGGAAGTGTTGTTATTATTCCCTGTTCGGTCTTCTTTTTAAAAAGATATGGCAATGCGAGACCACAGGCACATGCCATCAGGCACCCTTCATTACCACATGTACAAATTTGATTATTGTCTGAATTTACTATTGTGTGCCCAAATTCGCCGGCTGTTCCTGTAATGCCCCGGTAAAGCTTATTATTTAAAATTATTCCGGCACCGATCCCGGTGCTGATAGTCAGAAAAATCACGGTATCGTAACCCTTTCCGGCACCGAACTTGTACTCACAAAAAGCCTGAGCGTTGGCATCATTATCGAGCAATACTGGAATCATAAAGTGTTCTGCCACGGCCTGACGTAAAGGGAAATTCTTGAAACCTTTAAGATTCGAAGTGGTTAGCGTATGGCCATCTTTATAACGGACATGCCCCGGGAACCCAATCCCAATTCCTCTCAGATCAGACTCGCTGAGTTCATTTTGGGAAATAAGCTGCTTTATAAGTCTGATGATCTGATCTACAATCATGATTTCATTCTTACCTACATGATCATAAACAGTAAGCTTATCATGAATTCTTCCATCGACACTAATTAATCCGACTGAAAGTTTGGTGCCACCAAGGTCCACTCCACAAAGAAGTTTTTCCATTTGATCATTATAACGACTGTTCTGTACGGGCTATAATATCATCCTGAGTATCAGGAGACAATGTTGTAAAAAATGCGGAATATCCCGCTACACGAACCACCAGATCCCTGTAGTTTTCAGGATTCTTTTTTGCCGCCAGCAGAGTGTCTCTCGAAACAATATTATATTGTACATGCCAGCCCTTAAGAGTTTCAAAAAATGTTCTGATTATTGAAATCAGTTTCTGTTTTTGAGTCTCGTTGGTAAGAGCCGATGGAGCAAGTTTCTGATTCAAAAGTACTCCGCCGAGGATTTTATTTGTGGGGAGCTTTGATACAGACTTAAAAACTGCAGTGGGACCAAGGGTATCGGTTCCGGAAGTAGGTGAACTCCCCTCGGCAAGCGGAGTAAATGCTTTTCGGCCGTCAGGGGTGGCAGGGACAACTGAACCAGAAGGAACATTGGATGAGATACTTGAAGTGCCGGCATAGTACCTGCATCCAAATGGTCCTCTTCCAAAGCGCGTGGTATGATATTTTGTCAGTTCGTCAATATAATACATGTAAGCTTCATATAGCAACTTGTCAACATAATCATCATCGTTCCCATATTTCGGGGCATAATTAAGAAGCAACTGACGAATCTTCTCTCCATCTTTCCCTTCAAAATTATTTTTCAGATTTTCAGTTAGGGTCTCTTTGCTTATAGTCGCCTCTTCAAATACAAGTTTTTTAATTGCTGCCAATGAATTTCCAAGATTGGCAATTCCTACCTGGAGTCCGGAGATGAAATCATATACAGAGCCACCTTCTTTAATTGTTTTTCCGCGGCTGATACAATCATCCACAAAGGCCGAACAGAGTATGTCAGGTACAAGTTCTTCAAGAGCTAAATCGGCAGCCGTGTCAATCTCAACAGTTGCCCTGGTGTAAAATCCGACCTGATCCTTCCAGGCCAGCATCAGGTCACTGAAGCGGTTGAAATCTTCAAAATTGCCTGTTCCGATATGAAAAGTCTTTCCTGACATTTCATCCAGACCATTATTCATGGCTGCCAAAAAGACCCGCATGAAATTGAGAAAACTCATTCCTGTGCACCTGTATCCCCATTTCCCCGGGACTGCTATTTCGATACAACCGATTGCTGAATAATTATAGGCATCATCTTTCTTAATGCCAAGGTCAATGAGCGACGGGATCACAATCTCATCATTGTTGAATGCAGGCATCCCAAATCCTTTTCCTATTACATTGACACATTCCGTAAGAAACTCATCGCTGATATTCTTATGGAAACGTATAGATAAATTAGGCTGGGTAAGTTTCATCCTGCCTACCGAGTCGAGGATCAGAAAGCTAAGTTCATTTACGGCATCCTTGCCATCAATAGTCTGGCCTCCTATTGTAACATTCTGATATAGAGGGCCTCCGGCTGAATAACGGGTATGTGACCATGATCTGATCTTATTTACAGAAAGTAATTTCAGCCAGGTATTTTCAAGAAGTTCCAGTGCAAAATCTTCATTGATTTTACCAGGGATAATGTCATTTTTATAGAACCTGTACAGATATTGATCCATCCTGCCAAGTGAAACCGAATGGCCATTACTTTCGATCTGCAGAATCAGTTGTACAAACCATGTCAGTTGTAAGGCTTCATAAAATCCTGAAGGGGGATTTTCAGAAATACTATTGCAGATTTCACTTATTTTAACCAGTTCTGATTTTCTTCTCAGATCAGTTTCACATTGTGATAATTCAAATGACAGTGTTTCAAACCTTCTGATAAACGTTTGAAATGCTTTAATACCAATGATAAGTGCATTGTAAAAGTCCTGCTTTTCAAAAAAACGGGCATCCGAATCAGTAAGTTTATTCTGTATCAATTCTATACTCTGAAGATATCCTCCAAGGCCTATATCAAGTATCTTTTCAAAATTTACTGCTATATGGGCATCACCTGATGTAAGGTTACCTTCTGCCCTGATAATTCCGGAGTCGTGAATCTCCCTGTTTAGCGGAGACATGAGTGAATAGCCTCTTTCAATCAGTGTTTTCCCTTTCCACCAACTACAGATTTCTTTAAGTTCCTGTTTCTGTTCCCCGGTAATATAGAATGCATCTCCGGGGCGTTTTTCAAATTCATCAAGTTCGTTTATTATCCAGGAAGTGACATATTCGGGAAAAATCGGAGCAGCCCGCAGTTTTGATGATTGGTTACCAACAATAAGTTCCCCTTCACTGATAAATATCGTCATCTTCTTCAGTGTCTTTTCCAGGGCATAAGCCCTTTTAAGAATGACAGGAGAGCGTTCGAATTCCTGATAGATTTCAGTATAAAATCCTGCCCGTTCCGTACAGATTGTTGAGCGTGCTGAGAGAACATTGCTTTTCAGTTTGGCAATACGTTCAGTGATTTCTGTTGTTTTTATGTCAGATATCATGTCAGTTCAAGATTTTTGAAATAAGACCCTTACGTTCAGCATATTCTGTAAAGGGTTTCAGTTCTGATTTTTCAATACACCTATGATTCCCAAATGTATAATCTTTTCCAAGCATCAGATATTTTTCTTTTGCCAATGCATGAAACGGGATAAAATTAATTTCGGAAACATGTTTTAACCCGGCTGCAAAGTCAATTATAGCAAATAGTTCGGCTGATGAAAAGTTAAATCCGGGAATAACAGGTACACGCACTATGAACTTTCTGCCGGTTTCATCCAGCTTTTTAAAGTTTTCCATGACCAGGGTTGCATTTCCTCCAGTATATTCTGTAAATTTATCATTATCAAGATGTTTCAGATCTACTAAAAACAGATCTATCAGATTGACATAATTTTCAATAGTTTCCCAGGGAAGATGGAGTGAAGTTTCAGCTGAAACATGTATCCCTCTTTTCTTAAGCTGAATTATCAGATCAATCAGCTCAGCTCCCTGTGATAAAGGTTCACCACCAGTCAGGGTAACTCCACCGCCACTCATGTTGTAGAATGGTATATCTTTTTCAATTTCCTGAAGTATCTGTAGAACAGTTTTCTCCTGTCCCGACACAATCAAAGCTTTGGAGGGGCATATATTGTTATAAACAGTTGTATCTAAGATGAGATCCCTGTTAATTACCAGTTTATCATTTTCAAGAATAATCCCACCGTTGCCGATCCTCCGACATTCGCCAAACTTGTGGCATATTCTTTCATCAAACATTATTGAAGGAGCCGGATCGAGGCTTTCAGGATTGTTACACCATGAACAACGCAATGGGCAGCCTTTGAAAAAGATATTTGTTCTTACTCCATTCCCGTCATGTATTGAATACCTTTGTATATTAAAAACAGTAAGCATATTTTAGATGGCTAATAACTAATATGTTATATAAGAGTTCATGGTGTAGACTTATTTATTGAAGGCTAAATATACTTATAAATTCTTCTTTCAGGTCAGGACGATTCGATTTCAACCCCTTTTCTGATGATTTTTATTGGTGAAATAATCAAATTATACTATTTTTAAAAACTCAATAAACCATAATATTTCTCTTGCATGGATCTTACCCGTCGAATTCGTGATAAAATGATGAAAGAACGTCTGATGTTTGTCTACAGAGGCATTGTAACAAATGAGAATTCCATACCCCTCCTGATGCTTCTCGAAAAAGAGATGGAGAATTCGGACTTTGGATTTGTCGGAAGGAAACGACTTTTTATGTTCGTACTTGAGAGTCTTCAGAATGTCTCGAGACATAGTGATCAGAATCAGCATGCGGATATGTCACTGGTCGTTTACTCTAAAACAGGTAATGGTTATACGGTAACTACCGGTAATGTTCTTCCATCTGCAAGTATTAATACACTAAAAAATAAATTGGATGAGATTAATAATCTTCAGACCAATGAAATAAGAAATGTCTACAGACAGATGCTTAGTACTGCTGAATTCAGTAATAAAGGGGGTGCAGGACTTGGCCTGATAGAGATGGCAAAAAGAACCGGTAATAAGCTCGATTATGATTTTGTTCCCCTGGATGAGGAATTTTCTTATTTTATTTTGAGCAAGACAGTTAATTCCATCGGAGTCGGGATACATTTCGGAGAAAATGAACGGCCTTTTCATGGGAAAGCTATTTCCCAGCTTGAAAGAATTATGGCTGAAAACAATGTTTATCTTATCTGGTCGGGGCATATATCCACAGATGTGGAGAAAGAAGTTCTCACTTTCACTGAAACAAAACTTGCTGAAGAAGATATTGAATTAAATCTCAGAAGAAGGATTTTCAGCGTACTTGTTGAGATACTTGAGAACGTGGCTAAATATAGTCCTGGAAGGGAGCCCGAAGAAAAATTCGGGATGCCGGTAGCAATGATCAGACTGGAGGATGATGTCTATTCTCTGACGACAGGTAATCTGATTCTTAATGAAAATGTAGAGGATCTTAAGGGGAAGCTCGATATCATAAATAAGTTTGATAAAGTAGGCCTTAAAGAACTTTTCAGAAAATCGCTTTCCGGGCAGAAAATCAGTTCAAACAGCACAGGGAACATGGGCTTGATTGATATGGCAAGGAAATCAGGAAGTAAATTAGTATACCAGTTTGAACAAATCAATGAACTCTATTCCTATTATGTTTTGACTGTAAAGGTTGAAGGCAGTTATAATTAAATCAATATTTTGAAGGTAAGCGTATTCCCATCCCAAGAAGCATAGCTGCCGTTTTTTATCCAGTCTCCGAGAAATACAATTTCTGTTTCCGGTTGCAGTTTGCAGGTCATTGCCAGATGCCTGTGGCCAAAAATAAAATAATCAATATTGTCATTTTCAAGAACCGATCTGGCATACCTTATCAGATCCTCATTATCCTCACCAAGAAACTCTTCTGTAATACCTTTTCCGAGCCGCGAATTCAGAGACCACCTGTGTCCGATGCCAATGCCAATTGATGGATGGAGGGCTGAATACATAGCCTGTAACGGTCTGTTCCTGAAGATGGAAAGAAGAATCTTATAACCTCTGTTTTTTGTTCCTAATCCTTCACCATGTGCAAGGTGAAACTTTTTTCCGTCAAATAAAGTAGTAAACGGGGTTGTATGAATAGTCATCCCACATTCACCTGAAAGATAATCGCCGACCCACATATCGTGGTTTCCTGTAAAAAAATGAACAGGGATACCGGAATCTGTTATTTCAGAAACTGTTCCCAGAAACCTTGTAAATCCCCGTGGAACTACAAGCGCATATTCCCACCAGAAATCGAAGATATCTCCAAGAAGGAAAATCTCTTTTGCATCATGAGCAACCGAGTTTAACCAGCTGACTACCTTCTTTTCCCTTTCTACGGGAGGTGATCCTGTTGGCAATCCGAGGTGAAAATCAGAAGCAAAATATATTTTTCCTGTTTCTGTCAAGGTGCAGGTCTATTTGTTAAATAACTGCTCGAGTTTCAATTGGAGAGGCCTTCCATGAATGTTCGATGCAACAATCATACTTTCTTTATTAAACAGGTAATTGGCAGGGAGAGTCTTCACATTGAATAGTACTGCATTTTTAGGGTTTTTGGGATCATCTTCCCTTGTACTTATCCATGGCAACTCATCGTATCTGACAGCTTTTATCCAGTCAGATTCATTTTCATCGAGATTAATCTGATATATCTCAAATCCTTTTTTATTGTAAAGTTTGTAAAACTCTTTCAGTTGAAGGTTCTCTTCGATACAATCTCTTGATTGAACCGACCAGAATGTGAGAAGTACATATTTACCTTTAAGTGAGGAGAGTGCAATCCTGTTGCCAGCGATATTTTTTAAATCAGGATCAAGTGCTGTTTTTGGCAGGTTTTTGCTTATCTGCTCAATCTGAGAAAGATACATCTGATTCATCTCTTTTTCAAAATCTCTTGCCAGGGCTTGCACCTGTTTTGAATTTGGATAACGACGGGTGAGCGAATCGGTTACTATTTTCAGATACTGGAGATCGTGCTGGTCGTAAAGAACGTATGTTTCAGGATTGATCCTCTGGTAAAGCGCTTTAATTGAAGCCAGTGAGTTTAAGTTATTAAGTATGAATTCAATATTCTTTTTGCGTTGTGTTTTTATTAAAGCATTAAACTCAGCTTCAAGCAAAGGGCCTTTGACATCAAATCCTGTCTCTTGGGACGCCTTAGTGTATATGGTACTCAGAGAATCAAGTTTTCTTTTTGTATCAGCCAGAGTAAGATCAAGTACCTGTAGCTTAACCGATCCCGCAGATCCGCCGACCTTATAGTTTTCAAACAGGTTTTTCCCGTTAAACAGCAGATTTATCTTTTCCCCTCGTTCAGCTAATAATGTTATGAAATTTGTTGATGAAAAGCCGAGCTGGTAAAAATCGGCTCCTGTTGCCTTTACACTAAAGTAGAATGAACCTTTCCTGTTGATTTTTGCAGAGTCGATCAGCACAGGAGTGTCGACGTCCAGCCTGTTGAGATAGATATATTTCTCTTTAGAATCTTTAATAACTCCGTTAACAGCGAATTTGCCCTTGTTATTGCATCCTGAAAAAATAAGAGCAAGAGCCAGCAGAAATAATATTCGTTTCATTAAATATCGGATTTCCAGTTTTTGTTTTCAGCTAATTATTTAAATAATTCAGCGAGTTTAAGCTGCAATTTTTCCCCTCTGAGGTTTGATGCAATTATGCGCCCTTCCTTATCAAGAAGATAATTACAGGGTATTGATTCAATTTTATAGAGCGGAACAACTATAGAATTCCAGTATTGAATGTCGCTCACATGTATCCATTTCTCCAGGTGATCATCCTGAATACCTTTCATCCAGGCGTCTTTGGTTTTGTCAAGCGATACCTGGTAAATCTGAAACCCTCTTTTATGATAGATGCTGTAGACATTTAACAGGTTTGGATTCTCTTTTCTGCATGGAGCACACCATGATGCCCAGAAATCCAGCAGAACTACAGATCCCCTGGTAGAAGATAATTTAATCGTATCTCCGGCTGGTGTAGGAAGGGATATTTCAGGAGCCTCGGTACCGGATGTTGATGCCGGACCAGCGCTTGTTTCCCCTTTCATCTTAGCCACCAGCTCTTTCACTTGTTCATGAAGTGAAATAACAGGCTCATAGTCAGGATAAAGGCTAAACATCGATGAGTCAACCTTTTCAAAATAACTCATATCTTTTGTGGGATTCAGGACATATACACTAGGTGCAACCTGCTGATAGAGTGCAACAAGGCTGACGAGCGATGTGAGATTATCATCAATATATTTTTTTGTATAGGTGTTAATCTCACCCAGGTAAATCTGTGCCAGACTGTCGAGAGCTTCAATCACTTTGGGTAACTCAGTTTTATCCACATTCTGCGAATAAATGTTGCTTAAACCTGTCAGTTTTTTTATTGTTACCTGAAGTGTTTTGTTATATTCAGCCATCGATTCAGTTCCTTTTGATCCCTTTAAGGATATCGGATAATTCAATGAATCGCAATGCGCTTTCAGTGTGATCTTTTCTCCAGGTTCAACAAGCATAGTAAGAAAGTTATTATCTGTACTTTTGAGGAGATAGAAGGAGGGCTGTTTGATTTCTCTCCTGAAATTAAATATACCGTCAGCAGAAACCTTTATTGAATCAACAGGTTTCAGTTCGTTTGATTTCAGTTCATCAAGATAAATATATGCCCCGCTAACAGGATTCACAATTGTACCTGAAATTCTGACAATGTTATTTTTGCAACCGGCAAAAAGCAATACAATAAACAGGTAGAGAAAAAGCTTCTTATTCATCAAGTAAAATGTTAATTAATAATTATTTTCAAATATTGAAATGCAAAGTTATTCTTTTTTTAATCCGGCAATACTTTTAAGAAATTTTATTAATTTCCCCGCGAGATAATCCCGGTTTGCAGGGTTCATTTTTTATTGGTATCTTAGATAGCTTTTTATATGTTATACAAACTGTAATTATATGAGTTACATTAAGTTCGATAAGGCTCAGGTTGTAAATCTTGAATATTCACTGGGAAGGGAGATGATTAGAACAAACAGGGCAGGGTCTTATTCTTCAACTACCCTTGTTGGCTGTAATACGCGGAAATATCATGGATTGCTCATATGTCCGGTAGATGAGCTTGGAGGTGAAAGGTTTGTGCTTTTTTCTTCCCTTGATGTTACAGTTGTAAATAAAGACAAGAGTTTTAACACTGGTATAAGAAAATATAAGGGAGATTATTTTAGTCCGAAGGGTCATAAATATGTTGAGGACTATGACATTGATAACATTCCTTCAAGAATTTACAGGGTTGGTGGTGTAATCCTTAAACAGGAACGACTGCTGGTTCATTATGAAGAACAGCTTCTTATGAGGTTTTCAATCCTTGAAGCATCGGAAACGATGAAACTGCAGTTCCGCCCGTTTCTCGCGTTCCGGAATATTCACCAGTTGACGCATGCCAACATGGCTGCAAATACAAAGGTTCACTTCATTGAAAACGGTATCAAATCAAAAATGTATGAAGGATTTCCTTCATTGAATATTCAGTTTTCTACAAATATTGAATTTATTCATAATCCTGACTGGTATTTAGGAGTAGAATATCCTGAAGAGCAAAAACGGGGTTATGATTATTCAGAGGATTTATTTACTCCCGGTTTTTTTGAGCTTAAAGCAAAAAAAGGTGACATTATTGTTTTATCTGCTTCAACAAAAGAGGAAAAAACCTCAGGACTTAAGCAGAAGTTTACAAAGGATCTCTCAGGCAAAATACCTAGAGATAGCTTTATTAATTGTTTAAGAAATGCTGCCCAGCAATTCGTTGAAAAAAGAGGAGGGAAAACTCTTATTATAGCAGGTTATCCATGGTTTGGTGCATGGGGCAGGGATACTTTTATTTCACTTCCCGGGTTAGCTTTAGCACGACACAGACTGATACTCTACAGGGAGGTTCTGGATACACAGATCAACAAAATGAAGGATGGATTGTTTCCAAATATGGGTCTTGGAAATGCCCTGGCATTTAATTCTGTTGATGCCCCACTTTGGTTTTTCTGGGCTGTTCAACAATATATTGAACATGGCGGCACCGATGGATGGGAAAGATATGGGGAAGCAGCAATATCAATCTTGAATGCATTTAAAAATGGTACTGCGTTTAATATTCACATGAGAGAAAATGGTCTTATTTACGCCGATGCGCCGGGGAAAGCTCTTACCTGGATGGATGCTGTAGTAAATGGTATTCCAGTAACACCAAGGAGAGGTTATGATGTAGAGATCAATGCTCTCTGGTATAATGCCATCTGCTTTTCACTTGAGATGGCGGCAAATGAAAATGATAAAAAGTTTATAAAGGGATATGAAAAGTTACCCGACCTGATTAAGAAATCATTTCTTGATATATTCTGGGACGAAAAAATAGGCTATCTGGCTGATTATGTTAATGATGACGAGGGTAAGAATCTTTTTATCAGACCTAATATGGTAATAGCTGTTTCGCTGGCATACTCAATGCTTGATAAGGATCAGATGAAAAAGGTACTTGATGTAGCGGATAGAGACCTTGTTACTGTAAGAGGATTAAGAACTCTTTCACCTAGAAATAAGTTGTATCAGGGTGTATGTGAAGGAAATCAGGAAGAAAGAGACAATGCATATCATCAAGGTACAGTATGGCCATGGCTCTACGGCCCTTTCTGTGAAGGATGGCTTAAAGTATATGGGCAACAGGGAGTACAGAAAGTAAAAAAATTGATTTATGGTCTTGAAGCTGTAATGAGCGAACACGGAATTAGCACTATTTCCGAGATTTATGACGGCGATCCTCCTCATTCACCCAAGGGAGCTATTTCACAAGCCTGGAGCGTTGGTGAAGTTCTGAGGATTATAAACTTACTTGAAACAAAATTTGCAAATCAATAACAGAGGTAGGATATGCGAGTGTTAATGTTCGGATGGGAATTTCCGCCTCATATCTCAGGTGGATTAGGCACTGCCAGCTATGGCCTGACAAAAGGTATGGCAACGCTCGATGATCTGGAAGTGATCTTTGTTGTTCCCAAGGCATGGGGCGATGAAGATCAGAGTATGGTACGGCTGGTCGGTGCAAACCAGATACCGGTAGCATTCAAACAGGTTTTTTATAAAGGATTCAAGCGCCCAATTGAAAGAATTGAAGTATCATCAAAAATTGTGCCTTATACCGACCCTGAAGATTTTTGGAAAATGGTCAATTCTGAAGTCTCGGGTTATAACTTTTATGTCAAGACAAACAATTATGGCAAAGTAGATTTTTCAGGAAGGTACGACACCAACCTCATGGATGAAATATACAAGTATTCCGTAGTAGCCTCGGTGATAGCTGATGAAAATGAGTTTGATATCATCCATGCCCATGACTGGCTTGCCTACCCTGCCGGGATTGCCGCCATGGAAGTATCGGGGAAACCCCTTGTCATCCATGTACATGCTACTGACTTTGACCGTAGCGGAGGGAGTGTGAATCCCGATGTCTACCGCGTTGAGAAAAATGGGATGGATGCTGCGTCTAAAATCATTACTGTCAGCAATCTGACCAGAGACATAGTTATAAACAAATACAATATTAATCCTGACAAGGTTGAAACCGTATATAATGCAGTTGAACCTTTAAAGATTGTCGAAGACTGTATCATTAAAAAAGGTTTTGATGAAAAGGTGGTCACATTTCTTGGTCGGATAACCATGCAGAAGGGCCCTGAATACTTTATCGAAGCAGCTTACAAGGTTTTGCAGGTGATGGACAATGTAAGATTTGTTATGGCGGGATCTGGGGATATGATGGAAAGGATGATGCGAAGAACTGCAGCGCTGAAAATAACTGACCGTTTCCATTTTACCGGTTTTCTAAAAGGGGCTGATGTTTTTACGATGCTTGACATGAGCGATGTTTACATTATGCCTTCGGTATCAGAACCGTTTGGAATCTCACCTCTCGAGGCTATGCAGTCAAACGTACCCGTAATTATAAGTAAACAGTCGGGAGTGGCTGAAATACTTACACACGCTGTGAAAACGGATTTTTGGGATATAGATGCAATGGCTGACGCCATATATGGTATCCTTAACTATCCTGCCCTGTCCAACATGTTTATCAGAAATGGGAAAGAAGAAGTTATCCGGCTTAAATGGGATAACTCAGCCAGACATGTACGTGATATTTATTACAGAGTTATTGACAATAAAATGTATTAAGATATGAGTGTATCAGGCAAAAAGGCGATTTGTTTATATTTTCAGGTCCATCAGCCCTTCAGGCTCAAGAGATACAGGTTTTTTGATCTGGGGCATGATCATTACTATTATGATGATTTCTCGAATGAATCCATCATGAGAAAAGTGGCAGAGAAATGTTATCTGCCTGCTAATAATGTTATTCTTGATCTGATCCAGAAACATAAAGGAAAATTTAAGGTAACCTTTTCCCTGTCAGGGCTGGCAATCAGCCAGTTCAGACTTTATGCTCCTGAAGTTCTTGATTCTTTCAGGAAACTAGCTGAAACAGGAATGGTGGAATTTCTTGCTGAGACCAACTCTCATTCACTTGTTTCCCTAAGGAGCAGAAGTGAATTTGAACGGCAGGTTAACAACCATATAGAAATGTTGAAGGAGTTTCTTGGAGTTGAAGCTACTTCATTCCGTAATACTGAATTAATTTATTCTGACACCATTGGATCGTGGGTGGCTGATATGGGGTTCAAATCGATATTGACTGAGGGTGCAAAACATGTCCTTGGGTGGAAGAGCCCCAACTTTCTGTATTGTAACTCACTTAATCCCCGTCTGAAAGTCCTGTTGAGAAACTTTGTGCTGAGCGATGATATTGCTTTCAGGTTTTCAAACAGAAGCTGGAATGCATGGCCATTAACAGCTGAAAAGTATGCCTCATGGATAAACAAGCTTGCTCCAAAAAGCGAACTTATAAATATCTTTCTCGATTATGAAACATTCGGAGAACACAACTGGAAAGAGACCGGGATATTTGATTTTCTGAGTCATATGCCTGGTGCAGTTCTAAAGAAAACACCTTTCAGGTTCATGACTCCGACCGAGATTGCCGATACATTACAACCGGTATCCTCCATCAGCATCCCTTCACCCATTTCATGGGCTGATGAAGAGCGCGATATTACTGCATGGCTCGGAAATGAGTTGCAGGTTGCTGCCCTTGATAAATTATATAGCCTTGCAGGGAAAGTAAACAAATGTGAAGACGAACTGATAAAAAAAGACTGGGAATATCTTCAGTCGAGTGATCATTTTTATTATATGGCAACTAAGTTTTTCTCCGATGGTGCAGTTCATGCCTATTTCAATCCTTATGAAACACCATACGACGCATTCATGAATTATATGAATGTACTAAGTGATTTTGAAATCAGACTGAAAAAATTATTTCCTGATACTGCGGAACAGGATCAGATCTTTAAACTTGGCACTCAGGTCATAGAAAAAGATATGGTTATCGAAAAGCAGTCAATTGAAATTGCAAAACTAACTAAGAAAATTGCCAAAATAAATCCTGATATAAAACCGACTATAAAGAAAACATTAAAATCTTCAGAAAAAGTGTCTGCAACAGAGAAACCACATGTTACTAAAGGAGCAACCGGTAAATTAAAAACGAACTCAAAGAAAATAAAAAAGACTGCTCCAATTAAGTCCGATAAAGTGAAGTCAAACAAAAAGTAAAAATAAAAGACTAAAACGAATAATTTCTGAAGATGAAGGTTGAATTTATTTTTGAAACCAGCTGGGAAGTATGTAATAAAGTGGGGGGAATACATACGGTAGTCTCAACAAAAGCGCTTAAAATAGTAAATGAACTTGGAGACAAGTACATACTTATCGGACCAGACGTATGGAGGGAAGAGATTACAAACCCTGAGTTTATTCCTGATGAATCGCTGTTTGTTGAATGGAAAGCCAGAGCTGCATCTGAAGGATTAAGAGTTAAGACAGGGCGATGGAATATTTCCGGAAAACCGATAGTATTCCTTATAGACTTTACGCCGTATTTCGGCCAACAGAATGAGATATTTGCCGGATTTTGGGAAACAGACAAACTTGACAGTATTACCGGGCAGTGGGATTATGTAGAACCTGTGCTCTTCGGATATGCTGCAGGTAAGCTTATTGAAAGTTTTTCAACTTTCTACCACCAGCATCAAAATACTGTCGCTCAGTTCCATGAATGGATGACCGGCACAGGAATACTTTACCTGAAAAAGTATGCACCGTGGATTGCCACTTCATTCACAACCCATGCCACAGTACTTGGCAGATGCATTGCCGGGAATAATCTTCCCCTTTATGGTAAAATGGAAGAATATAATCCTTTACAAATCGCCAGGGAGTTCAATGTTGTAGCAAAGCAATCACTCGAAAAAATTTCTGCTACCGAGGCAGATGTTTTTACTACTGTAAGCCAAATAACGTCAAGAGAATGCCATCACTTTTTAGGCAAGGAAGTTGATTTTGTAACACCAAATGGATTCGAGGATTCTTTCATTCCTGCTGCTGATGTTTTTGCAGCAAGAAGACAGGTAGCCAGAGAAAAACTTCTTAGTGTAGCTAAAGCAATACTTGGTTATTCAGTTTCTGAAAACTGCATATTAGTGGTAAACAGCGGAAGATATGAATTCAGGAATAAGGGTGTTGATATTTTAATTGATTCTCTCGGGGAATTGCAAAAGAAAGGTGCTATTGAAAAGGAGTGTATTACTTTTTTACTGATCCCCGCATATCATAAGGGACCTCGTCAGGATATAAAAGACATCCTTTATAATAATGGTCCGGGAAACGGTGGTGACAGATACCTCACACATAGTCTGCATTATCCCTCGACAGATCCTGTTCTGCAGAGGGTGGCGGCAAACAATCTTAATAATGATCAAAAATCAAAGGTTAAAATCATTTTTGTACCATGTTATCTGAATGGCAATGATGGCATCTTTAATATGTCCTACTTCGATTTGCTTATCGGATTTGACCTTTCGGTTTTTCCTTCGTACTACGAGCCATGGGGATATACACCACTTGAAAGTGAAATGTTTTCTATTCCGACTGTAACTACTTCACTTTCAGGATTCGGGCTATGGGTCAGGACATATTTTAAAGATCCCGGAAATGGTATATCAATAATTGAAAGGACAGATGATAATGAGATTGAAGTCATTGCTGAGATCTGGAACTTTATTGCAAAGTTTATCAGATTAAATGATTTTGAAATTAAGACAGCGAGAGAGAAAGCTCACGCGATTTCAAGAATTGCACTGTGGGACAACCTGGTTAAGTATTATCTTGAGGCTTATGAGCAGGCACTTCTCCAAAGTAGCGACAGAAGAGAAGAGCCCAGGGAATTTATAAGGTTCGTTGAAGCTCCCGGATTACATATTCGTAAACCTTATCAGGTACCGGTTTGGAAAGATATTTATGTTCAGAGCGACGTTCCTGAAAAACTGTCTTCACTTAAAAATCTGGCAAATAATCTCTGGTGGTCATGGAACACTGAGGCAGAATTGCTTTTTAAAAGGATGGATCCATCTCTCTGGGATGAGGTCCAGCATAATCCTAAACTGCTTCTTGAGAAGATTGATTATAAAAGACTTCTTGTACTTGAAGATGATGATGATTTTGTGGCTGAGCTAAAACATGTTAATGAAATATTCAAAGCCCATACGGGTCGTCCTGATAATCTCACCTTACCTTCAATAGCTTACTTTAGTATGGAGTTTGGCATACACCCTTGCCTCAAAATTTACTCAGGCGGACTAGGGATCCTTGCGGGGGACTATCTGAAGGAAGCCAGTGATTCGAATTTAAATATTATCGGTGTGGGTTTGCTTTACAGATACGGCTATTTCAAACAAAAACTTGGACCAAAAGGAGAGCAGCTTTCAATATATGAAGCTGAAGACTTTTCGCGTCTTCCTATAAACCCGGTTAAAGATTCAAACGGCAATAATTTGTATGTAAACGTTGTATGGCCGGGAAGAACTGTAAAAATCCGTGTATGGGAAGCGATGGTGGGGAAAGTAAGGCTTGTCCTTCTTGATACTGATTTTGATGATAATTTACCGGAAGACAGAACCGCCACTCATTATCTTTATGGCGGAGATAATGAGAACAGGTTAAGACAGGAGCTCATACTTGGTATTGGTGGGATAAGAGCTCTTGTAGCTATGGAGTTAAAACCTGATATCTATCACAGTAATGAAGGGCATTCTGCATTTATAAGCCTTGAAAGACTTAGGGGCTTTATAAATGATCAGCATCTTACATTTTATCAGGCACTTGAAGCAGTAAGGTCCTCGACACTGTTTACCACACATACCCCTGTCCCTGCAGGACATGATGCATTTGAAGAAGATCTTCTTCGTAAGTATATTTCTCATTACCATAGCCGGTTAACGATTACATGGGACGAACTTATGGCTCTGGGACAATGTAAAGGGGACGCTGATAAAAAATTCAACATGAGTTATCTTGCTGCACGAATGTCGCAGGAGGTAAATGGTGTCTCCAAACTGCATGGTGAGGTTAGCCAGGGTATGTTTAATAAACTCTGGCCTGGATATCTTAAAGAAGAGCTCTTTATAGGCTATGTGACTAACGGGGTTCATCATCCTACATGGACTGCTCCTGAATGGAGAGAGGTTTACAGGCAATTGACAGGAAATATAAATTTTGATCAGACCGACCGGGACCTCTGGGAAAAACTGTATAGTCTGGAAGATAAAAAGATTTATGAAGTAAAAACTGGTCTTAAAAAGAATCTCTTTTCAAATATAAGGAAAAGACTTCAGTCAGATATGATTGAGAAGCATGTCAGTCCTCATACTTTGTTGAGTATTAGCAGTCATCTCGATGAAAAAGCTCTGACTATAGGATTTGCCAGGCGTTTTGCCACATATAAGAGGGCATCACTTCTCTTTCGGGATCTTGACAGGCTTGCACGTTTAGTTAATAATCCGGGAAAACCGGTCCAGTTTATTTACGCAGGGAAAGCACATCCAAATGATGGCGGAGGGAAGGATCTTATAAAAAGAGTTTTTGAAATATCACAGATGCCAGAGTTTACTGGGAAAGTGATATTCCTTGAGAATTATGATATTGAGTTGGCAAAATACCTTACCAGGGGTGTCGACATATGGCTTAATACACCTACCAGGCCTCTTGAGGCTTCAGGCACTAGCGGTGAAAAAGCAGTCATGAATGGTACGATTCACTTCAGTGTTCTGGATGGATGGTGGGTTGAAGGATACCGGGCATTTGCAGGCTGGGCTTTACCGAAGAAAAGAACATACGAAAATCAGGATCTCCAGGATGATATTGATGCTGAAACTATTTATAATATGCTTGAGTATGAAATAGTTCCGGCCTATTATTCCTTTAATGAACTGGGTATACCTGCTGAATGGATAAGTCTGATTAAAAACACGATGGTAAAAATTGCTCCTGAATTTACCATGAAGAGAATGATTGACGATTATTATGAAAAATATTATTCTAAACTATTTAAGCGAAATAAATATCTCATCGAAAATAACTTTGAGAAGGCAAAAGAACTTGCTGCATGGAAAAAAACCATAAAAGATGAGTGGGATAATATTGAAGTCTTAAATTATAGTTTTGAACGGGCAGGGGAGAACGTATACCGCTCAGGTCATGATTACAGGGCAGAAATTGTGCTTGATGTAAAGAAAATTCCGAAAGACAACGTTGGTGTCGAATTTATTATCGCTCATATGAGCAAAAGAGGTGAACATGAATTCGTTGCCAGTGAAGAGTTTAAATTAATAAGTTGTAAGAGCGGCAAATGCCTTTATAGGGCTAGTCTTGTACCTGAAAAAGCAGGGTCTTTCTTCTATGGAATACGCATCTACCCGAAACACAAAGATCTTCCGCACAAACAGGATTTTTACCTGCTTCGCTGGATTGATTAAAGATCAGTTGCCCGTCGAACCGGTTCTTTTTTAAATACAAGGGCTGTTCTTGCAGGCAGATAAAGGTAAAGGTATAAAGGAGCATTAATAATGTTCCTTTCTGCTTTTCTTATTGAGAGATAGATTGTTTTCCTGTCTATCCTGTTGAACCCGCCAAAAGAAGGGTCATCGGTATCAAGAACAACGCTGAATTTCCCGGTAACCGGTATTCCGTAATCAGTAAATGAGGTAGTCGGATGAAAGTTAAAAACAAATAATAATTCCCCTCTCATATAAGCAATAACCTTATCGGAATTATTTTCATATATCCTGTTAACATTAAGATCATCAAGTATCTTGAAGTCAGTGTGAAGCTTCACCATTTTCCTGTCGAACTTTCTCAGGTAATAGTATTTTAGATCTTTATTATCTGCAAGCTGCCATTGGCGTCTGGCATATTTAAAGCTCCAGTTATTTCCTTCACGCGGAAAGTCTATCCATTCCGGATGACCAAATTCATTCCCCATAAAGTTCAGGTATCCTCCTCCTGAAGTGGTGAAGGTGATAAGCCTGATCATTTTATGTAGTGCTATACCACGGTCGACGACGATACTATGATAGGATTTATTCATGCCTGAATACATTTCAGCATCTATCATCCTGAAGATAAGTGTTTTATCGCCGACGAGTGCCTGATCATGCGATTCGCAGTAAGATACTATTTTCTCTTCGGGACGATGTTGAGTCAGTTCATAGAACAACTTTCCCATATCCCAGTTTTCATCCAATGTCTCTTTTACAAGTTTTATCCAGAAATCAGGCACTCCCATAGACAGCCTGAAATCGAAACCATACCCCATTTTCCCGGTATCAGCTGCTAATCCAGGCATGCCACTCATCTCCTCCGCAATAGTAATGGCCTCTGGCTTAAACTTATGGATCAGTTTATTCGCCAGAAAGAGATAAACCAGCGCATCTTCATCCTGATTTCCGTCAAAATATTCATTATATGATGTGAAATTCTTTCCGAGTCCATGGTCATAATAAATCATACTTGTAATTCCATCGAACCTGAATCCGTCAAATTTATATTCCTCAAGCCAGTAGCGACAGTTGGATAGCAGAAAGTGAATTACATTGTCCTTCCCATAGTCGAAACACAAAGAATCCCAGGCTATGTGATTTCTTCTTTGATTTGAATGGAAATACTGGCCCATTGATCCGTCGAGCAGGCCCAGTCCTTCATTAACGTTTTTTACTGAATGTGAATGAACCAGGTCCATTATAACCATCAGCCCTGCTAAATGGGCTTTATCAACCAGTTCTTTAAGATCTTCAGGTGTTCCGAATCTTGATGAGGCGGCAAAAAAACTCGATACATGATACCCAAATGATCCATAAAAAGGATGTTCCTGAATAGCCATTAGTTGTATGGTATTGTATCCGGATTTACTTATAATTGGCAAAATCTTTTCTGTAAATTCACGGTACGTTCCAATTTTTTCTTCCGGTGTAGCCATTCCGATATGGGCTTCATAGATCACGGGAGCAGGACATGGGGGAGTGAAATAATCACAGCTCCATGTATAGTTTTTCTCTGGTTGCCATACCTGGGCACTGAATATTTTAGTTTTATCATCCTGAACCACACGGTTAGCATATGAAGGAATTCTTTCTCCGCTTCCACCTTCCCAGTGAACAGAAAGTTTGTAAAGGTCACCATGTTTAAGTAATTCTGGCGGCAGAAATACCTCCCAGTCACCCATTGAATTGATCCTCTTCATCATGAATTCCTTCTTCTCTTTCCATCCTGTAAAAACTCCGATAACAAAAATGCTTATTGCATTTGGAGCCCATTCCCTGAAGACCCATGAATCGTTGTTACGATGAAGCCCATAGTAATAATGCCCCATTGCGAAATCACTAAGTGTACCTTTCCCGGCCAGATGCTTTTCCTTTAGCAGACATTTCGCAATGCGTCTATCAATGACATCCGTGAAGGGGTTCAACCATGGGTCAGACTTATAGAAACTGGTTGTATTCATGATGATCGGCAAAATAGGATATCTTTCTATAAAAATACGAAAACTAAATCATTAATTAGTTTCATTTCCAATGGCTTTATTAATTTTGCAGACATAATTTTATTCTATGATAATTCATGAGGGTTATGAAAACCTTAATCTGATTGCTCCTGTTGCGACGCTAGGAATTTTTGACGGTGTTCACAGGGGACATATGGCTCTTCTTGATTGCCTTGTTAAAAGTGCGCAGGAGTCAAAAGGGGAATCCGTAGTGATTACATTTTCTCCTCATCCAAGACTGGTCCTTGAACAAAACAATTCTAATCTCTCTTTCCTCACAACAATGGAAGAAAAGAAGGTCCTGCTGGAGAATGCAAAAATCGACCATCTCATTGTAATAGAATTCAATAACCAGTTCAGCAAGATTCCTGCGTGTGATTTTATAAAAGATATACTCGTCAAAAAAATTGGAATAAAACATCTTATTATAGGATATAATCATCATTTCGGGAAAAGCGGCGAAGGTGATTTTAATACAATAAGGAGATGTTCAGAAGAGTTTAATTTCAGGGTTGAACAGGTACAGGGATATCATACTGAAGAGGGAACAATCAGTTCTTCATCAATTCGTGAAGCTTTATTAAGAGGGAAGCTCGATAATGCAAACAGGTGGCTTGGATACAACTATTCTGTAAGTGGAACTGTAATCGAAGGCCGTAAGATCGGGCGCTCTATTGGATTTCCAACAGCAAATATTTACCCCGATTCTCAATATAAATTAATCCCCGCTAACGGAGTATATGCTGTTGAAGTTCATCTTAATGAAAAAGCCTATCCGGGAATGCTCAGTATCGGTTCCAACCCAACCGTAAATTCAGATCTCAGAATAAGGAGTATTGAAGTTCATATTCTGAACTTTGATAATGATATTTATGGAAGAAAAATTTCTGTTGTTTTCAGGAAAAGACTCAGGAATGAGAAAAAATTTGACAATTTAGAACAGTTAACAAGGCAAATGGGTCACGATAAACAGGAGACACTGCGATTGTTAATCTGAAAAATGCCAAATGTTTTTGTTAACTTTGACCTCTCAAAAATAATCTGAATTATGAATGTAATTTTTGATACAATGCAATACCAGGTAAAAGATATATCTCTCGCTGAATTTGGCAGAAAAGAGATAGAAATTGCAGAAAAAGAGATGCCGGGTTTACTGGCGATCAGGAAGAAATATTCATTCGAGAAACCTTTAAAAGGCGCTCGTATCACAGGATCGTTGCATATGACAATTCAGACTGCAGTGCTTATTGAAACTCTCGTTGAACTTGGTGCTGAAGTAAGGTGGGCCAGTTGTAATATTTTTTCAACCCAGGATCATGCAGCTGCTGCTATAGCTGCCGGAGGCATACCGGTTTTTGCCTGGAAGGGAGAAACCCTTGAAGAATATTGGTGGTGTACCGCGCAGGCACTTTCATTCCCCGGAGGGAAAGGTCCAAATCTATTGGTTGACGATGGAGGTGATGCTTCTTTGATGGTTCACCTTGGATATAAAGCTGAGAATACACCGGAGATACTTAACAAAAAACCTGAGAACAGAGAAGAGGCAATTATTCTCTCTACTCTTAAAGATATTCTTGCTAAAGAACCCGGAAGGTGGCACCATACCGTAAGTGAACTTAAGGGAATATCGGAAGAGACCACAACAGGTGTTCACAGATTATACCAGATGATGGAAAATGGCGAATTGCTCGTACCGGCAATTAATGTCAATGATTCTGTTACAAAATCAAAATTCGACAACCTTTACGGATGCCGTGAATCGCTTGCTGACGGAATAAAAAGAGCAACTGATGTAATGCTTGCAGGAAAAGTAGTTGTTGTTTGCGGCTATGGTGATGTGGGAAAAGGTTGTGCGAGATCGATGAAATCGTATGGTTCAAGGGTCATAGTTACAGAAATTGATCCCATTTGTGCTTTACAGGCATCAATGGAAGGGTTTGAGGTTAAAACAGTTGATGACACCTTAAATGAAGGAAATATCTTTGTAACAGCCACAGGCAACAGGGACATAATAACTCTTGATCATATGTTGAAAATGAAAGATCAGGCAATCGTTTGTAATATAGGCCATTTCGATAATGAAATCCAGGTGGATAATCTGAACGAATTTAAAGGGATTGTAAAAATCAATATCAAACCTCAGGTAGATAAATATCTTTTCCCCGACGGGCATGCAATCTTTATTCTTGCTGAAGGAAGACTTGTTAATCTTGGCTGTGCAACGGGCCATCCTTCATTTGTTATGAGTAACTCTTTCAGCAATCAGACGCTTGCACAGATTGATCTCTGGAAAAACAAATATGAAATAGGTGTTTACAGGCTTCCTAAATATCTCGATGAGGAAGTTGCACGATTACACCTCGATCAGCTGGGAGTAAAGCTCACAATACTTACAAAGGAACAATCTGATTATATCGGAGTGTCTGAAACAGGGCCTTTTAAACCGGACCATTACAGGTATTAAGCTTTTTTCAGTTCCACACAGTGACATAGTTGCCCTGAATTCTCGTTTTGTAGTTTTTGAGAGGATATCTCCCTATACCCGAAGCAGGGGTGCCTCCCACTGTAAGTCCGTATTTAGTTCCGCATTTTGGACAGATAGCAATTGTGGAATTTCCCGGATCAATATTTACTTTTATACTCAGACTATTGACTTTGTAATCGTGTGGACAAGTGCGGTCATATGCATAAAACTCCTCGACACCATAACAAATTATAATACCATTGCCATCGTATCCTGCGGCACTTGGTCCCCAGTTATTTGTATGGGAGTTAACTGCAATTGAACCACCAAACCCACTCAGATTAACAAACTCCGGGTCATTCAGGTCGAGAGTAAAATTCACATAAGTATCGGGTATTACATCATTCTTTTTATTACATGAACTTAAGATTATGGCAAGTGCCGATGTAATTAAAAAAAATCTTATTTTTGAATCTGAACGCATCAGGGAATTATTAATACTGCAAAATTACTATTACCACTGGAAATCTAACGAAATTGAGAATTTTTTATTGTAATATCTGAGGATGAATAATACATCATTGAGAAAGCTTTTACTTTCCCTTTTTCTTTTGTCAATGGCAACCGGTACGTGTAATGCTCAGTTATTTCATAAGAATCCCGAGAAACAATTATTCGGTAAAACGGCAGGAATTAAGCAAGCGCCAAAAGTTAAAGAGCCTGGATCTGCCCTCAGAGCTAAAAGAAAGCAGGAAAGAAATGACCGGAGACTTAAAAAAGAGTATGATAAAAATGTGAGGCGATCCCAAAAAAGAACAATAGATATCCAAACACCTGAAGTACAGGCACGTATGAAACAAAACAAAAAAGAATACACTTTACGGGATAAAGAAAAAAAGAAAAAAATAAAGGCAAATACGAAGAAAGCAGGTAAAAAATATAAATAATGAATAATTTTGAGGATAAATACTTGTAAAACACCATTTCACAAGATTATTATTTGTAAATAGTTAAAAAAATTTGTATATTTGTTGTTGAAGAGTTCCGGCGACCCCGGAATTCTTCTTATTTTTTTAATATATTAGAGAAAAATGTCAGACGTTATATATGTGACTGTAGAAGGTCTTCAGAAACTAAAAGAGGAGCTCGACCAATTAAGAAATGTTGAGAGACCTTCAATATCCAGGCAGATAGCTGATGCAAGGGATAAAGGCGACCTTTCTGAAAATGCCGAGTATGCGGCTGCCAAAGAAGCACAGGGGATGCTTGAGTTAAGAATATCTAAGCTTGAAGATATCGTGACTCGCTCCAGAATTCTTGACGAATCAAAAATTGATATCTCATCTGTAAGATTACTTAACAGGGTAAAGATCAGGAATAAATCAAATAATTCGGTAATGGAATACCTTATTGTTCCTGAAAGTGAGGCGAATTTCAAACTGGGTAAGATTGCTGTCAGTTCTCCTATTGCCCAGGGTCTTATCGGGAAGAAAGTTGGTGATATAGTTCAGATAAAGGTACCTTCAGGAACTATTCCATTTGAAATTATTTCCATTTCGATCTAATAAATCATTTTATAAGCCATTATGGCCACTATATTTACTAAAATCATTAAGGGGGAGATCCCATGTTACAAGATCGCCGAGAATGACGATTATTTTGCATTTCTCGACATCAACCCTTTAAGAGCGGGACACACATTGGTCGTTTCTAAAAGGGAGACAGATTATATTTTTGACCTGGAAGATGTTTATTTAGCCGGGATGATTATTTTTTCAAAGAAAATTGCTGTAGCAATTAAAAGTGCGATTCCCTGCAACCGTATCGGGGTCGCCATTCTGGGTCTTGAAGTACCTCATGCCCATATACATCTGGTTCCTATGGATACAATGGAAGATATTAACTTTAGAAATCCAAAGCTTAAGTTTACAGTTGAAGAATTTAAAGATATTGCTAACAAGATAAGTCTTAAGGTTATTCTTTAAAGGTTAGATTGAACTCGCTGCATGAATTACTTATATGATTTTTGGGACGATTTTATAAGTCTTTTATTTCCAAGGCTGTGCTATGCCTGTGGTAATCATCTTATGAGGAACGAAAACCTTATTTGCACAGAGTGTTATGTCGTTATCCCTCGGACTAATTATCATAATGTAGAGGATAATCCAGTTGCGCAGCTCTTCTGGGGAAGATGTATGATAGAAAAAGCAGCAGCATTTTCATTTTACAATAAAGGCAGTCGCATCAGGAACCTAATCCATAATCTGAAGTACAAGGGAATCAGGGAAATAGGCTATGAACTGGGCAGGATATATGGTTTATCTCTTAAAGCATCAGGTTTTACGAAAGATATTGATCTGATTATACCGGTTCCGCTTCATCCCGGGAAAAAACGAATTCGAGGCTTTAATCAGAGTGAAACTATTTCAAAGGGAATTGCCGATGCGACTCATTTACCAGTTGATATAGAATCTCTTGCAAGAGTAATGGTTTCAGCGACGCAGACGAAACGGTCGCGTTACGAAAGATGGACAAATGTTGAGGGTATTTTCCGGATAATTGAACCTCAAACCATAATAAGCAAGCACGTATTACTCGTTGATGACGTTATCACCACAGGATCGACTATTGAATCGTGTGCAAATGAACTTCTTAAGATTGAAGGGGTTAAGGTAAGTGTAGTTGCACTTGCATTTGCAGTAGTATAACGGATTATTCCCCCTTAGCTTTTACTCTTTTGGGATTTTTATTCATAAAATCTTTCCAGCTATTGTATGCTTTTGCCTGCGTTGGACTATTTGTCTGGTAAAAATGGCAGAGAGCAGCAGCAAGACCATCGGTGGCATCCAGTTTTATTTCTGTCAGATTGAATTTTAGTATATTCATCAGCATTGCTGCTACCTGCTCCTTTGATGCTGCACCCTGACCGGTAATGGACATTTTGATCTTCCTTGGCGCATATTCAAATATTGGCAATGAACGGGTTAGTGCCGCAGCTATAGCGGCACCCTGTGCCCTGCCAAGTTTTAGCATCGACTGGACATTTTTGCCATAGAAAGGAGCCTCTATCGCCAGTTCGTCAGGATGATATTCATCTATAATACCGATGGTTCTCTCAAAAATGTGTTTCAATTTCAGGTAGTGATCTTCATATTTTGACAGATCTATCGATCCGATGGTTATAAGCACAGGGGTTGTACCGACAGTTTTTATAACTCCATACCCTGTGATACTCGTACCAGGATCGATACCCAGAATTATCCTCTCCTTTGGTTTAACTTTCAATTTTGTTATTCAGTTGGTAATATATTTTATTACTATCGAGGTTCATTGTTAACTCAGTAATTCCAAGAGTATCGAAAAATAATACCTCTTAGTGTTACTTTTTGAATACTTTGTGATCCTTTGTGGTTAAATGAATTCACTCTTACCACAAAGGTACACAAAGGATAACACGAAGGCACACAAAGATCACTGGCAAATGGCTTCTATTTTTTGATTATATATGCATTATTAATTTTATCAGGCTTTTCAGAAAACTTAACTGAAGGTTGATTAACATATAATCCTTTTGATGAAACATTTCCATGCTCTAAATAATAAATAGCCTCTTTAAGGCAAGCCTCATTTCTGTCATTCCAATCATGGGTAAAATCATCAGGGACATATTTTTCAGGAGGAAAGCCTTTATAAAATTCACCCTGACCAGAAGAATTAACAAGTGAGAAAGATATTGGCCAAAACATGTAACTTGTTTGATATGGAATTCCAACCATTCCAACGGGCTTCCCGTTTGTTGTATCACCCAGAGTTCTGACATCAAGAATGGGTTTCAACCCATTTATAAAATCTTCACTGGCAGAGGCAGTTTCTCTTGTGGTGATTACAATTAATTTTGTTATACTCAGAGGGTAAGATACCGTATTGAAGTTATATGTAAAGTTAGACGCCGTATTTTTGTCATTGAAGGTTACATTGAGAAAGGGAGAATTAAATTTTGTGGAACCTGCAATATAACTTGCCATATTTGCCAATACATTCAGAACTCCTCCACCGTTATATCTTAAATCCACAATAAGATCTTTAATGTTATTCTGATTAAAAAATGAAAATGCAGTCTGCAATTCCAGGTTCGATGGTGGAATAAACTGGTCAAAAACAAGATGGCCTGTTATTCCCGATTTCAGATGCAAAGTATCAGCAAGAATTACTGTATTTAATGTAAAAGAAGCTTTCGTGGATGTAATTGTGGAATCTTTTCCAGCTGGCGTCTGAAAAAGAAAGGTATTAGTCACATCTGCCGAAGACGGACCAATAAGCTGATTATAAGCAGCCTTATCCCTGGCAATAAATATCGGAGCCAGATCAGTGCCATTGAGATTTTTCACAATCCATCCCCTTCGGACTCCTTTACTATACAGTGGTGAAAGAGTGTAGATCTGGGCAATTCTTACCTGGTTTGACGGATCAAGACCCATGCTGATCCCATGTCCGACAAAGGTTCCCTGAGTCTGAGCCTGGTACTCGTCATAGGTTTGCACAAAACTCCATCTGTCAAGAGTCTTATATTCCATTGCATCCAAAAGTTCATAAGGATCCTTGTAATCAGTTTTAACAACAACAGGCATAAGATTATACCAAAAATAATCTAGATTCATTGCATTAAAGAGATAATCCCTTGCCAATTCATCCAAGGTTGGAGGGGTGACAACCGGAGAAACATCTTTTTTACAGGAAATGACTCCAAGAATTAAGAAAGAAAGAAGAATAACAAGCTTTTTCATATTTATGAATATAAAATATTGTATATATAACAATTAAACCATGATTTTTGATCACTGGTTTTGAACAAAGATTCCTGAAATGATAAAAACTAATCCCAAAGGTGTGGTAGAATAAATGGGTTCATGAAGAATATAGTGTACAATGACCAGAGAAAGAAATGGAGCCTCAATAGCCACTACAACGTGGATGATACTTATCTATAATACCAATTTTGCGGTAAAAATATATTTTAGTTTAATATAATGATCTTTATATCTTGAAAGATCAATTGACCCGATGGTTATGAGCTCGGCAACAGTACCCATAGTTTTTATTACTCCGTATCCGGTAATACTTGTACCGGGTCGATACCAAGAATTATCCGCTCCTTTAACTTTTCTTTCAAAAGGCCGTATTATCTGTTAATCATGGATTTATTAAGAATAAACATATTTTTCATCCATTCCGGTTTTTCGGAAAATTGTTTTGATTTATTGAACGTGTAACCTCCTTTAGATGAGACAGATCCGTTCGTAAGGAAATAAATAGCCTCTTTAAAACATAATTCATTTTTATCTCTGAAATCGTGCGTAATATCATCTGTGACATATTTAGCAGGTACAAAGCCTGCGTAGAAGTTGCCATCCCCGAGAGAATTTACAAGTTCAAATGTGACAGGTGCGAAGATGTATTTATTATCCGTTGTTTGAAATACATTCATGCCCGTTGGCTTGCCGTTGGTTGTATCACCAATAGTTGTCAGGGCAAGATGCGGCTTGAGTCCGTTAATCACTTCCTCGCTTGCTGAGGCCGTTTCCCTTGTTGTTATTACTACCAGCCTGCTCAGATTTAAGGGAGAAGCAATACTTATAAAATTATAGGTTGTGTCATTAATGGTTTTTTTGTCGTTATAGGAACTTTTTATAAACGGAGTTGAAAATGTTGGTGTTCCTGCTATATAGCTGGCCAGTTCTGTGGCAACATTCAGTATACCTCCTGTGTTGTACCTCAGGTCAAGAATAAGGTCTTTGACATTCTGTGCCTTAAAAAAGGCAAATGCAGTTGCAAGTTCATCAGAGGAAGGCTCAATAAATTCATCAAAAACCAGGTGACCGGTTTTTACAGTATTAATAGTAAGAGTATCATACAGCGTTACTGAATTAACCTGAAAACCTGATTTTGTAGATACAGCAGTTGTATCATTTCCTCGCGGAGTCTGAAAGATAAATGTATTCGTCACACCAGCTGTTGAAGCCCCGATCAGGTTATTATAGGCAGTTGCATCTCTGGAAATAAGAATTGGAGCAAGATCCTGCCCGTTCAGTTTTTTAATTATCCATCCTCTTCTTACACCGGGGCCTCCTGCACCATTCGTATAAAGAGGCGAGTTATTATAAATCATTCCGATTCTTGCGTTACCCTGGGTATCAAGTCCAATGCGTATGCCATGACCAACAAATGACCCCTGCATCGATGCCACAAATGCGTCATAATCAGCAACAAAACTCCATCTGTCTTTTGGTTTATAGCGCAAAGCGTCCATCAATTCATAGGGATCTTTATAGTCTGTCAGTGTAATGGCAGGAAGATCATTGTACCAGAAATACCAGTCCTTCATTAAGCCATATAGGGCATTCCTATCTTTCTCCTTATAAGTAGGTGTAGTTGTCGGGGGTACATTATTCTCAGGAGTGATATTGTCTTTTTTGCACGATATAAACAGTGCTAAGAATATTAAAGGTAAGATAAACGACTTCTTCATTTCAGTTCTGATTAAATATTTCAAATTGCGGGTTCAAAGATAATTAATTATATCCTTGCAGATTTACGGTTCTGAATCAATATGCCGGAAATGATCAGCAATAATCCTGCCGGAGTTGTATAATAAACGGGTTCATGAAGAAAAAAGTGTACAAAAAAAAGAGAAAAAAACGGAGCAAGATAAACAAGATTACTTACCTTATCAGTTGTAGAGGCCAGCTGAAGAGCTTTCAGCCAAAATAGGAAGGTTATTCCCATCTCAAATATTCCAACATAGACTGATGCAGCTGCTCCCCTGAATCCTGTTTCAATTTGCCATTTTCCAATAATAATCATTGTAACAATAAGATAGAATGAACCAAAAACAAAATTAAGAAGAAGTTTAACTCCTTCATCCCTTTTATCTTTTACATTAAGTATAAAATAAAATGCCCAGAAAATCGAACTTCCTGTAGCGAGAAGTATACCCAAAAGATCCGAATGGCCAGATTTAAAAAGCCTTCCCTGAGATGAGATTATAAAGACTCCTATAAAGCTGATAAACAGGGCAATATAGCTTTTCCTTTCAATTTTTTGTCTGAGAATGGGAACCGAAAGGAAAACTAGTATTATCGGCCATATCATATTAAGTGGCTGGGCAACCTGAGCAGGAAGCAACTGGTATGCTTTAAGAAGAATAAGATAATAGAGAAATGGATTTATAAACCCAAGAATTGCCGAGTTTAGCAGATCTTTCCGGGAGATTACTCTAATAAGATGAAATTTTTTACCGGCTAAAACTACAATAAGCAATATCAATGTTGAAGTAAGAGAAGCTATTGTAAGCATCGGGAGAATGTCGAGTTCACCAAGGCTGATTTTAAATGCTGTGGGAACAGTTGACCAGAATAAAATTGCCAACCCGGCGTAAATGTAAGATTGTTTGGTGCGATTCATTAATAATCTTAATTAATCTCATCAAAACCAGTGTATGGTATCAGCACCTTAGGAATCTTAATACCTGATTCGGTCTGGTTATTTTCAAGTAATGCCGCGACAATTCTCGGCAGAGCCAGGGCACTTCCATTAAGTGTATGCACGAGGCGTGTTTGTTTATCTCCTTTTTCTTTAAACCTGCATTTTAACCTGTTAGCCTGAAATGATTCAAAATTCGATACGGAACTTACTTCAAGCCAGCGCTTCTGTGCTGCTGACCAGACTTCAAAATCGTA
>JADGPU010000006.1 GCA_017882305.1 Bacteroidales bacterium | reverse complement strand
CTGTCATCGGGCATCGGTTCAAGACGCAATGAAAATGGGATATTTACTTCCACTTTATCGCCTGTTTCCCAGATTTTTTCAATAGGAATAAAGCTTCCTGGTTGGCTAGTCACCCTTTTACTGCTGCCATTAACTTTAATCTCAATACCATTCTTTGCCCATGAGGGATAACGAACCTGCAGAGTAAGTTTAACTGCTTTTTCGCACTTAAATTCAAATTGAGAGCCCTGTTCTTCCGGGAATGAAGTTTTCTGTGTAAGTATGATTCCTTTTTCCTTCCAGGTAAGCACAGACGCAATAAATTGAAATACAAATAACTCATTATCATTATGATAGAAAATGTTTTTACCGTACTTTGAATGGTTTTCCATTCCTGTACCAACACAGCATGTAAAAGAGAATGGATCCTGGAAATCTTTAAATCCACCCATGGCGAGAGAAAGATTATAAGTTACATTTCCCGTTTCCGGATTCTGAGAGGAAAGGATGTGATTAAATAGAGCTCTTTCATAAAAATCCGCAACGCGGGCTGAAGCTTCCCATTCAAAAAGATGTTCAGAAAGTTTTAGCATATTATAAACATTGCATGTTTCAGTGGTTCCTTCCCCGAGCCGGTTGCTGAGTTTATCTTCAGGACCAAAATATTCTTCATTACCATTTCCCCCGGTGACATATGAATGGTGATTAACGACTGTCTTCCAGAAAAACTCAGCCGCTGTCCGATCTGATGTGTCCGCTGTGAGTTCATAAATCCTTGATAAGGCAATTAATTTTGGAATATTTGTGTTACAGTGTTTCCCCGGAAGAATATCCTTTCCCTCTTTCAACGAATCGAGGATAGCTTTCTGATAGAATATTTTCGAAATTCTTAGGTATTTTTTGTCTCTGGTGTCTGCATACAAATCGGCAAGTGTTTCGCTTATACCTCCATGTTCACAACGCAGCATTTTCTGAACCTGTTCATCGTTCAGGGGAGAAACAATTCCATCGAGCCAGTCAGCGAAGCGTTTTTCAACTTCCAATGCAAGAGAGTTTCCGCATAGATGATATGCATCTCTTAATCCTGCCATCATTTTATGCTCAGTATAAAAGGGGACCCAGATCCCGTTAAGATCGAATCCCTTGGAACGGATATTGCCTTTTGCTACCTCTTCCTCAAGTATCTTTTTCCCTTTTGGAAATGCTCCGATATAACTATTACCATCGGCATCCTGCAGGAATTTAAGCTCTCCAACTATATAATTCACTCTTTCCAGAAAGCGTTTATCGCCTGTTGTCTGATACATCATTGAACATGCGCTCAGAAAATGGCCAAGACTATGACCGGAAATCGTTTCGTTTTCCCAACCCATGTAATGATCTGCCTTTGGTTTCAGACCTGCTTCAGAATAAAATTTGGAAAGAAGACGGTCAGGATCATAATTTAAGAGTGTTTTAGCGTCAAGTTCCGTTGCATGCAGAAATGGGCCATTAAGGAGCTTAATATCAGTTAAATTGAAAGGTAACGCTCTGAACGATACAACATCCGGACCGGTTGTTTTAATATAACTCATCTTATTGGATGAGCAGCCTGACAAAGCCAAAATCAAAATGAAAGGATACAAAAAAATCTTTAAATGCTTTTTCATAATTCTGGTTATTAAGAATAAAGTGTTCAGGATACACATATGTAATATACCAAAGATAGGTTCTTTTTTGTTAGATTCCGGATGGGATTTTAAGATTGCTTCGTCGCTTTGCTCCTCAAAATGGAACCATCTTTCTCACTCTTTTGTCAAAAACCGCCATTTCGGTAAAACCTATATACCTTAACAACTCATACGCTTCATCAAAATACTGTCCAACCCGTGATGGCATATGAGCATCTGAATTAACACAAACAGGTACATTTTCTTCTCTGAATATATAAAGAAACCGCCGGTCGGGATAAAAGTCAGCAAGAGGCCGGTTTCTGCCGTTGGTATTAACCTCAAAGGCGACGTCATGGGTTTTCATTGTTTTAGCAAGCTTCCTATAAAATGGTTCCTGATCAGCATGGGGTTTGTACCCATAAATTCTTATCAGATCACAGTGACCGATTATATCAAAAAGACCTGATGCAACCGCAACAATTACAGAATTAAAATATGATTCAAACAGCCTGTCTATGCTTTTCCCTTCATAAAATTCAGGACCGAAGTCAACAGTTTTCTCACCCAGATAATGAACTGAACCTATGATATAATCAAGAGGCAGGGGACTCAGGTAATTATAAATCTCTTCTTCTTTTCCTGGGAAAAAATCAACTTCAAGACCAATTTTTAATTTAATACTCCTTACGTTATTCCGAAGAGTTTCCAGGTGATTTATGTAAGGAGAAATGTTGACAGGATTTATATTCCAGTCCTCAAGATCTTTGAATAGTGTAAGATGTTCTGAAAAACCGATCTCGCTCAGTCCTGCGGCGATTGCGGGAGAGATATAATCCTCCGGTGCTGATCTTCCATCGCTGTAGCTGGAATGCATATGGTAATCAGTTTTATAGATCATTTTTGCAAGAATGAATATAAAGTACTTTTAGACATTCAAATTAGGCCTAAATTTGGCAATAAAACAAATTGAAAATTGGTAATGTGATCAGGAAATTGGTAAATTTGTGAAAAACAGAAAAGCGTGAACGAAATGAAAAAACCATGCTCATGTGCCAGTTGCGATTTCCGGGATGTGGTATTTTCCTACCTTAATGATGCGGCAGTAGAAGAATTATGCGATCACAAAGAGGAACAATTTTTTCGCAAAGGAGAGATAATAAATCACGAAGGAGAAAAAATCAGCAACTTTAAATATCTTAAAAGCGGACTGGTTAAACTTTACAGAAGAACTCCTGCCGGTGATGAGCAGGTAATAACTATTACCAGACCATTTGAATTTGTCAGCAATATGAGTATTTTTTCAGAGGAACGCTACCAATATTCCGTTTCAGCACTTGAAGATTCAGTTGTATGTATGGTAAAACTCGAATTTATAAAAGCACTGTTTTTAAAAAATGGTGGATTTGCAATGGGTCTTCTTACCAAGATTTCCAGGATAAACGATAAAATTATTGCTCAGACCCTCGATATCAGACAAAAAAATCTGATTGGCAGAGTAGCTTTTGTTTTGCTCTATTTCACGAATGAAATTTATAAGTCACGGGTATTCGACCTGCCAGTTTCAAGGAAAGAGATAGCAGACTATATTGGTATGAGTACTGCTAATGTCATCAGGACACTATCTGATTTTAAAAAAGAGGGGATAATCAGAGTCTTTGGAAAGACTATCGAAGTAGTTGATGTCGGAAAACTTGAAGGAATTTCCAGGCACGGCTGAGAATAGTAAAATTCTATTCCCTGATTACATTCTTAAGTGCATCTTCCAACATACCAAAAAGGAACCTGTATCCACTGTTCAATATCTTTTCAGATGAGACCCGGCTACCTTTAAGAATCACATCAGACCTTTCTCCAAGAACAGTCTTTAGAACGAAACCCGGGATCGGTATACCAAATACCGGGAGTTTCATTACTCCAGCCAGAACATGTATAAAATCTCTATGTGTTATATGTTGAGGGGCTACAGCGTTATATACCCCCTTCATCCCGGAATCCTCTATTGCTTTAAGATATATATTACACAAGTCAGTAACATGAATCCAGGGCATATACTGTCTACCGGTGCCAGTTTGAATTAAGAAACCAAATTTTCCAGGCATCATTAGTTTTGATAAGGCACTATCGTTTTTTTCAAGAACAACCGCTGTCCTGATTTTTACTGTACGGATCCCTGAGTTATTAAAAAGATCAGCAGCCTCTTCCCATCTACTACAGACGGTACCAAGAAAATCTGATGCGGGCGGATCATTTTCACAAAAGATTTTCGCGGACGTTTCAGAGCCATAAATACCTGTTGCAGAAGCAGAAATGAAGGCTTTTAACGTGGTTCCTCTATCAACGACGGATTTATAAAGAATTCTGGCTGAATCCACTCGACTTTCCATTATCTCCTCTTTTCTCTTACGGGTCCATCTCTTCTCACCGATATTTGCTCCCGCAAGATGGATTATGAAATCAACTCCTTCAAGTGCTTCTTGATCGATAATTCTGTTTTCAGGATCCCACCTGAAGGTTCTTACTCTTCCAGACGGATTGCCATTTCTTGAGAGATATGAAACATAATAACCAGCGGCCAGCAAGGATGATGTAAGATATTTTCCTATAAGTCCACTTCCACCTGTAATCAAAACCGATAATTTCTTTTGTAAATTTTTACTGGTTTGATTTTCCGACATAGTTACTGTTTTTGGAATAAAATTAAAAAGCTTTACTTTAGAGGTCTTAAATTTACCAATAATGGGATCAAATAAAAAGCAAAAGATCATGGCAACTCAGAAATCGACAAAAGGGATAATTGCTATTCTGACGGGAGGGGGCGATGTCCCCGGGCTTAATCCGGCCATTCGCGCCGTAACAATACGTGCAAACCGTGAAGGATACAAAGTAATCGGACTTCGCAGGGGATGGGCAGGCATCTCAGAATTAATAAGAGACTCAAAGGCAGACAATAGTAACAATTTTCAGATCCTTACTGATGATATAGTTAATAAGGCTGGACGTACCGGCGGGACTTTTTTACATACCTCCAGAACAAGACCGAGTCATATGTCAAAAGCAAGTGTACCTGAACATCTACAAAGCACCTATAATGCTGAATATAATGACATTACTCCGGAGATTATCAAGAATCTTGAATGGCTTGGCGTTGATTATCTTATTCCAATAGGTGGCGATGATACATTGAGTTATGGTGTTCATCTATACAAAAAAGGGGTAAATGTTGTTGCTATTCCAAAAACTATGGACAATGATGTTCCCGGAACCGATTACTGTATTGGTTTCAGCACCTGCGTTTCACGAACCATTCAAATGACAAACAGTTTAAGAACGTCGGCCGGTTCGCATGAAAGACTTCTGGTTCTTGAAGTATTCGGAAGATACGCTGGTTTTACCGCAATGCTGCCTACTTTGGCAGGTGCTGCTAACAGGTGTGTAATACCTGAATATGAGTTTGAGATAGATCAACTTGCAAAACTTCTTGTTGAAGACAGAAATCAAAATCCAAGTAAATATTCAGTAGTTCTGGTTTCGGAAGGAGCAATGTTTAAAGGAGGCGAGATGATTTTTTCAGATAGTGAAAAGGATGCTTATGGACATGCAAAACTCGGTGGTATCGGTGATATGGTATCAGCAAAACTTAAAGAGCTTTCAGCTAAGCATAATAATGGAAAAACAATTAATGTAATTTACCAGAAACTTGGCTATATGGTACGAGGAGGAGATCCTGATGCTCTAGATTCCATTGTTCCTATGGCATATGGAAATCTCGCTCTGGATCTTGTTCTTAAAGGAGTACACGGAAGGATTGTGGTCCTGAAGAACGGAAGATACGATAATCTGCCTATTGACGTGGTAACCGCATCTAAAAAAATAGTGAGACTTGCAGATTATAATACTGAAAGATTAAGACCTTACTATCACAGTTTTGAGATGAAACCATTTCTGCTGATGGCTTCGGATAATTAACAGGTGTTCAAATTGTAATCAAAATATTGTAGAGACGCCCAATTAGGCGTCTCTACTAGTTTAATTTATTTCCTTATTTTTGTTGCAAATTGTTGTCTATTGGAAAAGGGAGTAGTATTAAAATCTACGGGCAGTCGGTACAAAGTACTCTATGGCGATGGAATGATAATTAATTGTTCCATTAAAGGGAAACTCAGGATTAAAGAATTCCGTACTACAAATCCTATCGCTGTCGGTGATAATATCCTGTTCGAAACAGACAAAAAGACCAATTCAGGAATTATAACAGAGGTACTGGACCGGAGGAATTGGATCTTAAGAAAGGCTTCAAACCTCTCAAGGCATTCCCAGATACTTGCTGCAAATATAGATCAGGTATTTCTCATGGTCACTATTATTCTTCCTGAGACACAGGTAGAATTCATAGACAGGTTTCTGATCACAGCAGAAGCTTACCGGGTTCCGGCCAAAATAATTATAAATAAAACTGATCTTTATGGTAAGGTTGAGTTAGCTAAGATGGAGTACCTCGAGTCAATGTACAATAATATCGGCTATGAATGTATCAGGCTCTCCCTTAAAAAGTTTACAAACCTTGAAGTTCTTAAAAATTTGATGAAGGGAAAAACCAGCCTGATATCGGGTAATTCCGGTGTGGGGAAAACTACACTTTTAAATGCTTTTAATCCGCTTCTTAATCTCAAAACCGCCGAGATTTCAGATTATCATAAGCAGGGGAAGCATATCACTACCTTTCCTGAAATGCATAAGATGCCATTTGACGCATTTGTAATTGATACTCCTGGAATCAAAGGTTTTGGCGTTGTTGATATGGAACGGAATGAGATTTACCATTTTTTTCGCGAGATTTTCGGAAAATCAAGGGAGTGCAGGTTTAATAATTGTCTTCATCTTGATGAACCGGGATGTGCAGTGAGGAGTGCAGTGGAGAAGGGGGAGATCGCTTTTCTCAGGTACAAAAGCTATCTGAATATTATGGATGGAGATAATGGCAAGTACAGATGAAATGAAATTATTGCATTTATAAATTATCTTTATATTCTTTGGGAGAAAAACATATTATTCAGATGAGAAGAATCCTTATTCTTGTTTATTCAGCATTTCTGATAATACTAATTGCTAATTATATATTTTATAAAAGCATGTATAATAAGCAGATAAGTTATATTGTTGAATTACTTGACCGGCAGGTGCAGATTGTTGGCCTCGCGGTCGATAGCACAAACAACGGATTTGTCAGCGATTTTAACCGTATCAATTTTTCAGAAGACCTTAGCATGTTTTTTACTAGTCCCGAGAATCAATCAAGGGCAAAAGAGAAGATGAAAGCGTTCTTCTCTAAGTACAAAGAGTTTATAATTGGGATTAAATTGTATGATAATAATAGAAATGAATTCACTTTAAAAAGAGATAATGATAGTGAGGAGTGGCTTGAACAACCATTTATCCTTCATGTCCAGACTCAAATAGACAGTGTTGAGAAACTCGTTCAGGAAAACCGAAAATATAACTATTACCTGCCTGTTCTGAATAAAAAAACTAATGAAATCATTGGCAACATTGTTGTCACTGTTGACTATCAGAAATACTTTAAAGCTATTTTTTCAGAATTTAATCTTAAGGAATATCAATGGCAATGGGTTGTTAATGACTCTGGAGAAATAATCTTCGATAATAATCAGAACAGGGTCGTATACTCGCAGCTGGATAAAATCACCAGAGGTCTGGCCGCAGGATCAGTAGAAAATCTTATTCATAAAGCTACCATTAATGGTAAAGAGGAAGAATTAATATCGTCCTATTATTCAACACAACTTTTGCAAAAAAGAGATCTCGGGCTCGTTTTTTCTGCTCCCACAAGTCTTTTTCATATATATATAATCAGGAACTCTCTTCTCATTGTATTGGGGACACTATTACTTATCCAGGCAATTATTTATTTATTCTGGCGACATATTAAAGCCCAGGCACGTGAAATGAAAGGATTAAGAACCTCTGAAAAAATGCTCTTTAAACTGATTGAAGAAATGCCTGTAGGCGTCATTGTTCATAATAAAAACAGGGAAATACTTAAAGCGAATAAAGTTGCTGCTGGTCAATATTCTTATTTGAGCGAAACAGAGATGAAGGGTAAAATCTTTCCTGAATCATCTCTGCCGGGGGAAAGTGAATATTATTCAAAAAACCTTGGTGGATCTTTTAACCCCGACCAGTTTGTAATCATCAAAAAAGAAATAGGGGAAATTGTGCTTTACAGAAACAGCATACAAGTGATGTTCATGGGAGAAGAAGCTACGATGGAGATACTTATTGATGTAACTATGCTTGAATCAGCACGAAAACAGGAAGCGAAGGCAAATGAGGCAAAGTCGGAGTTTCTGGCACGGATGAGTTATGAGATCAGAACCCCGCTGAATGGGATTATCGGTATGACAGATGTACTTAAGAAATATCATCTTACATCAGAGGCAAAAGAAATTGTGGGCCTCCTGCACCGTTCAACAGAAGTACTCCTCAGCATTATTAATGACATCCTCGATTTTTCCAGAATTGAATCGGGTAAAATGATACTCGATGAGGTTCCTTTTGATTTAAGGGAGGAGATTAATTATTGCACAGATCTGGCAAAGACAAAAATAGCTGCTAACGATCTGAATTTAATTTGCACGGTTGACGATAATGTTCCCGAAAGCATCATTGGTGACCCCTTCAGATTGAGGCAAGTTCTTACAAACCTGATCAACCACTCTGTCCGGAATACAGAACAAGGTGAAATACGCCTGAAGTGCATGCTTAAAAACAGCAAAAACGGGATAATAACTCTTGGATTCGAGTTGCTCGATACCGGCAGAAGTTTTGATAAAGCGAGTCTTAAGAAAATCTTTGGCGACTTTGTAAATATTGAATCAAAGAAAGTAAGATCAAATGATGACTCAGAGTTTGGAACTATTCTGTCAAAACAGCTTGTTGAGCTTATGGGAGGAGAACTGTCTGCCGTCAGCCCGTCGGGGATATCGGGGGATCTGGGGACTAAAGTATCATTTACATTGCTCACTTACTCAAACGACAAACAAATAAAAGAACTTTCATTTGAGAAGATAAAAACTTTTGATAGAATCAGAACACTCGTAATAACAGGAAATCAGAACCGTGACGAGGAGATCTTAGGTGCACTACACATGCTGGGACTTACAGTTACAATCACGACTTTCCAGCGATCAACAGTGAATCAGATCAGGGCAAATATGACTTATCCTGAAGAAAAATATAACCTGGTTATAATATTTGATGATGAGGAATTTAATGGATTTGATGCCGCAAGGGTGATATGGGAAAACAAGCTTTCGGGCAACTTTATTATGTTTATGATAAGCTCAAATGACATAAAGGGGAATTGGCTTAATTGCATAACGCTTGGAATAGATCATTATCTTATAAAACCATTTGATGTCAGCGAGTTACTGACTATAATAAAGAATAGTTTTCCATTTCTGGAGGATCAGACTTCATCGGTTGAAATTGGCAGTGTAAGAACCGATATTAAAATATTGATAATTGAGGATAACAAAATGAATCAGAACGTTATCGGGACAATGCTGAAAAGCCTGGGCTATTCCTTCGAACTTTCTGATGATGGTTATGCAGGTTATCTGATGACAAAAGCCCAAAAATTTGATCTTATTTTCATGGATCTTATCATGCCGGAGATGGATGGATTCGAATCTGCTCAACGAATTTTAAAAATTGACAAATCAGTTTTAATCGTTGCCTTTACTGCAGATAATATGCCTGAGACAAGAAGGAAAGCCGAACTTTCCGGAATTAAAGATTTTATTTCTAAACCTGTCAGGATTGATGAACTCAAAAGGCTCTTTGCCAGATATTTTAAAAAATAAATGTTTTGAGCATTGGCTATTTAAAATCCTTTGTGAACCTTCGTGATAATCTTTGTGCCCCTTTGTGGTAGAAATAAAATTAACCACCAAGCAACACAAAGTATTGCACAAAGTAACACAAAGGAATACTTTACCAGAATAAAATCATGACGGCTCAGAAAATTGATATAATAAAGTTCCTTAAACTTTCAGAGACCATTCAAATTGCAGATGTAAGATCTCCTTCTGAATTTAAATTTGGTCATATTCCAGGAGCAGTCAATATTCCTCTCTTTGATGATAAAGAGAGGGAAGCAGTTGGGACAAAATTTAAAAAAGAGGGCAGGTTGCCTGCAATTATTGAGGGGCTTAAACACGCAGGCCCTCTTCTCGTTTCCAAACTGGAACAAGGTCTTAAGATCTCCAATAACGGAAACCTTCTGGTTCATTGCTGGAGGGGAGGTATGAGATCGGAAGCAATGACCTGGCTCTTTTCATTAGGTGATGTCGAGGTTAAAGTATTGGATGGAGGATATAAGTCATATCGCCGGTATATTTTAGAAAGTCTTTCTGAGAAAAGAAAAATAATAGTACTCGGAGGAATGACAGGAAGCGGTAAAACTCATATTCTCAGGTATCTTAAGTCGTCAGGGGAACAGGTCCTTGATCTTGAGCGGCTTGCAAACCACAAAGGCTCTGCTTTTGGAGCTTTAGGACAGCCCCCTCAACCGACGACTGAACAATTCGCAAATCTGCTTTTTAATGACTGGAAGAAGCTGGATAGTGAATTCCCATTTTGGGTCGAGGATGAAAGCCAGAATATAGGTTCAGTATTTATGCCTGACACTTTTTATCTTAATATGCAGGAAACCCCATCAATCGTACTTGTGATGGATGTCAGGACGAGACTTCCCCGGCTTATGGAAGAGTATTCAACTTACCCGCCGGAATCTCTTAATGCATCTGTTTTAAAGATAAGTAAGCGACTTGGCGGTAATAAAACAAGAGATGCAATCAATGCAGTTGAGACAGGGGATTTTGCAAAGGCAATCGAAATAGTTCTTTATTATTACGACAAGGCATATATGTTTGGATTAAAGAAGAAGAACAACAAAAACATAATTTATATTAATACTGATACTGATGAGATTGAATCCAATGCCCTGAAGATACTGGAAGTGTCAAAGACTTTAAAATGGACTTAATTTGCCCCCGAGGGTGGTAATCTCTTTAGAATCGACCCACTTATAGACCTTGTCGGATCTTCTGAGATATTCAGGGTTTTTAATTGAACACAATTCTCCTTTTAATGCTTTCTCTGTCACCTTAAGGTCAACACGGATCTCATCAACTTGATATTCAATAACACCGGTAGTAGGACCAGTAATAAGAATTGTATCCCCTTTATTCAGATTCCCGTTTTCGAGTTTGATTTCGGCAACATTAAGTTTTGTAAAATAATTTGTAATCTTTCCAAGATAAATCTTTCTTTTTGTAGCACTGGAACCATAATTTGTGTTCCATTCTCCCATTGTCTGGCCGAGATAATAACCATCCCAGAATCCCCTGTTAAAAACTGTCGAAAGTCTGCTCCTCCAGGCCTCCGTTTTCTCTTTATTATATGTTCCGTTTTCCATGGCATTTACAGCCTCACTATAGCATGAAGATACTTCTCTGACATATTCTGCTGACCGCGCTCTTCCTTCAATCTTTAGGACCCTGACGCCTGCATCAATCATTTTATCGAGAAATCCGATTGTGCAGAGATCTTTTGGAGACATAATATATTCATTATTAATCTCAAGCTCATAACCCGATTCCGTACTGGTGGCAATATAGGATTTGCGACAAGTCTGGTAGCATTCTCCCCTGTTTGCAGACTTATTGTTTTCATGAAGGCTTAGATAGCACTTACCTGAAATAGCCATACAAAGAGCACCATGAGCAAACATTTCGATCTTAATCAGATCACCCTTTGGACCTTTAATATTCTGGCCTCTGATACTATTGTAAATATGTGTTACCTGATCAAGATTCAATTCGCGGGCTAAAACTACAACATCAGCCCATTGAGCATAGAATTTCAATGCCTCAATATTTGTGATATTCAACTGTGTTGAAAGATGAATCTCAATTCCTGCAGCAAAAGAATAATTAATTACCGAGAGATCGGAAGCTATAACAGCAGTAATACCACTCTCAACTGCTGCATCGATTATCCTGTGCATCTGTTCAATTTCATGGTCATAAACAACCACGTTTACTGTCAGATAGCTTTTAAGCCCGTTTGTTTTGCAGATTGAGACAATAGTCCGGAGGTCGTCAATTGTGAAATTATTTGATGAGGCAGCCCGCATATTGAGTTGTTCAACTCCGAAATAAACAGAGTCGGCGCCCCCCTGAATCGCAGCCATAAGTGATTCATAGGATCCCGCAGGGGCCATAATCTCAATATCATTTCTCTTCATAATGGGCTGCAAATATAGCAATTAGAATTTAGCCTTGGTCATTACAATTCTGATGCATGAACCCTTACCTACCTCCGAATGTCTTACAAAGATCTTACCATTATGATATTCCTCAATTATCCTTTTTGCCAGCGAAAGACCCAAACCCCAGCCTCTTTGTTTGGTTGTGAAACCGGGATTAAAAATTTTATTAAAAGCTGATTTTGGAATTCCCTTTCCGGTATCTGATATATCAATCAATGCTTGCTTTTCGGTTTCTGAGATACGCACAGTTATATCTCCATTCCCCTCCATTGAGTCAACTGCGTTTTTAAGAACATTTTCAATGACCCACTCAAACAGGGCGGAATTTAGCGGTACCTTAATCTCTTTATCCGGATTATAATCAATAATTATTTTAACCTTCGATGATGTTCTTAATTTCAAATAGTCAACGGTCCGTGAAATTATTTCAGTAACATTATCGCTTATAAGTGAAGGTTTTGAACCGATCCTGGAAAACCTTTCAGTTACTTTTTCAAGTCTTTCAACATCAAGGGCAAGTTCTCTGGTAATTGATATTTCGGGGTACTTTTGTTGTAATACTTCTATCCAACCGGCAAGTGATGATGTCGGAGTACCAAGTTGATGGGCAGTCTCCTTCGACATCCCCACCCAGACCTGGTTTTGCTCAGCTTTTCGGGAAGAACGGAATGCCAGGTAAGAGACAAAAATAAAAAAGATAATTATTCCCAGTTGTGTATAAGGGTAATATATCAACATTGTAAGTATAATACTGTCCTTATAGTAAATAAGGTTAAAGTGACCATTTTCCAGTTTGATATTTATCGGTTCATTTTTCTCCTTGATTTTTTTAAGGGTCTTTATCATATATTTTGTATCCTTAACCTTTTCCGGATTGAAATTTCTTGCAGATATGATATTGTCAGATTCATCAGTAAGAATTACAGGTACAGTATTATTATTATCAATTATTGAATAGGGGAAATCAACATTCTGACTCGAATCGGAAAGTATAATAAGCCTTTCAGCTTCAGCCCACAACTCCACGCTTTTTCTCTCCTCTACCTTCAGTTTCGTAACAAGGGTTTCAGTATAAATGAGAGAACCCATTCCTATGAGTACTACAAGAAGAAGTAAAAACAACTTCCAGAAAGTTTTATGACCAAAAATTTTCAATAGCCTGAATTTGAGATATTATATTACAAATAAAATTAATCCTAAAATTCCAATTTACCCTCTTTCCTGTTTCCCCAAGGGGGAAGATTAGGAAAGGGGTCATATGCTAATTTGATCTTAGAAACCTGCGTTATTTTATTATTTCTTCTTTACAGGGTTTTTTACAGCCGGAGGGTCAGGTGTTGTCTTTACCGTATCGCCATCTTCCCATCTAATCCTGAACCGGGATTTCTTCTCCGGAGGTTTCTGATTTAGTGTAGAATCATTCTTATACCATCCATATTCCTGGTTCAGAATTGTCTTGAGTGAGTTCCTCTCCTTTTTAATGTCATTTTTTACTTGCGTACCAGCAGCTTTCATGTCATATCCTACTTTAGCCTTATCCCCTTTACCTATAATTTTCAACAGCAGGGAGGTGCGGCCAAGTCCATCATCTTCCACAACACCGAATTCGGTTACATTACTTTTGTTTTTTATTCTTTTCTTAGACAGGATTTCGGATAACAGTATTTTAACATGATATTCATAGTCGTTATCAAAACTATGCTTCCCGTTTACAGATAAGTCGGCGGCAGAGGATTTAACCTCCATCTGGGGGATATACAGCCAATTATTTTTTATAAAAAAGTCATTATCAAGCTGTTCAAAACTTATTTTTTCCAGTTCTGAGAGTTCAATAAATGAGGAGAGCTGTTTGACCGGATCAAAATTGATAAGTGCTCCGTTGACAAGGTGGTATTTCCCTTCAGCGGTCAGCGTCTTTATATTATAGTTCAACACTGAATCCATTGGGAGCAGGAGCGAGAGAGAGCCGGATAGTGTGCCTTTTATATTCTCAGCTTTCAGGAAACTTTGACCGAAATTGTGAAAAGTCGTGAAGGCTTTATTTACATCAATGTTTGTGACGATAAAGCTACCCTTTGAAATTATGGATTTATTATTATTCTGAACAAAAAAACAAGTACCTGAGATCATGCCATCTAATGAGTTCATTTTTAATGATTTAAAAGTCAATATCCCTGGCTGGCAATTCAGGGTCCCTTCAATTTTGGATGAATAAAAAGTTTTATAAGACAAACTGTCAATTCGGAAATTTATGTCAAGTATAATGTCTCTGGGCAAAGTAACAGCATTTTGATTGCGATCTGATTTATCCGCAGCATGACTTTCCTTAAAAAAAGTTTCCGGAATTAGTTTATCGAAAGCAACATTAGCTTTTGCCGTCATCCTTACGGTTCTTCCTGAAAGCCATTCGGCCAGATTCCTGAATTCCCCGTCAACTTTGATATTCTGCCCTTTGTAGTTGAATTGAATTTTTTTTGCCTTGATTGAATTTTGAATTGTCACATTCCCGATCACCTTACTGAAAAGAATCTTGTTATTATTCAGCCCAAGAGTCAATGAATTAAAATCCAGACTGGATTCAGGTTTCATATCAATAAATTCATTAAGAGATAAACTCTTATTTGACCAGGTACAGTTAATAAGCTTCAAATCGAGATCTACAGAACCCCCAGCTGCCGAAATTTGCTTAATATTGAAAAACTCCTTCACCTCGGCAGGGAAAACTCTGCCTTTCAGTGAAAGATCAATAAGGGGATTATTAAAATCTTTTAAAGTTACTGCTCCGGTATATTCTGAAGATCCGAGTTTTGCTTTAAAATCAGTAATTGAAACAAAGCTCGTCTTATACCCGTTTTTCGATCCATTTGATAAGTGTCCTGCGAAAGAAAGATTTTTAAAAGTCAGATCAGATTTTCTATAAGATATTTTCCCATTCCTGAGTTGCCAGTTAATTTCAATATGTGGATTTGATGTCCTGCTTAACAGACCTTTAATTTTACTATTTACAATTATTATCCCTGAAGGGTCATAATCAGAGACTGACTTCAGATACTTTTCAGGCAGGTAATTACGGATCTTTGCAATATCTAAATTATGACCGGTTATGTCAAGATCCAGATTATTATCAGAGGAGACTAACCCCTCAATTCCGAAATCATAATTATCAATATTTATTGTGCCTTTTCTGAACCGTATTCCGCTTTTGGAGCTCAAGAGATTTAAATCAAGCTTAGCCACGATAGGTTTGTCCATACTGAAATTGTAGAGCTGAAAACGATTTATTTGAATTTCAGTTCCTGCGGTAAAATCGATATTATTACCTGTGATCCTGCTTTTCAGCTTGCCGTTTTTAATTGCTCCGGCTATTATGAGATGAGCCGACAGACTGTTATAATAAGCATATATATCAGTAATATCAATTCGTTTCAGATCAATCGTAGTTTCCTCTTTGTTGGCAGAATTGTTTTTTACTGATATATTGTAATTTACATGGCCCGTTGTATCGGTAAAAAAATTCGCCCTCCCTGATCTTGCACCAATCCTTTCAATGGTATAAATTCCTTTAAGGATATCCGTTATTTTAAATTCCAATGAAACATAACGGGCCGACAGTAGCGTATCGGTATTGATTCCCTTAAATGCATGCGAATTGAAGTCGGGTGATGAATGAACAAGCACATCTTTAAGTTCAAGGGAGGCTTTTGGGAATTTTCTTAGGAACGACAGCTTATATGAACCCACATCCAGCTTTGTCGAGAGATTCTTATTGAGCGATCTCAGTATTATAAATCCGACATTATCTTTAAGCAGAAGTGAGGCTGAAAGAAGAATAATTGAAACTGTGAGGATCAGTATTGCAAAGAGTTTCCCTATTTTAAGGAATAGCTTCATTTTTATAAAAGAAATATCTGTCCACTAATGGAATTACAGGGGAGCAAAGTTAACAAACTCTGACTCATTCCAAACTTTTAATATTATGATTCTCAGGGATATTTGCTACAGAAAACGTATTAAAAGCATTAGTTAAGATATTAATTAACAGAATCTTTCCACTTAGAATATCGCCCGTTTCAGTAATTACCTTAATTACTTCGTTGGCAAGGTAGGTTCCTATTATTCCCGGAAGAACGCCAAATAATCCCACCCCGGAGGGTAAAGGATTTTTAAATTCATCATTTTTTGCCTGTGGATTATAACATCTGTAAGTCGGTCCTCCATTATAATTAAAAACAGAGATCACACCTTCATATTTGTAGATTGCTCCATGAACCATGGGTTTACCCAGAATGACACAGGCATCATTGATGATGTATCTGCTGTCGAGATTATCTGTTGCATCAACTATAACATCATATTTTCTTAAAATCCTGAGTGAATTTGAAGCGTCACACCTTAGATTGTATACTTCTATCTCTACAAATGAGTTTAAATATTCGAGACGGTTTTTTGCTATAATTGATTTAAGTTTTCCTACATCATTTGCCCCATATAATACCTGCCTTTGAAGATTGGTTTCATCAACCGTGTCAAATTCTGCTATTCCTATTTTCCCTACCCCTGCTGATGTCAGATATTGAAGAACAGGACATCCTAATCCCCCGGCACCAATAATAAGGACTTTTGCCTGTTTCAGCTTTTCCTGACCCGGGAGCCCAATTTCAGGGATCATGATCTGTTTGCCGTACCTTCTTATTTCTCTGGGAGATAATATATTGCCGTCCATTATTAATTAGTATCTGAACAGTACAAATATACACCAGCTGCACACAACAAACAATATTAAACATGTAGAGACGCGCAATTTGCGCGTCTCTACAATGCAATATATAAATCCATTATCAGGAATGATGTAAAAATTAATTGTTGAAGGCAAGAGCCACCCCGATTTCAAAAGGATAAAGATCATTACCTGCAGGGCCTTTCCTGCTCTGAAACAGAGAAGTTGCATAGTAAGTTCCATAAAGCTGAAAGTTTCCATAACCAACTCGGGCGGTTGCTCCATAACGAAGCATATTTAAGCTAAAATCTCCATAAGTTTTTTCCGTATGTCCATTCTCAAATACCATTTTAGTGTGTGATCCTAGTTTTAATGCTCCTATTGGTCCGGCTGCAATATGTAAGCGATTATTTTCAACCGGAATTTGTAGCTCCAACATAAGAGGAAGAGTAAGAAACAGGGTGGCAAGTTTTGATTTTTCGAGGTTTAATTCCGGATCAAGTTCTTCAATAATCCCGATTGGTCCTTTTTGTATATTGTTATTTCCATCAAACCTGTAGTTATTCCAATTCAGGCCAAGTCCTGTAACAAATCCGAAATGCCTGGTCAAACCCAGACTTAATTGTGTGAAATTAATGTTAAAACAGCTTGATTTACTTGAGTGAAGAGTCATGTAATCAATATCGGCCGGCATAGAAAAACTTTTATCGGAAGATAAATAATTATTAAATCCGAATTCAATTCCTGACCAATGTCCTCTGAATCTGGATCTTCTTCTGGCATGCTCCTGCTCATTATCTTCCTCGTCCCATTCTTCTTTCTTTGAATATTTTTTGATATCAAAGCTGGGTCCTTCTAATGATTCAAGGATGTTTAGTCTCCTGTTTCCAGCTTTCAGATTAAGTGCCGAATTATTTTCTTCAACGGTTCCGAGATCTTTGCCGATAGTTCCTTTAGTGGATTCGTTTTTATTACCTGCATTTTCCTGTTTTTCATCTGACTGGCAATGCGCTGATACTTTCAGGCAGAATCCATACATAATTATTGCTGTTATCAATATGATTATTCCCAACTTTTTCATAGTAGTAAATTTTAAAATAGTTCTGTTTTCAGAGATGGGACGGGGAAGGGGTGAGAAAAGTTACTGAACAGGTTCAGATTTTTTAATGGGTGCATTAAATTTAAGGATCTTAGATCTGAAATAGAGCGATTTAATCTCTCCTTTCTCGTCCTTCTTTTCATCAAGTGCCATTTCCCAGCCAAGTAGCTTATTGAGTCCGGAAACACCTGCTTCAGCTATCTCGTAAACTTTAAGGGGGCTGTCTTTTGCTGTTTTCTCTTTCAGTATTTTTACACGGAATGTTTTTGCAATGAATTTGCCAAGTTTGGATCTTCCATCATCGTATTCAGGTACAGCGACGGTTTCCTTTAATGCAATCAGAGTATTGGGGATTTTTTCTCCTTTTAAATAGATCTCCGGCGAAACAAGAATCTTATTAATCAATGTAAGGGGAAGATCAGCAGATCTTATCAGTGAATCACTCGTTGTGGAAGGATTAATGGCAGATTCTGTTAAAGAAGAAACTTTCTCCTGCAATGCACCAAACAAAATTTTACTTTGTTTTTTAGCCACGATGATCTTTCTCCCCGGTTTTGTTTCGTTCGAGATTATTTTAACTGCCGGTTTCCGAATAGTGCTGTCAACTGCCATAGTCTGGGCAGTCTTTTCAAAGTTAACTTGCAGGTCCTTCGGTTTTGATAGATAGGTTATTACCACTAATGTGATAATTGCAGCCGCTGATAATCCAATTAATGATAATCTGAAAACGTTCTGAACAACTGTTCTCCTTTTGAGTCGATTCTTATGCATGTACGAAAGAGAGACCGGCGAAAGTCTCATTTTCTGAATCAATTCAAACGACATCCTCTTTTCAGTATCCTGCTCTATACTTTCTTTAAGTTCTGTTTGCTGGTCGGCAGAAAGATCATTTTCAAGATATGCGACAGAAAGGTAGTCAAACTGAGAATCTGAAAGGGTTTCAGTTGTTTTTTTCAGATGGTTTTTATGTGGAAAAGATTTCCCTGAAGGATTAAGTCTGAAGGTGAACAGTTCATCAAATTCTTCCTTAAATTCAGGGTTTTCGTCGAGAAAATGCTGAAGCTGCTCAACCTGGATATCACTTAGATTTCCATCAAGCCAATCGATAAGCCATATTTCATAATTTGATCTGTCGATTTGCATGACTAAAGTACTATTTCAATTTTCCCGATAAAATTCTTAAGAGCAACGCGTCCCCTGTAAATGTTTATTTTCACCTGGGCCTCGCTCAACCCCATAATTTCCCCGATCTCTTTATAATTGTAACCTTCATAATCCCGAAGCATAACAGACATTTTTTGTTGTTCGGATAAGTGATCCAATGCCTTATGGAGAATTTCATTAAGATCGGTGTACTGAGATTCATATATCATTTCCTTTTCATGTATCAGTTCAAGATTTGTCATCCTCTTCTCTTTCCTGATAATATCAATCATTATATGATAGGCTGTTGTGAACAGCCATGATTTAACTACTGTATATTCAATCTCTGCAACATGTCCCCAGAGCCTTTCATAACTATCCTGAACAATATCGTTTGCCCGCTCATCATCCTTAAGGTTACCCCTGATGAAACGATAGACCGAATCGGCAAATTCCTCAACAGATCTGTTATATTCCTTAACTGTCATAAAGTGAATTACGATGCTAAGACGGATAAAATTATACAAAGTTACATGCCTTGGCAAAATAATGTTAAGATTCCAATATGAAAGTAGAGAGGCTCAATTTGGGCGTCTCTACCAGTATCATATTTCGTTGATTAAACAAATTCAAGATTAGTTTGTTATTATTTAGAATGATTTTAAATAGTTGAATGTTGTTGTATACAGATCATTATGAAGACTTCATTCACGATAAAGAACAGAAAGTAAAGTCAAAACTACAATGATAACAATTACAATAGTGGTATTGATTCTGATAATAAGAAGGGTGGTAGCCTACATTATATCGATTACCAAATAGAATTAACACAGTAGAGACGCCCAATTTGGACGTCTCTACAACATATTTATTAATATATTTTTATTATCATTTGGCCGTATAAACCCTGACCCAATCAATTTCCATCGATGTTAATCCATTAATCGGTTTATCAAGACCACCTGCGAAAAGAACATACATTGGCTCTTGAGGAACGTCTGAAGTTTGAGAAAAAACCTCGGCGCCGTTTATTTTCCATACAAGTTTATCGGAGGTCCACTCAAGTGTATAGATATAGTAATCCTTGGAATACCGCGACCCGATTGAGGTTTTTGAGCCATTTCCCTTTGTCGGGTAATAATCGAACCATACTTTCCCGGTGGATGTCCGGCATATATTGAGATGAGGTGTGATCTTATCGGCAAGCATCCAGAATGCGCTTTTTGCATTGGGATTTCCCAGTTTGATTTTTGCAGTAAAAACTCCATATTTCTGCCTGAAACTGGTACCCGAATTGATAAGTCCTGAAGTATAGCTGAACTCTTTTATTGAAAAACCATTTGCAACGGACCAGACTTTTCCTGTACTTCTCTGGGGTTTAGTGTTGATCCTCAGAATGCTGTTACGGACTTCAAAGTTTTCTTTTTCAGTATATGCCTGAAGATCCGATTCTATGGAGTATCTGTCTTTTAGTAACTTCTCGCCCCAGTAATAATTTGTCAGCCATTTTTTAGTATCAAGTTTTTCACCATCAAACTCATCACTGAATGTCAATTCCCTTTGCTTCAGAATATCGAATTTGTCTGAGTCCTTAACTTTAAAATACCAGATTATATCCGCATCCTTCTTCAGCTTATTATATTCCTGGATCTCTTTGAACATTTCAGTCTTCTCAAATCTCTTCTTATCCTGAAGATATTCTTTTCTTTGTTTAAACTCCGAGGTTGCAACATACTCTTTAAGTTCATGATACCTTTTTAGTCGTGCTGAACCATCGGTATCCAGAAAATTTGCATACTCATTGGAGGATTTGAACTTATAAAACTCTTTTATTTCAAGCGTTCTTTTTATTCTTTTGTATTCAAGAAGCTTTTTATACTCTTCAGAATCTTTGAAGGTTATTGGCCTCATGTTTTTCTTTGCAAGGAATTCAGATGATTTTATGAAAGCACTGAGTTCTTCAAATCTTAATATTGACCTGGTTTTAATTATTTCAACTTTAGGTTGTGATTTATTCTTAGATGGTTTAAAAAATGACCTTTTTTTCTTGGGTGATTTTAAGAATGCTTTAATTTCCGGATCTTTTTTAAGAGCCCTGTACTCATCTAACTTGCGGTATTCATCAGTATCTTTGAAAGTAAAAGGCTTCATTTTTTGCTTTTCCCTGAACCCGGGAGACTCAATGAATTTTTCAAGTGCCTCAAACTCATTTATTTTACTGGACCCATCCATATCTTTAAACCTTTTCAGGATATTTCCTGATGTGGTTTTAAAATATAGTACAATATCCTTTGCTTTCTGAAGTGAAAAAAATTCTTTCTCATTCAGGTATTCTTCAGAATTCTTATATCGAAGGGATTTGAGCTCTTTGCATTTCTGAACGAAATCGGAAGAATTTACCAGACCATTTAGCACATTGTATCTTGTCAGCACCTCAGATTCTGAAAAAACATGGAGCTTCTCAAATTCAGAAATCAAAGCTCTTTCAGCCTGTTCGATTTTAGAAGTCGAAGGGATTATTCCCAGTAAAAGCTTGAGACTTGCCATTGGATAATTGGTTTAGTACAACTGATAAAGATAAAAAATCTTTCCAGAATAATTGGTCAGGATTCTTCAAATAATTGCTTTTAAGGAATTCCGCAGGTGGAAAAGAATTAAACAGGATTTTTCCGGTTAAAGTCAGTTTCTAGATTTTTTATACTTTTGCCCCATCACTAAAAAACCAAATGATGGCCCTGGTACATGAATTTGAAAATAGCGGGAACTGGTTATTTAAAAGAAGAAGCTGGCTTCCTGTATTTTTGATCGTTGCAGGTATTGTAATGATGTACCTGGGCAACAGGCAGGCAATACTGTTTGATAGGAGAGATGAGCTTATCTTTCTTGGGGTGAGTTTATTTGGACAAGTTATCAGAATTTTAACAGTAGGTTTTACTCCGAAAAACACGTCCGGACGAAACACAGCAAACGGGCAAATTGCAGATGAATTGAATGTCTCAGGGATCTATTCTCTTTTACGGCATCCGCTTTACCTTGGAAATTTCTTTATGTGGCTTGGCCCGGTTTTGTTTTTGCGGTCAGTAGGAGTTACTTTTGTATTCGTACTTATATACTGGCTTTATTATGAGCGTATTATGTTCGCAGAAGAGCAATTCCTGAGGAGAAAGTTCGGTGACATTTATGACAAATGGTCAGAAAAAGTAAGTTCTTTTATCCCCTATTCAATTAAATTCATTCCGCCTAAGCTTCCTTTCTCCTTAAAAAATGTTCTAAAGAGAGAATACAACAGTTTTGTCAATATTTTTGTCATTTTCACCGTTATGGATCTTTTTAGAAACTATTTCCTTTCGGAACGGATATACTTGACTGGAATGTGGATTTATCTATTTATTGCTGCAAGTGTAATATGGGTTGTGGTAAGAACAATTGAAAAAAGGACACACTGGCTGGATGTAAAAGGGAGGTAAACCCCTCCGCCGCTTCGCACCTCCCACAAGGGGGAGGAAAATACGGATGTCAATTTGAATTACACTTAATGGCGGGCATTTCTCCCCCTTCTGGGTGAGAGCCCGAAGAACCTGCCCCGCAAAAGCGGGGGCGAGGGGGTTTATCTCCTTGACCCTGTAAATATCATAATGTAGTACAGCAATGTCGCCAGTGAGCCAAGAGCCGCAATCACATATGTATATGCAGCCCACTTGAGAGCGTCCTGTGCCATTTCATGATTCTGGTATGAAGTTATTCCGGCATTTGACAACCATGCAAGAGCCCTCCGGCTTGCATCTATTTCTACAGGTAATGTAATAAAACTGAAAAGGGTTGTCAATGCAAAGAGGACGATACCTGCCAGCAATAAAACAGGGAAAGTACGTACGAGTAGTATCCCTGCAAGTAATATCCATTGTACCCATTTGGATGTAAAGCTGACAACAGGAACCAGCTTGGATCTGAACCCAAGCCATGCATAAGCCTTCGCGTGCTGAACTGCATGGCCGCATTCATGAGCTGCCACTGCTGCTGATGAAATACTCCGGCCATTGTATACCTCCTGGCTGAGATTGATTGTTTTATCAACAGGATTATAATGGTCAGTCAACTGACCCTCAACACTTCCAATGCTTACACCTGCGATACCATTGTCACGGAGCATCTTTTCCGCTACTTCGCGGCCTGACATCCCATTATCAAGAGGAATTTTCGAATACTTATTAAACTTTGATTTTAGTGTCATGCTCACAATCCAGCTCAGGATCATGAATCCTATAAAAATTACCCAGATACTCATAACTTCATTTCCCTCCTAAATTAAAATTTATGTAAATCAGCAAAACCTTTGCCAAAACCATTCTGACAGTTGAAATTGGTCATTTTGTCAGCAATCCAAATATATATTCCATTAACTGCAAAGATTGCAAAGTACCCTGGTGAGAAACGCACCCTGCATCTTGCACCCTGTATCTTGCAGCTAAGATGACAGTTATTATCTTTGTATCATGATTAAGTCGATCAATGCAATATTATCGTTTCTTTTATCTCTTCCAGTACTCTTATACAAGTACTCAATTTCTCCGTTTTTACGTCCCTCCTGCCGACATGTTCCAACCTGTTCACAATATATGCTTGATGCCCTGAAGATTCATGGACCATTCACTGGATTGTTATTAGGAACAGGACGTATACTCAGATGCAGACCAGGCGGGACCCACGGGTTTGATCCTGTCCCCCTGTTCAGGTTCCGTCAATATCGCCCGCTATCTGCAATATTTACAAAACGGGAAAAAGAAAACAGGCTGAAGAGGTAGAAACCTCTGGATTTTCTCTGTGCAACTCTGCGCTTCTCTGTGCAACTCTGTGTTAGTTCTTATCTTTAGTTACACAGAGGGCGACAGAGGAGACATAAAGAACCACAGAGGATGACAATGAACTTTGTTCAGAAATTAAGCTCCTCCTTTAAATGTTTATAACCAGCCCGGCTGACTGGAAGCTTATCACCCGACTGAAGTATAGCAATATGGTTATCCTTACCATAAGGCTCGATACGTTTTATCTCTTCAACTTTTACAATATATGACCGGTGAATTCTTACAAAATCAGCTTTTGGAAGATTATCTTCACAAGACTTCATTGTTTGCTGTTTAAGAGCTTTGCCGGCTGTATGATAGATCATCACATAATCATCCTGAGCCTCAACATATCTTATCTGTTCAACTGGTATAAGATTGATAGCATTTCCTTTGCGCACCACAATCCTGTTAACAGGTGAGGAAGATTCAGGCTTTTTAGACAGGAGCTGGCTTGCCGGCTCTTTATTTCCTTTACCTGACCTGATCTTATCAATTGCCTTTTTAACTGCATCAAGAAACCGTCTTTTCGGGAAAGGCTTCATAAGATAATCTACAGCATTAAGCTCAAAAGCTCTTATTGCAAACTGATCATAGGCTGTTGTAAAGATTATCTCTGGTTTCTCAGTAAGAACCTCAACCAATTCAATGCCGGTAAGTCTTGGCATCTGGATATCAAGGAAAACAAGATCAGGTTTCATTCCTGAAATTGATTTCAGACCTGAAAAGCCATCAGCACATTCAGCAATTACTTCAACTGAATCCACCTCTTTTAAATAATGCTTAATTATTTCACGTGCGGGTGATTCATCGTCAATTATAGCTATTTTGATCTTTTCCATTGTTTTTTTGTTTCCCTGTGCTGCTAAAAAGGTCCCTCTGTTTTCTTACCCCTAAATTTATATATTAATTTTCAAATAACATTTACAAATAATCTGTCGGTATGTACAGGTTTACGGAATAAATCCCATTTTCTTTCAATGTTCTCATCGATGCCTTGTTGCCGTAGAACAATTCAAGCCTCCGGGTGACATTTAACAACCCGGTCCCGGTTCCTCTCTTTAATGATGGGGCAGGATCATAATTATTGCTTATAGTTATTTCAAGGTACCCGTTAATAATCTTTGCTTGTGTTATTATCCTAACGCTTTCCGTACTTTCATAAACGCCATGCTTAACTGCATTCTCGTAAAGTGGTTGCAGCAGCATTACGGGGATTTTTAAATCAAAACAATTGGAGTCAATAATCTCTTCAGTTGTAAGCTTATCTCCGAACCTTACTTTTTCAATATCCAGATATAAACGCAGGTTTTCAAGTTCATTCTGCAGGGATACAGGTTGTTCATCTTTTCTTGAAAGAGCATATCTCATGAACTCCGAGAGCTTAACTACCATATCCCTGGCTTTTTCAGGATCGGTAATTGTGAGGGAGCTTATTGAATTCAGGCTATTGAAAAGAAAGTGAGGATTGATCTGAGACCGGAGCATTTTAAGCTCAGTCTCTTTTACAAGGCTCTCCAGCCGTGCTTCTTTGGTATTTTTTTCAGAAAGATTTCTTAAGCTTTCGAAAAGATAATAAGTGAGAATAATTAAGCCGTAAATAAAAACACCTGATCCTACTCTGTATGGAAATGTTGCAGCCCAGTATGCCTCGTAATTGTTTTGTTCCGGCAATACAGTTGTCATTATAAACTTTGTTATCACGACCCAGAGCGTGATAGAAAGCACTCCACTTGCAACAAGGTTGGAGATAAGGGCTGTTGTCCGGATCTCTCCGGAATTAAAAAACCTGAATGGATACCATAATGAGAGACCAATACCCGAATAGATAAGCAAAGATACAAGGCTATCGACCAGGCTTATTTCAATAAAGCTTCCGAAGGCATAATAAAATAGAAGCGACTGTCCCAGAGCAAGAAAAATCCAGACCAGCCACCACACTATAAGCCTTACTTTGTTTGAAAAGATCGGATGTTTCATCCGTAAGTTAATTAATAGCTTTTAACTTCTCCACCGCCGAATACCACGGCCCCTTTTATCGCAAGTTGTCTTGTAGAATCTATAGTTCTGCCTGGTATTAATTTCCTGGAATCATTGAACCCACCCAGAACAGGTGTTACCTCTATTGATATATTCCAATCGTCGGGTACAATAAACGTGACTCCTCCGAAGACACATGCTATCTCAAGTTCATTTCTGCCTGGTGCCAGTTTTGCTTTTGTGAGATCCAGTTCCATACCTCCGAAAACAGCTGATACTTTTCCCCCTCTGAAGTTTTCTGAAATGATCTGGCGTTCACCACCACCGAATATATTAACATAATCAACATAATCGTCTCCTATTACTCCCTTTGATATAGCAGAATTCCATCCATGACGTTTTGTGACTATGAAAATAACCCCGATGATAATAAAAATCGAAGGCCAGAACATATTATAGGCATGAAAGGTTTCACGGAATATCATGGGGATTAGAAAAAACCCTCCCACTGCCATCACAATAACCCCGGATGTCTTTTCTGAAGCTCCCAGGGTCATAACCAATCCGATGGCAACAAGGAGCATTGGCCAGCTGAAAATAACATGATCAATAAATTCAGGGAAGAAACCAGTATTTCTCATTACAAGGAATAGTCCGGCCAGTACAAGGATCACACCAATAATCGGGCGGTTGTTCTGAAGGTGATGTTGTTCGCGTCTGAGTTGACGACGCTCATCCCTGGCTTGACGACGCTCATCTCTGTAGTTCTCATTTGTTTCCATAATCGTAAATTTATTTGTTTTTCAATTATCAACTTTAGTTTTTCTTTTAAAAAGTGATGATATGATAAATGACAGGCCAATTAAAACTATTACAGAAGGCCAATAGAAATTTCTGAAGATTTCAGGAGTAATAAAGAAGATATGGTCCTTTAAGAACCATATTCCTCCTGCAATAAGCAACAGACCTCCGATGAAATGAAGGTTTAACAGTAATAAAATGCCTATGAAAATCATTGCTGTCTCCCAGGTAAAATAGTTGCTGACAGTTCCAAGGTTTAGCAAGTCATTTGTTGCAACGAGAAGTGCCACACCAAGAACAATAAAGAATAATCCTATGCTTACCCTGGGATGATGTTCCCTGTCCCTTAAGCGAGGATAGTCTCTGTAGTGGTGATAATCTCTGTGTCTCATAATTTTAAAATATTTAATCTATAACAAATATAATTCTCAAATAAACAGCGACTAAGAGAAATTCGGTAAACAGCATTTTTCTATCGGTATTTGGCCTTTTATGACAATAAATGTTACTTTTTTGTTGATAATTTTTTTAATTGAAGAAGGATTCATATTTTTGCAAACCAAAATTTAAAGAGATGCCCTCATCCTATACCATATCGTTAAGTGGATTAAAAGAAGGGCACCACACAATTGATTTTGAGATTGATAAAGAGTTTTTTGAACAGTTTGAAGAATCGGAAGTTAAGGAAGGCAGCCTTATTGCTAATATTGAGATGGACAAAAGATCTTCCCATCTGGATATGATAATAAGGGTTTCCGGAAGCCTCAGATTAAGCTGTGACAGATGTCTGGAGATGTTTTCCCAGCCTGTTGGCAGTGAGAACAGATTACTTGTTAAATTTGGGAAAAGCATCGAAGATATTGATCCGGACATTCTTTCATTACCGGCCGATGAATATGAATTAGATCTGCAACAGCAGATATATGAATTCATTATACTGGCTTTGCCGATAAAGAGGGTACATCCTGCTGATAAAAATGGTAAGAGCACATGCGATCCGTTTATGTTGAAAAAACTGGAGGAGCTTTTAATAGAAGAAGAAAAAGAGAACGACCCGAGATGGGATGAATTGAAAAAACTAATGAACGATAATTAAATTAATTTAATATGGCACATCCTAAACACAAACATTCCAAGACCAGAAGAGATAAGCGCAGAACACATTATAAGGCAACTGCACCTACAACGGCAAGCTGTTCAAACTGCGGATCTTCAGTTCTGTATCACAGGGTATGTCCTGAGTGTGGCTTTTACAGAGGTAAGCTTGCTATTGAGAAAAAGGCAACTGCCTGAACTCGCCTAACTTAAAAAATGTAATATGAGAATTGGCCTTGATGTCATGGGTGGTGATTTCGCACCTGAGTCAATCATTGAGGGTGCAGGTGATTCCCTTAAGCGTTTATCAGTTAATGAGAACCTTGTCCTTATCGGAGATGAACCTTCCATTTTAAGGAAACTGAGGGAGATGCATATTGAGCCGTCCAAATTTGAAATAGTACATACATCGCAGGTTATTGAAATGGCTGATCATCCTGCAAAAGCATTCTCACAAAAAAAAGACTCAAGTATCGCTGTAGGATACGGAATGCTGAAAAATGGAAATCTGGATGGTTTCTGCAGTGCTGGAAATACTGGGGCAATGCTTGTTGGCGCAAGTTATACCGTAAATATGATACCGGGGGTTTTAAGACCGGCACTGGTAATGGTATTACCCTGCGTTGATGATCGCGATTCTGTTATTCTTGATGTTGGATTGAATCCAGATTGTAAACCGGATGTATTTTTGCAATATGGTATTCTCGGCAGTATTTATGCAAAGTATGTCCTGGGAACAGATAATCCAACTGTCGGATTGCTTAATATCGGCCAAGAAGAAACAAAGGGTACTCCGGCTGTTAAAGCAGCTTATGAGCTGATGAAAGATTACCCCGGACTGAATTTTGTTGGTAATATCGAGGGGAATGCACTTTTCCGTGAAACTATGACTGATGTTATCGTATGTGATGGTTTTGTTGGAAATGTTATTCTGAAGATGGGAGAAGCATTTCATCATTTATATAAAATCAGAAATCTTAAAGATGCATACTTCGACCGTCTTGACTGGGAAAACATAGGAGGAACACCTATAGTTGGAATAAATGCCAATGTTGTTATCGGGCATGGAATTTCGAAAAGGAAAGCCATAATGAACATGGTTCTGCAGACCAGGGGTGTAGTGCACGCCAATCTGGCACAAAAGATAAAAGAAGCAATATAATTATGGAAAAAATACGGGCAGCTATTACAGGAATCAATGCCTGGGTGCCGGAATACAAGCTGACAAATCAGGAACTTTCGAAAATGGTTGACACTTCCGATGAATGGATTATGCAACGAGTCGGAATAAAAGAGAGGCGAATACTTAAAGGAGAGGGCCTCGGAAGTTCAGATCTTGGCGAGCAGGCGGTACGGGGTTTATTGTTGAAAACAAATACCGCGCCTGAAGAAATTGATCTGCTGATCTGTGCCTCTGCCACTCCGGACATGCTTTTCCCTGCAACAGCAAATATCATATCGGATAAATGCGGTATAAAAAATGCATTCAGCTTTGACCTAAATGCAGCTTGTTCGGGATTCCTTTTTGCTTTACAAACCGGAGCAGCCTATGTTGAAACTGGCAGATATAAAAAAGTTATTATTGTCGGAGCCGATAAAATGTCATCAATTACCGATTACACCGACCGTACAACTTGCCCGCTCTTTGGAGATGCAGCCGGAGCAGTAATGCTTGAACCTACAAATGAGGAATTCGGGATAATTGATTATATTTTTCATACAGACGGCGCGGGACGAAAGTACCTGCATCTTAAAGCCGGAGGCTCTGTTAAACCTGCCTCACATGAAACAGTTGATGCAAAAGAACACTTCATTTACCAGGAAGGACAAAGTGTCTTTAAATTTGCGGTTTCAAATATGGCTGATGTTGCCGTAGAGATTATGGAACGGAATAATCTTAAATCTGATGACATAGCATGGCTTGTTCCTCACCAGGCAAACCTTCGTATTATCGATGCTACCGGCAGAAGAATGGGACTTGCAATAGAAAAGGTGATGATCAACATCGAAAATTATGGAAATACAACAAATGCTACTATTCCATTGTGCATATGGGAATATGAAAAAAAGCTTAAAAAAGGGGATATTCTGATACTTGCCGCATTCGGAGGTGGATTTACGTGGGGCGCTATCTACCTTAAGTGGGCTTATAACCCGGAATAGGAGATTTCCGATCTAAAATAAACCCCCTCGCTTTTCGGGCACTCTCCCCTGATAATGCCGCGCAGCAGCAGAGGGGTCATTTCTCACCAAAACAAAAGATGTCATCCCTAATTTTATTATTATCTGCAATAGTTTTTATATTTGTGAGTTATTAAGTTTGTATCTCTTAACTTTTAAATATTATGGCAAAGTTCAATGAACCAGATAACACTACCATTAACCTTATAAGCAATGGGACGGACATAACCGGTGATATAAAATCCAGTGGTGATATCCGTATCGATGGTTCTCTTACAGGAAATCTTAACACAAAGGGTAAAGTTGTTATTGGTACAACCGGGAAGGTAAAAGGGGAAGTTATTTGCAAGAATTCAGAAGTATCAGGATTTATTGAAGGCAAAATTACTGTGGGGCAGTTGCTTAACCTGAAAGCTTCTTCAAAAATTAATGGTGACATAGTTACATCAAAACTTTCTATAGAACCAGGAGCAGTATTTTCTGGAAACTGTAAAATGAGTGATACCGATAATAATGCAGGAGCAGGAACCATTAAAGAAAAAGGACCCGAAAAACCTTCAAAATAAGGGGCTCCAGGACTTTGGCCGGTATTCAGGGATTGCTTTCCAGATGATAGGTATTATTCTTGTTACTGTCTGGGGTGGCGTAAAACTTGATAAACTGACAGGCTGGCATACACCTGTTTTTACAATAGTTCTCTCACTGTTTGGTGTTTTTGCAGCAATATACATTGCCGTTAAAGATTTTATTAAGTGATCCCCATTCTTGAAATTAATTCATAAATATCTTTTAGTATTGGTTTTATTGAACGTACTGTTATTAATAGCAGCATATTTAGTTGTTTCCATATTAAAACTAAATCTTTATTTCAGTGATATTGTAATTTTATCTTCTTCTTTTTCGATAATAGCATTTATTACTCTTCTGATTTTTTTTAAAGGTCAGCCCAAAGAACCTGACAGCCAGACTTTATATATTCTCGTTGCAATAAGCCTTAAGTTCCTGTTTGAGATTGTATTTGCACTTATCTGGTTTATTGTTGCTAAAAAAACTTCGTTGCCGTCTGTTTTAATGTTTTTTGTTTTATATTTAACACTCACTTTGTTTACTATATATGTTATACTGAAAACATTGAAAAGCAGAGCTTTATAAAACTAGAACTGAATTGAAAACAAGAATTTTGATTAGTTTTTTCTTGTTTTTTCTGATTGCCGGTACCACTATTTCATCCTTTGGTCAGGAAGATAAGGAAAAAACAGCAACTGAAGGGAAATTTGATGCAAGCACTTTTATTCTTGATCATATAGCCGATTCCCATGAATGGCATATACTAACGTGGAAAAACGGAGAGAATGTTGCAATTTATCTTCCGGTTATTCTTTACAGCAAAGAGAAAGGACTTGATGTATTCTCTTCGAAAAAACTGGCTGACGGGAAAGAATATAAAGGATATAAAATTGAAGAAGAGGGCGATCTTAAGGGTAAAATAGTTACGGTTAATAAAGAAGGAACTCTCGATGAGAAAAACCTTCCTCTTGACTTTTCAATGACAAAGACAGTTATCGGGATGTTGTCCGCAGCTCTGATAGGTCTCTTTTTATTTCTTTCACTTGCCCGTTCATACAAGAAATCGGGAATTAGTCATCCAAAAGGTATTCAGAGCTTTCTTGAACCGGTAATCCTTTTTGTCCGCGATGATATTGCCATTCCAAATCTTGGGGCAGATAAATACGAAAGGTATATGCCCTACCTCTTATCTGCATTCTTTTTTATACTCATCAACAACCTGATGGGGCTTATTCCGTTTCCCCCGCCCTTCGGTGCAAACGTTACAGGGAATATTGCACTTACATTTGTTTTGGCGACTTGCACGTTCCTTATTACCCAGTTCAGCGGTAATAAAACATACTGGAAACATATTTTCTTCGCCCCGGGTGTGCCTTTCTGGCTTTTGCCGATTATGATACCTGTTGAAATAATAGGATTATTTTCAAAGCCTTTCGCACTGATGATCCGATTGTTTGCCAATATTACTGCAGGACATATAATTGTACTGAGTCTTATTTGCCTTATTTTCATTTTTGATTCTCTGGCAGTGGCTCCGGTATCAATATTTTTTGTGATTTTTATGGATTTCCTCGAGCTCCTCGTGGCATTCCTTCAAGCATATATTTTTACTCTGCTGTCAGCACTGTTCATCAGTATGGCGGTACCGGAAGAACATCATTAATAAATTGTTTAACTTAAAACTTGAATTATGACAGGTAGTACATTTGCAGCAATTGGAGCAGGTCTCGCAGTAATCGGGGCAGGACTGGGAATCGGAAGAATAGGTGGTTCAGCTATGGATGCTATAGCACGGCAACCCGAAGCTTATTCAAAGATACAGCTTGCAATGATCATTGCTGCCGCACTTATTGAAGGTGCTGCATTATTCGCAATTGTCGTTGCTCTTATCACAAAATAAGAGAGAAAATCATGAAGCCTGCAACGGTTGGTTGCAGGTCTTCCTTTTTTAATTTTATCGAATTAATTAAATATATATGATACTTTTAGCAAACAGCCTTGTTTCACCGGGAGTAGGAACAATTTTCTGGTCAGCTCTGATCTTTGTTTTATTTCTCGTGGTACTTACCAAATTTGCCTGGAAGCCCATTCTTTCTTCGGTGAAAGCAAGAGATGAGATGATTAAAGGTTCTCTCGAATCTGCTGCAAAAGCCAGAGAAGAAATGTTAAAGCTGCAGAGTGATAATGAAATAATCCTTCGCAAAGCAAGAGAAGAACGGGAAAATATCCTGAAAGATGCCAGAGAGGTACGTGACAAGCTCATTTCTGAAGCCAAAGGAAAAGCTACAGAGGAGGCTGAAAAACTTGTTGAAAAGGCAAGAGTCGGGATTGAAAACCAAAAACTAAAAGCACTTTCGGAGATTCATGAACAGGTTGCAACTCTTTCAGTTGACATTGCCTCAAAACTGCTGGGTAAAAAACTTAAGCAATCAGGTGAACAGGCAAAACTGATCGATAATTATCTGAACGAGATTGATTTAAATAAAAACTAGGAACCGGAATCTGTAATGAACGACAGCAAAATATCTGTAAGATACTCAAGGGCATTATTTCAGTCAGCTCTCGAAAAAAAGATTCTTGATAATGTCTACCAGGACATGATCTTTATTTCAGAGATCTGTAAAATTGCGGAAACAAAAGAGTTCCTGAATAGTCCCATCATTGTTCCCTCCAAGAAGGAGGCAATATTTCACAAAATGCTTGGAGATAACGTTGAAAAGATCACTCTTTCCATTATCGACCTTATTGTGAAAAACGGGCGGGAAAGTTTTATTCCTGCAATTACAAGGGTATTTATCCACGAAACGAAGAAATTCAAGGGGATCACCGAATCTGTGCTTACCACTGCAGTTAAAATTGACGATAAAGTCAAAAAACAGATAACTGATCTTATTTCTGATGTTTTCAAGACTAAAGTTGAACTCAAAGAAAATATTGATCCTGAAATAGTTGGAGGCTTTATCCTTCAGGTTGATGATAATTACATCGATGCCAGCATAAGGAATAAACTCAGGAAAATAAAAAAAGAACTTATAGGAAGTGTCATAATACCAAAATAGAAAAAGATTACAATTAAAGATTTTTAAGAAGATATAGTATGGCAAATATTAAACCATCAGAAGTTTCAAAAATTCTCAGGCAACAACTCGAAGGAATACAGACCGGTGTTGAACTGGAAGAAGTTGGAACAGTGCTTCAGGTTGGTGACGGAATCGCACGTATATACGGACTTTCAAATGCACAATCGAATGAGCTGATTGAATTTGAAAATGGAATTGAAGCTATTGTTCTAAACCTTGAAGAAGATAATATCGGTGCAGTATTACTTGGTCCCACTGAAGAGATAAATGAAGGTGATATCGTTAAAAGAACCGGCCGTATTGCTTCTATCGGAGTAGGTGAAGGATTATTAGGTAGAGTTATAACACCTACAGGACAGCCAATTGATGGTAAAGGTCCAATTACCGGTGAACTATTTAATCTCCCATTTGAGAGAAAAGCTCCCGGAGTTATTTTCCGTCAGCCCGTCAAGCAACCTCTCCAGACCGGGATCAAGGCAATTGATGCAATGATTCCAATAGGTCGTGGTCAGAGGGAACTTATCATCGGTGACAGACAAACTGGCAAAACCGCCATTGCCATTGATACAATCATTAATCAGCGAAGTAACTTTGAAAAAGGGAAACCTGTTTATTGTATTTATGTTGCAATCGGACAAAAAGGTTCAACGGTTGCCAATATAGCAGTAACACTTGAAGAACATGGTGCACTTGCATATACAGTTATTGTTCTTGCTACTGCTTCTGATCCCGCTGCATCACAATTCTATGCTCCCTTTGCAGGAGCTGCGATCGGAGAATTTTTCCGCGACACGGGTCGTGATGCCCTTATCATTTACGATGACCTTTCCAAGCAGGCAGTATCATACAGGGAAGTCTCACTTTTACTCCGTCGTCCGCCCGGACGTGAAGCATACCCCGGAGATGTTTTTTATCTGCACTCCAGACTTCTTGAAAGAGCAGCTAAAATAATTGAATCTGATGATGTTGCCAAAAAGATGAATGATATTCCCGAATCGATACGGCACCTTGTAAAAGGAGGAGGATCGCTTACTGCCCTTCCAATAATTGAAACTCAGGCCGGTGATGTTTCGGCATATATTCCGACAAATGTGATATCGATCACCGATGGACAGATATTTCTCGAATCGAGCCTTTTCAACTCGGGAGTACGACCCGCAATTAATGTCGGAATCTCCGTATCAAGGGTAGGAGGAAATGCCCAGATTAAGGCGATGAAAAAGATCGCCGGTACATTAAAAGTTGATCAGGCTCAATACCGTGAACTCGAAGCATTTTCTAAATTTGGTTCTGATCTCGACGCTTCAACTCTGGCTATTCTGAATAAAGGAGCTAAAAACGTTGAAATCCTTAAACAGGCTCAGTTTGCACCTGTGCCTATTGAAAAACAAATAGCAATTATATATTGCGGTACCACCGGACTTTTAAAAGATGTTCCTATAAACAAAGTGAAGAGTTTCGAAATTGATTTTATGGAGTTGCTTGAGCATAAACACAGGGATACTCTCGATAGTCTTCGTGACGGCATACTTAACGATGATATCACTAAAGTTCTTGAAAAAGTTGCCGCGGATTTAGTTATAAAGTACAAGCCACTGTAATCAGAAAAACTGGGGGAATGAATTCTAGATGGAGAATTTAAAGGCAATAAGGATAAGGATCACCTCATTTAAGTCAACAAGGCAGATCACATCAGCAATGAAAATGGTATCTGCTGCCAAATTACGGAAAGCTCAGGATAAGATTGTGAGACTAAGGCCTTATGCAAAAAAATTACACGAGTTACTGGTTGATCTTTCACAAAGTATTGCAGACTCTGAAGTCGACAATGTTTATGGAAGGGTATCTTCTCCTGAAAAGGTTCTGATTGTTGTAGTCACATCTAACAGAGGTCTCTGCGGAGCATTCAATACCAATGTTATAAATGAAACAAGAATGGTCATTTCAGAAAAATACTCTGACCAGTTCAGAAAGGGGAACCTGATGTTTTTAACAATCGGGAAGAAGGGATTTGATTATTTCAGAAAACAGAAAGTAAATATGCTTCCTGAGCAGAATAATCTGTTTAATGATCTTACATTTGATAATGTTTCCAGAATGGCTGAACAGATTATGAGCAGTTTTGTTTCATTGGAATTTGACAGAGTAGAACTGATTTATAATCAGTTTAAAAATGCTGCAGTACAAAACCTTACTAATGAAGTATTCTTACCTGTTGAGACAGTTCCACCGGGAAATGTTAAAATTGCTCCGACTGATTACATTTATGAACCAGATAAAGAGGGCATTATCAAAGAGTTAATTCCAAAGTCATTAAAAATTCAATTTTATAAAGCAATTCTTGATTCATTTGTAGCAGAACATGGTGCCCGTATGACCGCTATGCATAAGGCAACTGACAATGCAACAGACCTAATCCGCGATCTGACACTTCAGTATAACAAAGCAAGACAAGCCACTATTACAAATGCTATACTCGAAGTTGTAAATGGCGCTGAAGCTCTGAGAGGTTAAAATTAATTCAATATCAGGTTGTAAAAGAATAATAATGTATACTCAGTCTGATCTTAAAAAATTAGTCAATAAGGCTATTCTTAATCTTTCCTATAACGAGGAAGCAGAAAAACTTAATGATCCGGTTAAGTATATTCTTTCTATCGGTGGGAAAAGACTAAGACCCGTTTTGGCCCTGATGGCTTGCAACCTTTTTAGTGATACAATTGATGAAGCAGTAATACCTGCAACAGGGCTTGAGGTGTTTCATAATTTTACCCTGGTTCATGATGATATTATGGATCATGCACCTGTAAGAAGGAACCTGCCCACTGTCCACAGTAAATGGAACCTTAACCAGGCAGTTCTGTCAGGCGATGTAATGGCATTTATTGCGAATGAATGTTTTTTACAAACTCCTTCTCACTGCTTGCAGAAAGTTTTCAAAGTGTTTAATAAAGCAGCAATTGAAGTATGTGTGGGTCAGCAATTCGACATAGATTTTGAAAAAGTAACTATTATTTCACACGAGGAATATTTGCGTATGATCGAGCTGAAAACAGCGGTGCTCCTGGCCGCATCAGCTAAAATTGGTTCTATTATTGGTGGTGCGGATGACAAGGATTCTGACCTGCTTTATGAATTTGGAAGAAACCTGGGTTTTGCATTCCAGATTCAGGATGACCTGCTTGATATTTATGGAGATATTAAAGTATTTGGCAAAATTCTGGGAGGAGACATTATTTCCAATAAAAAAACCTTTATGCTTGTGAAAGCCCTGGAAATAGCATCAGTCGAACAGGCAAAACAACTCCATGAACAATTTGCTTTGAAAGAATGTGATCCTGAAATCAAAGTAAAAAAAGTCATTGATTTGTACGATCAGCTGAATATTAAGAATATTTCAGAAGACCTTGCTAATGATTATATTAACACGGCTTTCAGTCTGCTTGAAAAGATAGGTGTAATTAGTGAAAGAAAAACAGAGCTGGCTAATATTGCCAGCTCACTTATTGGAAGAGATAATTAAACTATTATTCCTTATTTTCGTGTTTATTCTTCGGCTCAATATTTAGCAGTACTCCCGCGTTAAGCATAAACTGATTATACCTGTTGTTGAAAACATATTTAGCTTCTCCGTAGATATCGAATTTTTTAGTTATTTTGATATAAGTCCCTACTCCAATATTAAGCCCCGGCGCATTATCACTCTCTTTATATGCAGGCAGGCCCTCGCCCGAATGCTTATAACTTGCAAACAATATATTAAGTCCTGCAAGACCATAAAATTCAAACCTGTCAGTAGAGTTGAGAAAGTAGTGTCCATTTATGTCAAACATCATTGAAGATATTGTTTGTTTCGACACCTGCTCTTTTGTGACATGTGGATAAAAAAAAGTAAAAGAGGGAGAAACATAAAAAGGCACACTAATTTTGTAGAAGCCTTTAAACGAGATTGCAACAAAATTGCTCTTATTTACCGTTAATATTTGATCATGAAACTGGAAACCACTGCTCATGGCTAATCCTCCTCCTATCCCGGTAAACTGGCCATCTGCCATAGTCAGTACAGAAACCATTAAAAGGAATGTCACAAAAAGCTTTTTCATGAACCTGTTTTTAATTTGGTTGATATCTGGTTTCATTGGTTCTGACAATAAAGATAAAAAATTTATGGAATTTCAGACCAAATGAATCTGATAAATAACAGGGCGAATTGATCTTTTTGACAAAACTGAATTTATAAGGATATAAGTCAGGTTAACACACAAAAATTATTAATTTTGTCTCTTCTGGAAAACTTATATAAATAACTAGAGTATATGTCAAAGAATACCGGGAAAATATGCCAGATCATCGGACCAGTGGTTGATGTTACTTTTGAAAAACAGGGTTTTGATATGCCTGATATTTTCGATGCTCTTGAAATAAAGAGAGACGATGGTTCCATTCTTGTTGTGGAATGTCAACAACATATAGGTGAGAGAACGGTCAGAACGATTGCAATGGATTCAACCGACGGTCTTCGCAGGGGAATGGATGTTGTAGCAACCGGGTTACCAATTACAATGCCGATCGGAGAACAGATCAGGGGCCGGCTTATGAACGTTACCGGAGAAGCTATCGATGGCATAGGATATCTTGATAAAAAAGGTGGATACCCGATCCACAGGAAACCGCCAAAATATGAAGACCTGTCAACAGAAAAGGAGATATTGTATACAGGTATTAAAGTGATTGACCTTATTGAACCTTATTCAAAAGGAGGAAAAATTGGTCTCTTCGGTGGTGCAGGTGTAGGGAAAACAGTTGTTATCCTTGAACTGATTAATAATATTGCAAAAGCTTACTCAGGTTTATCAGTATTTGCAGGTGTGGGAGAAAGGACAAGAGAAGGCAATGACCTCCTCCGTGAAATGCTTGAGGCAGGAGTAATAACTTATGGCCAAAAATTTCTTGAGAATATGAAATCGGGAGGATGGGACCTTTCAACAGTCGATAAGGATGCCATTAAAGAATCAAAACTGGCGCTGGTGTTTGGTCAGATGAACGAACCTCCGGGAGCAAGAGCAAGAGTTGCTCTGTCTGGTCTTTCAGTAGCTGAGTATTTCAGAGATGGTGATGAAAAAAGCGGAGGAAGAGATATTCTTTTCTTCATGGATAATGTCTTCAGATTTACCCAGGCAGGTTCCGAAGTTTCAGCACTTCTTGGCAGGATGGCTTCAGCAGTTGGATATCAACCAACACTTGCAACTGAAATGGGTATCATGCAGGAACGTATTACCTCAACCAAACATGGATCAATCACCTCGGTTCAGGCTGTATATGTGCCTGCCGATGACCTTACCGACCCTGCTCCGGCAACGACATTCGCCCACCTCGATGCTACAACCGTTTTAAGTAGAAAAATTTCTGAACTTGGTATTTATCCTGCTGTAGATCCCCTTGACTCAACCTCCAGGATTCTCACCGCAGAAATCGTTGGTGAAGCTCACTATACCTGCGCACAAAGAGTAAAAGAGTTGCTGCAGCGATATAATGAATTGCAGGATATTATTGCCATTCTTGGTATGGATGAACTTTCTGAAGAGGATAAGCTGGTTGTTCACCGCGCACGCAGAGTACAAAGATTCCTTTCACAACCTTTCCAGGTAGCTGAACAATTCACCGGTATCAAAGGCGCACTGGTCTCAATTGAAGATACAATTAAGGGATTCAATATGATTATGGAGGGAAAAGTTGACCAGTACCCCGAATCGGCATTTATGCTGGTCGGAACTATCGAAGACGCCATTGAAAAAGGTGAAAAAATACTCGCTCAGTCAAAATAATTGACTGATTGGGAAACTTCTTTTTATTAATAAGTTGTAATGAAAATTGAGATTATCACGCCCGGCAAAAAAATTTTTGACGGGGAAATTAAATCGATCAGAGTTCCGGGGAAGAAAGGATCATTCCAGGTACTAAAGGACCATGCGCCAATTATCTCTACCCTCGAAAATGGTTCAGTCAGAATGGTCGATCAGGAAGACAAAGAAATAACATATGAGATCAGCGGGGGGGTGATTGAAGTAAAAGCAAATAAAATAATTCTTCTTGCAGATTCCGTTAGTTAACGTATAGCAAATGACACCTGATGAATTCCGAAAACATGCCCATGAGCTTGTCGAATGGATGGCGGGCTATATGGAAAATGTTGAGAACTGGCCTGTCAAATCATCAGTAAAGCCGGGTGAGATTTTTGATAAAATTCCTGACAAACCCCCTCAACATTCCGAATCATTCGACTCTCTAATGAGGGATTTCAATGAAATAATAATGCCGGGAATGACCCACTGGCAGAATCCTAATTTTTTTGCATATTTTCCGGCGAATACCAGCCCCGCATCTATCCTGGCTGAAATGCTGATTGCAACACTTGCAGCCCAGTGCATGATATGGGAAACCTCTCCTGCAGCAGCAGAGCTCGAAGAAAAAATGATGGTCTGGTTAAGGGACCTGATAAGGCTTCCTTCAGGATTTGAAGGTGTAATTCAGGATTCTGCCTCAACTGCCACGCTTGCAGCAATTCTGACAGCTCGGGAAAAGGCTACAAATTTTTCAGCCAACATTGAGGGTCTCCAAAAATCAGTAATTCTGAAAGCATACTGTTCGGGGCAGACTCATTCATCTGTGGAAAAAGCTGTTAAAATAAGTGGAATCGGCAGGAAAAACCTTGTTAAAATTCCTGTCAGAGATGACTTTTCAATAGATCCTGAAAAGCTGAGAGAAGCAATCCTCAATGATAAAAAGAAAGGGCATGTCCCTTGCTGTGTAGTTGCAACTTTAGGTACCACAGGAACCACTGCAGTTGATCCTTTAAGAGCTGTAGGAGAGATTTGTCACGAAAATGATGTGTGGCTTCATGTTGATGCTGCTATGGCCGGTACTGCGCTTATTTTGCCCGAATTTCAATGGATGCTTGACGGAAAGGAATATATCGATAGTTTTGTGTTCAATCCTCATAAATGGATGTTTACAAACTTTGATTGTACCGCCTATTTTGTAAAGGATGCATCGGCTTTGATTAAAACCTTTGAGATTCTCCCGGAATATCTTAAAACACGGACCAGAGGCAAAGTAAATGATTATCGCGACTGGGGTGTCCCTCTGGGAAGGAGATTCAGAGCATTAAAACTATGGAGTGTAATCAGAACTTACGGTGTTGAAGGCCTCCGTAAAGCCGTAAGAAATCATATTGCTATCGCATCAGAACTTTCAGAAATGATCTCAAAAGAAGTTGATTTTGAAATACTTGCTCCTGTGATTATCTGCGTTGTCTGTTTCAGGTATATTCCTTCAGGTTTTAGTGAAGATCAGATAAATGTTTTAAATGAAAGACTAAATCATCAGCTTAATGATTCCGGAAAATTGTATCTGAGCCATACTGTTTTAAATGGGAAATATACACTTAGAATGGTTACAGCTCAGACAAATATAACTATCGGGCATGTTGAAAGAGCCTGGCTTATGATAAAAGAGACTGCCCGGAGGCTGATATCCTGAAAGGGTTACATATGCCTTCTTCCGAAAGTCAATCCATATAAATCAATGCTGAACAGTAATTCAATAGAGGGTGGTGCATTCACATTTTTCCATGCTGCCTGAACTCCGGCGGATATCATATAGGGTATCCTGAGGACATGAAAATCTGAAAGCAATTCAATTCCAAATGATTTGAAAGATATCTTATTGGGATCATCATAAAATGGAACCAACCCATTTGCAGAGTATTGATAAAATGAATTACCTGGCCCTGAAGCATAATCATAAAAGAGACTTGTGCGAATCCTCTTAAGGTAAAGGAGACTTGCAACATTGAAATCGGGGTATGCTAAAGGCAGAAAATAATCGACTGAAAGAAAATCAATATCTGTCGGAAAAATATTATAATACCCACGTGGAAGGGATGAAAAACTTTGATATAAATATTTCTTTGGATCCTGCTTTTCAGTTTCGAACCGTATTTTTATGCCATTGTTAGGGAAAATCCCAGGGAAAAAGAATGCGGTTTTTAATGAGATTGCTGATCCATAGATATTCCTGTCGAAGGGAGCATAGCTATAATTAAGATCAACTATCTGTGCCCACCTTGGATATATATCACGAATTGCTGACCGGTAATAATTTGTAAAATAGAGTCTTGCTGTAATAATGGTCTGACCATAATCATAACTACTTTTCTCTTTGATATAAATATATTTGTTTATGTAATTAGTTGAAATAGAGGGTCGCAGAAACTCTGAAAACCTGCCTGATGAGAACTGAAGAGGAAATGAAATAGTATTTGTGAAACTCATACCTGGCTTGATATCAGAAGGATTGGCAACGGTTGCCCCCATTTTACTTACTAGCGGAAGTGTACCATAATCGAGCTGTGATTCAATAACCGGATACCACCCTTGCCAGGTTATCCGTGAATGAATCAGGTTGCGTTTATCTGTTGAGTACTCATAACCTAAAGTTGAGGTAAGTGTACTTAAAGTATTCTGGGTCATAATAGAAACTCCTGGCCTGACACTCACCGGATCGATATTAAGCTCTTCAATATCTATGTAGAATGGCATCCAGCTGTGAAATCTGAAAAGGTGCTGCCATTTTCTGTATGGTTCAGATGTATATAAAATGCTTCTCTTGTCATCATCCGATGATGTCTTAATGTCAAATCTGTTGATGAGGAAAGATGAAGAATTTACATTGTCTTTAAGGACTCCCCGGGCTGATACAATTTGACTACTACAGATATTGTTCCCGAGGGATGTATAATCACAGAATAGGAGATTATTTCCGCCAGTACTTACATCAACTGTGCCAAATCTTGAACGAGTCAATGGCTCTGTTTTTTTTTCGGGAGTCCGGAGATAAACATTATCTGTCCCCGATGAAGAACTAATAAAAAAGAGGGAATCGTTTCTCAGGAATGAAGACTGCAGATCATCTCTTGCTGATTCAATAAGGGTCTCCCATTCCTGTCCTTCAAATTTGAATGACATGATTCCTTCTCCGGCATCTGCTAAGAAAATAAAAGTTACTTTCTTCCCACCTTCCGCCCATTGCGGGTGCTGGAGATAGACATTTCCGGGAGTAAGGACAGACTGTATCACTGCACCTGTTTCAGCATCAATCAGGACAAGCCTGTTAATATTGTTGACACTGTTTTCCACTGCAACTATCTTGCTACCGTCAGGAGATACTGATGCTGCAAGATATCTCGATTTTCGCGTAAGTTTTATGACGCTGCCGGTTTTTATATCCATCAGTTTAATAACCGAATACTCTCTGTTTTCCCATCTGGGGTCAGGTTGTGTTTCAACCCAAACCAGCTTTGTTTTACCATAAGAGATAAACAAGGGGTATACCTGTCCTGGTGTATAAATCCTTTTTTCTGTTTTTTGGATCGGATTGATGAGAACAAATGATGGGGGGACGCTTAATGAAGTTTTAATTGCAATAATACTGTCGGTACCTGCAAAAACAGGAGAATAGTAATTAATATATTGTCCATGTTTGTCAGGATTTACCATTTCATAATCTGCAGGGTTGTCTTTTAATACATCTTTTGTCCAGATAGTCTTTAGCGTATCGTAAGTTTCCTTCCAGAGTTTATTCTTTGTTAAGCCTGAGCTTCTTGAAAGGCTTATATTCACAGGGTTAAGAGTAAATGGTTGTTCAGCAGTAAATTTAAGTACTTTATTCCATATCTGAGGGTCATTTTTGGTCAGGGCCCAGGTTACCATCTGATAACCTGATTCGTAATAATCAGGTACAAAAGCCCTATAAGAACCATTAAGAATCTTATCGTAGGCAAAATCTTTCTTATTATCAACTATCAGTGCTTTAAGCTGTTTCTGGAATGAAGGTATGCGTCCTCGACCAGACTGTGTAAGTACTGTTTCGGCAAAAACTGCATCACCCTCAAGGAACCATATTGGCAGAAGCGAAGCAACAATTCCTGTGAACTGTTCCCCTAAAAATATAGACATCCCTTTTGAAAAGCTTCTGTTTAATGATTCCATCTGAAGAACGTGAGCAAGCTCATGAATTGCAAGTTGTTTTTCCGCGGCGAGAGGAATAGTGTTCTGATCCGGAGTTGGATATAATTCCATCCTTCGAGGAGCCCAGGCGACATAACCATTTGACTGAATAGAAAAATTATGAATGACGACCGGGATATTAAACTTCTTTTCAGGGAAAAGTGACATAAGTTTTGAGTATGCTTCGTCGAGCGATTTTGCGTACACAATTCCCCCGGGGTTGTATTTCTCAGGATAAATGATAGTGAATCTGCCTGTTTTTATCTGCATCCATTTTGTTGATGCCGGATCCTGGCCTGTCTCATAATATTGTGCAGTGACAGCTTGTACTGAGAAAATCAAAGCTGTATATAAAAATATTAGTTTATGTCTCATTTAAAAAACTATTCTTCAAAAATAGCAAAATTAGTGACTGTTAATCTGTTGATAATGGTATGAAAAAAATAAGTATTTTCGTCAGCGAAATTAACAGAAGATTTTCTGTAGATAAAGGTAATATAGAATGAAGAAGTACAAGTTGATTAATAACGTATCAGGATGGTCAGTTTTTATTGTTGCAGCGTTTACCTACATGATGACAATTGAACCAACCGCAAGTCTTTGGGATTGTGGTGAATTCATAGCTTCTTGTTTTAAACTTGAGATCGGGCACCCGCCGGGAAATCCTGTCTTTATGGTTTTGGGCAGGTTTTTCACTCTTTTTGCTGGAGGGAATGTCTCAAAAGTTGCAGCTATGGTTAATTCCATGTCAGCACTGGCAAGTGCATTTACTATCCTCTTTCTGTTCTGGACTATTACCCATCTTGCAAGAAAAATCCTAATAAAGAATGAGAATCAATATAATACCGGAAGGATCATTGCAGTTATGGCTGCAGGAATCGTCGGAGCTATTGCTTATTCCTTTTCAGACTCGTTCTGGTTTTCAGCAGTTGAGGGTGAAGTATATGCTTCGTCTGCTTTTTTTACTGCGCTCGTTTTCTGGGCAATCCTTAAATGGGAGGATGTAGCCGAAGAAAAACATGCTGACAGATGGTTAGTTCTGATCGGGTTTCTTATGGGACTTTCAATCGGAGTACATCTTCTTAATCTACTCACAATTCCGGCAATAGTCCTTGTCTATTATTTTAAAAAATTCGAATTTTCCTGGAAAGGTTTTTCAATCTCATTAGTGACTTCGATAATACTTCTGTCGTTGCTGATGTTTGGAATAATGCCGGGTGTTGTAGCCATTTCTTCAAAATTTGACTGGTTTTTCGTGAATACACTTGGCCTTCCTTCAAACAGCGGAATGGTTATCCATGTGATCCTTATAGCAGTCCTGTTTATTTTTGCAGTTAAATTCTCATTTTCATCAACAAACAGAGTAAAAAACGGGGTTCTTGCCATAGCAGCCCTTTTTTTTACTGGAATCTGGGTAATTGGCAGTTCAGCCGTTCTTAATATACTTGCGCTCCTGATAATATCCGGAGTCATCTGGTACATAGCTGGAAAGAGCAGAACAACGCTAAATACCCTGCTTACTGTCATAATGGTTATCCTTATAGGGTATTCTGCAAATGCAATAATTGTAATCAGGTCTTCCGCAAAAACACCACTGAATGAGAACAATCCGTCAAATCCATTTAACCTTCTCTACTTTCTGAACAGGGAACAATATGGTGAACGGCCATTATTTAAGGGGCCTTATTTTAATGCTCCTGTTACGGACTATGTAGACGGAAAGCCTAAATATGCCCTTGAGAATGGTAAGTATATCATAACAGGCCATAACCTTGAACGGCTATACGATCCAAGATTTGTTACTCTTTTTCCTAGAATGTGGAGCGATCAGCCTGACCATCAGGAAGTTTACCGGCAATGGGGCAGGGTTAAGGGAACCTCGATACAGGTTACAGACCAATCTGGTGAGAAGAAGGTCCTGAAGAAACCAACATTCAGAGAGAACCTTCGATTTATGTTTTCATACCAGTTTGGTTACATGTACTTCAGGTATTTTATGTGGAATTTTTCCGGGAAACAAAATGACACACAGGGAACCGGTGGAACAGTAAATGGGAACTGGATAACAGGGATTAAATTCCTGGACGAACCAAGACTTGGAACTTCCGATTTGCCTGGAGATATGAAAACCGACCCCTCAAAGAACAAGTATTATCTGTTACCATTTATTCTGGGTCTTGTCGGGATGTTTTATCAGTTAAACCGCGATAATAAAAACTGGGGAATAATTCTTCTGCTATTTGTGATGACAGGAATAGCAATTGTGATATATCTGAACCAATATCCAAACCAGCCAAGGGAAAGGGACTACGCTTATGCCGGATCATTTTACTTTTTCTCTGTATGGATAGGACTGGGAGTGCTTGCTCTGTTCGAAGCTTTATCAAAACTTACAGGGGAGAAGTTCGCTGCTCCTTTTGCCGGGTTACTGTGTTTTATTTTAGTACCTGTAGTAATGGGTGCAGAAAACTGGGACGATCATGACCGTTCCGGACGATATCTTGCACGTGACGTCGCATTTGACTATCTGAATTCATGCGCCCCCGATGCTATTCTTTTTACAAATGGTGATAACGACACTTTCCCTTTATGGTATGACCAGGAGGTGGAAGGTACAAGGACAGACGTACGTGTATGCAATCTGATGCTTCTTAATACCGACTGGTATATCGACCAGATGAAAAGCAGAACCTACGGGTCTGCTCCTCTACCTGTTACATTACCTGTTAAAAAATATTATGATGGGATCAACAATCAGCTCTTCATATTCGAAAAAACAAAAGATCCTGTAGATATTTCAACAATAATTGATTTTGTAAACAGCGATAACAAAGCGACAAAAATGCAGGTTTCCGCTACAGAAATCCTTGATATTATTCCGTCCCGTACAATCAGAATTCCTGTAGATAAAGCGAAGGTACTTGCCTCGGGAACTGTTAAACCGGAAGACGCTGATAAAATTGTTCCATACATTGATATCAAACTTAAGGGGAATTCAATACTTAAAAGCCAGCTTATAGTTCTTGATATTCTTGCACACAATAATTGGCAGCGCCCTGTTTACTTTGTCACAGGATATCATAATGACGCTCTTGGTCTTGAGGAATATTTTCAACTGGAAGGACTCGCATTTCGTTTAGTGCCCATAAAATCTCAAAATAAAAGCTGGCTTGATTATGGACGAATTGATAGTGATATCCTATACCAGAATCTGATTAAAAAATTTGTGTGGGGAGGTGCGAATAAGAAAGGTGTAGATATTGATTATAATCACCAGCGTACGATTATTGTTGTCAAAGCCAGGTTGAACTATGCAAGACTTGCTAAAGCTCTTTCTGTTGAGGGGAAAAATGAAAAGGCGATAGAAACACTTAATTTTTGTATGGAGGCACTCCCTCTTGAAAAGATCCCTTACGATCCCTATATGACAGATATAGTTGAAGCTTACTTCGCTGCAGGGGCTACAGAGAAAGCTGTTAATATGACTAATGCTTTTTGCGATTACTACTATAAGAGACTTGATTATCTCCTTAAACAAAAACCTTTTATTATCAACTCTGAAGAATTTGAGATTCAGACAGCTATTCAGTATACATCAAGGGTTGCAAATGCCTGTACAGCTAACGGAAAACCTGAAATAGGAGAAGCAATAACCAAAAAACTGGAGAGTTACTACACAGATTATGTTAAGGTATTGCAACCTTCAGCAAAATGAAAGAATAAGATCAGTAAGAATTGGTAATCGAAATCTTCGATTTCAGGTATTTTTCGAGAAGGAAAAAGATTTTTTCAGGGTAAATGGGTTTTAAAATATATTCATTGCATCCTGCAATATAAGCCTCTGTTTTTGCCTGTTCAGAAGAGTAGGCAGTAATCATTATAACCGGAGTGTTTTTTCTCTCTTTTCTGAGTATTCTTATGCATTCGATCCCGTTAATCAGAGGAACAAGAAAATCCATAAAAACAAGGTCTATTGACTTGTTTTCCTGGGCTAAATAATCGACAAATTCTTTACCGGTATGAAATATCAATACATCAGCACCTGAGTTTTTCAGTAATGTTTCATAGTATTTTATTGAAGGCACATCGTCTTCAACAATAACTATATTTTTGCCTGTAAGCTCTAAGTTGCTGATATTCAATGTCATTTATATGTCCGATTAGGCTTGTATAAAATTACGATAAGAAAGGGATCTTGAGGCTGCTTATTTACACAATTATTAACATTTTATCAACACTGTTGGCAATTCAATGTCAGCATATATTTGGTTTCCTGAATTAATTTGTGCAATTTCGTATTAATAAATCCTCCAAATCATGTTAATACATATTCGCTTCATCAGAATCATAATCCTCTTTTTTGGATTAACGTTAATAGTCAATAGCGCATATTGTCAGGGTGGCTTTGATAATTCCACAAGAGCATTATATCTTTTTGATATGGCCAGATATATTGATTATGGTCCTGATTTCGTTGATTCATCTACATTTAAGATAGGATTGCTTGATAACACTTCTGAGCTCTTATTTGAAATGGGTAATCTTTCGCGGACACGTAAAACAATTCAAAACAAACCTGTTCAGATAGTTGCATTCAGGAGCGAAGATAAAATTCTTCATACCCAGATATTATACGTAAACAAAAATAGTGGATTCAACCTGAATAAAGTAAAAGCAAAACTGGCAGGGCATCAGACTATGCTAATTACTGAGGGATATGAATTCAGGGAGTCAATGATAAATTTTGTTGTATTCAAGGATCGACCAAATTTTGAAGCAAATGAAGAAATGATAAAGAAAGCAGGTATGTCTTTAAATCAGAATTTTCTTTTTGCTGCTATTAAAACCAAGGAAGACTGGGAGAATCTTTTTGTGGTAACTGATGCAGATCTTCAGGTTCAGAAAGAAACCGTAATGAAACAACAGGCGGAGATAGAACTTCAGAAAAAGGAAATATTAAGGCAAAAAGCTCTGCTTGATAGTCTCGATAAGGAGATCAGTGTAAAAGAAAAGACTCTTACAGAAAAACAAAAGATACTTAACATTCAGCTTGTTCAGATAAATAAGCAAAAAGGGGAGATTACAACACAAAAACAAACAATTTTAGTACAACAGCATGATGTACAGATTCAAAAGGACACTCTTTCAAACCAGAAAGAAAAAATTTCTGTCCAGATAAGTAGAATAAATGGGCAATTAAAAAAGATAGGCGAGCAGGAGAGTAAAATAAAAGTTCAGCTTGAGACACTTGAAAAACAGAAGCTGATTCTTTATTTTGTTCTTTTCGTCCTTCTTCTTGTCATAATCCTTGGTTACTATATCTACAGGGGATATAAAATAAAAAAAGAGGCGAATTTAAAGCTTGAGGAGAAAAACAGAACAATCTCAATGCAAAAGGATGAAATTGAAAAGCAAAGAGATCTTGCTGCTGCCCAAAGAGACCAGATAGGATACCAGAAAAGACACATTGAAGATAGTATCATGTATGCCAAGAGGATACAGACTGCATTGATTCCATCTCTGGAACTTTTCAGCGATAAGCTTGAACATTTTGTTCTCTATAAACCTCTGGCAATTGTAAGTGGTGATTTTTACTGGGTAAGTGCACAGGCCAATCCTCAGGTGATAATATCAGCAGACTGTACAGGACATGGGGTACCTGGAGCATTTATGAGTATGCTCGGAGTAACATTACTTAACGAAATTGTTAATGGGAAGCATATTCTGATGCCCGAACAGATACTGGAAAATCTTCGCCAGGGAATAATTAAATCTTTAAAACAAGTTGCAGAAGAAGATAGTATTAAAGACGGGATGGATATTGCTGTGTGTGTTGTTGATTTCGATAAAAATATTCTATGGTATGCAGGAGCCAATAGTCCGCTTTATCTGGTCAGAGGAGGGGAGCTTACTCACTACAGGGCCGATAAAATGCCCGTAGCAATTCATTACAGGATGGAGCCATTCACACTGCATAAAATTGATCTTCAGAAGGGGGATGCATTTTATATTTTCTCTGACGGTTATGCCGATCAGTTTGGCGGACCAAAACAAAAAAAATTCATGTCTTTGCAACTCAGGGAAACGCTTGTTGCAATGGCCGGGATGCCAATGCTTCAACAAGGCGAACGTTTGAATGAGATATTTGAAGAGTGGCGTGGCGACGGCCCCCAGATTGATGATATGACTTTAATAGGAGTAAAATATTAGTTGCACTCCCATTTGGTTGTTGAAGTGCCGAGCACAAAATCTGGTGTTGCTTCAATCTTGATCAAATCCGTACCGCAATACTCTGTTGGTGAACCTGAATGATCGAGCGTACCATTAATATAGGTGTTTTGCTGACATACCTTGCAAGTCTTCTGACATGATGAAAATGACAATGCAATAAAAACAAATCCGGCAGCGTACATTAATTTTCTTTTCATAGAGGGTAATTTAAAAACAAAGATACTAAAACTCTTTTCTTCATAGTACAGAATTAATATAAAATGATTACGACCTAAAAATATTAATTGAGAATGATGCATCAAATTATTAAAATGCCAGTCATTTGAGCAGGAATGGAAATATTTATAAATTGCATAAAAATTAATTGTCATGGAAGATTCAAAAATGAAAAAGCACGTAACAGTGGTTGGAGCGATTCAAATTGGCTTCGGGGTACTTGGTCTGATTGTAGCAGTTGCCGCTTTCTTTGCTCTGAATTTTGCGAGAAGTCAGGTTATGGGTGATGATGTAGCTAGTTCGGTATTGAAATTATTATCAATAAGTGTTCCTGTTCTGATCGGGTTTCTGTCAACACTTGGCCTTGTCGGAGGTGTTGGGCTTTTTACTTATCAGCCATGGGCAAGATACCTGGTAATTGTTGTATCAGCTCTGGGATGTCTGAATATTCCTATTGGAACTCTGAAAGGCGTATATGCTCTTTGGGTATTATTACAGGATGATACAGTTAAACTGTTCGAAAAGAAATAAAATTTTAAAAATATATTGATGTAGAGACGCCCAATTTGGACGTCTCTACGTATTTTTGCCATATGAGTAAAATCCTAAATTATGGCTGACGACAATAAGATCATTTTTTCGATGTATAGGGTTGGGAAATCATTCCCTCCTCACAGACAGGTGCTTAAAGACATTTCTCTGTCATTCTTCCTGGGTGCCAAGATCGGGATTATCGGTCTGAACGGATCAGGAAAATCAACACTTCTGAAGATAATTGCAGGTATGGAAAAGGAATACCAGGGAGATGTTACCTTTCTTCCGGGGTATTCTGTAGGACATCTTTCACAGGATCCGTTGCTTGATGAAAACCGTAGTGTACGAGAAATTGTTGAGGAAGGGGTGAAGGAAACTATGGAGATCATAAAAGAATTTGAAAAGATAAACAACAGTTTTGGCGAACCGGAAGTATATGAGAATCCTGATAAAATGCAGCAACTTATGGACAGGCAGGCTGTGCTGCAGGAGAAGATTGATTATACGGACGGTTGGAATATCGAACATAAGCTTGAACGTGCAATGGATGCCCTCCGGTGTCCTGAAAGTAACGCCAGGGTTAATGTTCTTTCAGGCGGAGAGCGCAGAAGAGTAGCTTTATGCCGTTTACTTTTACAGCAGCCTGATATATTGCTGCTTGATGAACCAACAAACCATCTCGATGCCGAATCGGTACAATGGCTTGAAACGACGCTTAAACAGTATAACGGGACTGTAATCTGTATCACTCACGACCGTTATTTCCTTGATAATGTTGCCGGATGGATACTGGAACTGGATCGGGGTGAAGGAATACCCTGGAAAGGTAATTATTCTTCATGGCTTGAACAGAAAGCAAAAAGGCTTGAGTCAGAGGAAAAAGGAAATGTTAAAAGAAGAAAGATACTTGAACGTGAGCTTGAATGGGTAAGGATGTCACCCAAAGCTCGACATGCCAAATCAAAGGCAAGGTTAGGTGCGTATGAAAACCTTCTTAATCAGGATATAAAACAAAAGGAGGATAAGCTTGAAATATTTATTCCAAACGGACCCAGACTGGGGGATAAAGTTATAGAGGCCAAATCAGTCACGAAATCATTTGATGACAAATTGCTTTTTGAAGATCTTGAATTCAGTCTTCCTCCAAACGGGATAGTTGGTGTTATCGGACCGAATGGCGCCGGAAAGACAACTCTTTTCAGAATGATAATGGGACAGGAGAAGGCAACAAAAGGGATATTTAAAACAGGAGAAACGGTTACTCTGGGATATGTCGATCAGGCACATTCGGCAATTGATCCGACCAAAACCGTATATGAAGTGATTTCAGGAGGTCAGAACGAAGTAATGGTAGGAAACCGCCTGGTGAATGCAAGAGCTTATGTTGCCCGGTTTAATTTCACTGGAGCTGATCAGGAAAAGAAATGTGGTGTACTGTCAGGCGGGGAGAGAAACAGGTTGCATCTTGCTCTTACACTCAAATCGGGGGCAAATGTTCTGCTTCTCGACGAACCAACAAACGATATCGATGTTAATACTCTGAGAGCCCTTGAGGAAGGTCTTGAAAATTTTGCAGGATGTGCTGTTATTATATCCCACGACAGGTGGTTTCTCGACAGAGTCACAACGCACATGCTGGCTTTTGAAGGTAACTCAAAAGTCGTATGGTTTGAGGGTAATTACTCTGACTATGAAGAAAACTATAAGAAGAGAGTTGCTGATACAACTCCGGCAAGGATAAAGTACAAGAAGCTGGCTTAACGGCACAGGGAAAAGGGCGCAGGGAAAAGGGCAAAAGAGCGAAATGAGGAACCGAGCAGAATGCGAGCTCACCGAAGGTAATCTCCAATTCAAGCAAAAGGAAGAAAAAGTATAAAATAAATTTCAGTAATTGATAATCTATATGAAAACCTTCTTATCAACTTTTATATCAGTTTTTTTCATTCTGTTATTGACTATTCAATCTTCAGCCATGGAAGTCACATCAAGAGATTCATTGATTGTTCCTTCATTTGGCAAAGTTTATATCTATAACCGCACCACCACACCTCAGAATGTAATAGTAATGATTTCCGGAGATGCCGGCTGGAAGTCGGGGGTTACCGGTTTTTCTGAGACATTTTCTGAGATGAATACATTGGTTATAGGAGTTGATATACTGGAATATTATAAGGATCTCAGACAACGGACAGAAGATTGCTATAATGTTGCAGCTGACTTTGTACAACTTGCAACCGAGGTAGAGAAGAAATATGATTTTCCTGATTATAAGCCACCCGTAATTATGGGATATTCAAGCGGCGCAACACTCGTTTATGGTATCATGGCTCAGGCCCGGCTCGGAACTTTTATCGGAGGAATATCCCTTGGGTTTTGTCCCGACATTGAACTTCCTAAAATGCTTTGTCAGATTAATGACCTTACTGAAACAGTTGATGTTCCCGGCAAACAATACCTTCTTCAGCCCGATGATAAACTGGGAAATCCCTGGATAGCTCTTCAGGGTCAGGCAGACAAAGTATGCAGTTATTCAATGGTTGCAGATTTTGTTTCCAGGACAAAAGGCGCGGAATTAATCACTTTGCCAAAAGTCGGACATGGATTTTCTAAGTTGAGCGAATTCATGCCTCAATGGAAGGATGCTTTTAACCGGTTAATCGAAAGATATGAAAAAGATAAACCTCCTAAGGTTAATATTGATGATGTTAAAAACCTTCCGGTAATTATTACAAATTCCAAGACTCAGGACAAACAGGCTCCGGTCGCTTTGTTGATTTCCGGTGACGGCGGCTGGTACGGTTTTGAACAGTCAATTGCTGATAATCTTGCCAAGCAGGGAATTCCGACAGTAGGTCTTGATTCAAAAAAATATTTCTGGAAACGTCGTACACCTGAAGAGACCGCTTCCGACATGGCTAAAGCTCTGAGTTTTTACGGTAAAGAATGGGGAAGAGAAAAGTTTGTTCTGATAGGTTATTCTTTAGGTGCTGAAATTGTTCCGTTTATTGTAAACGGTTTACCGGAAGAGATAAAATCAAAGATTGAATCTGCAGTTCTTTTATCTCCGGCCAAAACTACCGACTTTGAGATACATATTTCAAATATGCTGGGTATGGGCAACCGGCAGAACACCTACAATACAATCGATGAGATCATAAAGATGCAGAGTGTTCCAACCCTGATAATCTTCGGAGATGGTGAAAAAACGGATATTCCGGGATTATTGAGCGGAACTTCTGTTACAATCCGAAAAATACCCGGGGATCATCATTATAGATTTAACCTGCCATTGATCATGCAGACTATGAAAGACAATAAAGCATTCTGAAAATCGTATATTTGGATTAGTTAAGTCCATGATAAAAGATAACTCATCAGCGTCCGTCCGGAACTTTTTTAAAGAAAAAGTCTTCATATTTCTTAATGAAAATGCGAAGCTCATTACTCAGTTTCTTTTTACTGCCCTGTTTATAATTCTGGCAGCATGGTTTACCTTTCATCAGAAACGTGAACTGTTACACGTCAGAGATATTCTTTCTAATGCAAACAGGTATTGGGTACTCGCCGGTCTGGGGCTTGTTATTTTCTATATTCTTATTCAGGGAATGATGTACGTGACATCTTTTGCTTCAATCGACACGAAAGTAAAGCTTTGGGATGCAATAATGCTTTTTCTCAAACGCAATTTCATAAGCGTTTTTTTGCCAGCTGGTGCAGTATCCTCACTTGCATTTTTCAGTAATGAAATAGAAAAAAAAGGAATCACCAGGACACAAGTTTATTTTGCCTCTTCAATCTACGCATTTGTAGGGATTCTATCTGTTGTAATTGTTGCCATACCTGCTTTCCTTTTTGTTGTTTCAGGAGGGAGTATAGGCATGGGAAAATGGTATGCCCTTGCAGGAGTTATGCTGATTTTGTTGTTGTTTGTTTTTGTTTATTATTCGCTTCTGAGAAAAGGGAAACTTTACTACCTGATTATAAAGATCTACCCTAAAGCTGAACTTTTCATTGAAGAGCTGAAAAGCAACAATATAAACCGGAAGCAATTTATTTATACTATATTAATATCTGTCCTGATCGAGTTTGTGGGGATCGCTCACGTATATATATCGATGATAGCTCTGCATTTTCCACCCTCTCTTTCATCTGCAATCATAGCTTATATTGTTGTAGTAATATTCCTGATTATATCGCCATTTCTGAGAGGTCTGGGGGCAATAGAGGTTTCAATGGTTTATGTTCTTACACATTCCGGATTCACGAATGCTGATTCGATAGCAATAACCCTGCTTTTCAGGTTTTTCGAATTCTGGCTTCCTCTTTTTACAGGTGTGGTGAGCTTCATGCTAAAGGTTGATAAATTGATAATGAGAATTTTTCCTGCAGTTTTGATCTTTACTCTTGGTATTGTGAACATCATTTCCGTATTAACACCGGCACTTCCAGAGAGGCTTAGGGTTTTAAAAGATTATTTGCTAGTTGATTTTGTGAGCTTTTCAAACAGCTTTGTTTTTATTGCAGGATTATTTTTACTGGTCACAGCAGCATTTATGCTGAGAGGATTACGAACAGCCTGGTGGTTCGCAATTGCATTAAGTATTATTTCGGTCTTTGGGCATATTACCAAAGGAATAGATTATGAAGAAGCTACAATAGCACTTCTGATTGTCGGCTCACTTATGGCAACAAGAAAAGAGTACCACGTTAAAACAAATCCAAAATTAGGAACAGTAGGTTTACAGACAGCTATGTTAAGTATGGCGGCTGTAATGTTATATGGTGTCGTTGGATTCTACTTCCTTGATAAAAGACACTTTCATATCGACTTCAATATTTTTCAGTCGTTCCGGTACACACTTCAGAATTTTTTTCTCATTGGAAGCAACGATCTGATACCGCACGACGCTTTCGCCCGTGACTTTATTTATCTGATCAAGATAAGCGGGTTTTCTTCAATAACCTTTCTTGTTTATTCTCTTGTCAGGCCTTATGTTATCAAAATTACACCATCAGATGAAGAAATATCGCGGGCTAAAGCGCTGACATATCAATTTGGAAATTCCTCACTCGACTTTTTCAAAACATATTCTGACAAATTAATTTTTGCACCTCCTGAATTTAATGCTTATATCTCCTACCGGGTCAACAGAAATTTTGCGGTAGTTCTTGAGAACCCTGTCGCCGAAAACAAACAAGAGATGAAAAAATGTATTGTCGCTTTCAGTAAATATTCTTATGAGAACGGGCTTAAAGAAATTTACTACAGGGTGCCAAAAGAGAGTCTGCCTGTTTACCATGAATTATCAAAGAAGAGTCTTTTCCTTGGTCAGGAGGGAGTAGTTGACCTATACTCTTTTTCGCTTGAAGGAGGTGAGAAAAAATCTATCAGAAACGCCCTTAATAAAATAAAAGAACAGGGTTATACCACACATATAAATACTCCTCCTCTCCGTGACGGTTTGATTCAGAAACTTAAAGCTGTGAGTGACGAATGGCTGAAACTTACAGAACGGGAAGAAATAATCTTTTCACAGGGAATGTTTGTTGAAAAAGAGATAAAAGAACAAACTGTAATCTCCATTGAAAACAGCGAAGAAAAAATTATTGCTTTTTTAAATATAATTACAGATTATGTAAAAAATGAAGGTACTTATGACTTGCTGAGGAAAACCGCCGATGCACCCAACGGGATTATGGATTATATCCTTATTGAACTTTTCAATTATTTCAAAGCCAATGGTGTACAATTTATTAATCTGGGTTTTGCACCAATGTCAGGTCTTGATGATCCCCACAACTTTACAGAAAAATCAATAAAGTTTGCTTATGAAAAAATCCGTTCATTTTCTCATTATAAAGGGCAAAGGGATTATAAGGATAAATTTAATCCCCGCTGGAATGATAAATATTTAATATATAGTAATGACTACGATCTGCTTCAGATCCCCGGGGTATTAGCAAAGGTGATCAAGCCCTGAAAATATTTTTTCAACCGTTTTTAACAAGCTCTTAATTATTTTCAATATTCATTTATACGAAAATAATTGACACATTTGTATCATTAGTCAATCACAATAAAATGAAGCGATGTCTTAATCTTGTCTGTGTACTGTTATGTTTCTACATATCTTCTTATTCTCAAAGCTTTACAGACAGCAACCTTCCCATTGTATTAATTAATACCGATGGAGGAGTTGAAATACCCGATTCACCAAGGGTCCTTGCCACTATGAAAATAATATACCGGGGAAAAGGATTACGAAATTATGTTATCGATCAGAATACAGCAGGATACCTGAACTACAATGGTCGTATAAACATAGAAATAAGAGGCTCAAGTTCACAGGCACTGCCAAAAAAACAATTTGGACTGACAACTTTGAAGGCTGATAATACTTCAAATAATAATGTAATGTTACTGGGACTGCCGAGTGACAATGACTGGATTCTTAACGCTCTAGGATTCGAGCCATCACTTATACGCGATTACCTGTGTTTTAATTTATCGCGGATGATAGGCGAATACGCAAGCAGAACTGTCTATTGTGAAGTTATGATAAATGGCTCCTACAACGGACTATATGTGCTTCAGGAAAAAATAAAACAGGGACCCGGCAGGATTGACATTATGAGAATGGGTACACTCGACAATACTTACCCGTCTGTTACCGGAGGATATATCTTAAAAGCCGATAAAACGAATGCAGATGATCCGGTAGCCTGGACTATGTCAAGTTACCTCGGGTCAAATGATGTTACTTTTATTCATTCATATCCGAATCCGGAAGATGTAACTCCCCAGCAAGACAACTATATCCATTCTGAATTTGAGAAACTAAGCAATACTGCTTCCACAGGAAACACTTCACTTGATTCAGGATATCCTTCAGTAATCGATATCCCCTCTTTTGTTGATTTCATGATTATAAGTGAAATTTCTGCAAATGCCGACGCGTATCAGTTCAGCACGTTTTTTCACAAGGACAGGAACGGAAAGTTAAGGGCCGGACCAATCTGGGACAATAACCTGACTTTTGGAAATGACCTGTTTATCTGGAATTTCGACAGAAGTAAAACCTATACATGGCAATTTGATAACGGAGATAATGAAGGACCTAAATTCTGGAAGGACCTTTTCACTAACCCCGTTTTTAGATGTTACCTGTCGAAAAGATGGAATCAGCTCATCCAACCCGGCCAGCCTTTAAATCTCTCGGTTATTGACACCCTTATTGACCGGACTATTGCGACAATCAGCGAGGCAGCGGTCAGGGAAAATGAGAGATGGGGTACTGTCTCCAATCTTTTAATGGAGATAAATAACATGAAAGAATGGTTAAATCAAAGAATTTCCTGGATGACAACAAATATTGGTCCATATTCAGATTGCAGCAATGTGGAAACTCCTTCGCTGGTAATTACCAAAATTATGTACAATCCAAATACATCTGTGGATTTTCCTATCAGTAGTGACCAGGAATTCATTGAAATACAAAATACCGGGAATAAAACAATAGATCTGACGGGGGTTTATTTCAACGGAACAGGATTTGTGTACCAATTCCCTGCGAATTCTGAGATTTCTCCTGGCTTAACGAAGATACTTGCCAGCAATTCAGAGGTTTTCACAGCAAAATATGGTATCCATCCTTTTGGCCAGTTTACCCGGAATTTATCAGACAATGGAGAGAAACTTATCCTGGCAGATGGGTTTGGAAACATAATTGACAGTGTCAGGTATTCCAACCTGCCTCCCTGGCCGGATGCTGATGGTAACGGGTATTACCTGCAATTAATCGATCCCAATTCAGATAATAGTATTGTCACTAACTGGACAGCATCAACAAATACTATCGTTTCTGTCAAAGAGACTGAGAACAGCATGAAGTTGAAATTTTATCCCACGCCTGTTAAAGATAATCTTACAATAGAATCTTCGGGTACAATTAAAATTGTGGAACTATTTGATTTTCAGGGAAGATTAATAAGAAGAATTGATGTTAATTCCGAAATATATAAACTTGATATGAGCTCTTGCTCTCAGGGTATTTATATGATCATGGTAATTTCACCGGAGGGGAATTTCATAAAAAAAATTATTAAGGAATAAATCAGATCTTCTGTCTGTCAGTTAAACAACAAACTAACAGATTTACTGTTTATAGGAATATATAAAGGAAGACTGATTCAACATAGAATCAGAAATAGACGTATCAAGTGAAACATGGGGCTGACCAAAAGTTCTTTGTGAACCTTTGTATCCCTTTGTGGTAAAAGAAAAAGCCATTAACCACTAAGGGTCACAAAGTACATAGCAAAGTAATACAAAGGAAAAGCAGAAGAGAAAATGCCTTTTTTAGAAACCCCAATACATGGATTTAATGACTAAAAAAATCTACTTTCTAATCCTTATATTTTTAGTTTTCTTGCTACCGGGATATTCGGAGAATGAAACACCAAAATCAGCAACTATAAGTGGTTTTATAAGGGATGCGAGAACCGGTGAAACTCTTACAGGTGCTGTCATTTATCCTAAAGAAAATCCAACAATAGGAATTACTTCAAATTCTTATGGATATTTTTCCCTTACACTTCCAACCGGGAAATATTCATTAATAGTTCAATTCATGGGGTACAAAACCAGGACCATTCCTTTGGATTTAAAAGAAAACATAAAGCTGACTTTTGACCTGGAGGAAGAATCTATTGCCTTAAAGGAAGTTACAATTGTGGGTGAAAAGAATAACATCAATGTGGTTCAGAATGAGTTGATTTCAAAAATCAATGTCAGGGAAATCCAGAATATACCTGTTATTCTGGGTGAAAAGGATATTTTAAAAACCATTCAGTTGCTACCCGGAGTAACACCGGCCGGAGAGGGAAATGCAGGTTTTTATGTACGTGGAGGAGGTGTTGACCAAAACCTTATTTTACTTGATGAAGCACCGGTATATAATCCCTCTCATTTGCTGGGATTCTTTTCAACTTTCAACTCAGATGCCATTAAGGATATTACATTATATAAGGGCGGTTTTCCGTCCGAATATGGTGGTCGGTTATCCTCTGTGGTCGACATTAAAATGAATGAAGGCAACAATAGGGAATATCATGTGTCAGGAGGAATAGGACTTATCGCATCCCGTTTAGCTGTCGAGGGGCCAATATTTAAAAAAAAGGGTTCCTTCATGATTGCCGCACGCAGGACTTATGCTGATCTTTTCCTCAGACTTCTTTCGCCGCATGGAGCGGATTCTACTGCGAGTAAATCAACTCTTTATTTCTACGATCTGAACATGAAAGTCAATTATCAGTTTTCAGAAAAAGACCGGTTGTATTTTTCATGTTACCTCGGCAGGGATAATTTCAACCTTGGTGGTATCGTGGGTCTCAATTGGGGAAATGTCACTGCCACAACCAGGTGGAACCATATTATCAACGATAAACTCTTTTCCAACACTTCTTTAATCTTCAACAAGTATAGTTATAATTTCAATGTGGTTGTGGGTACTAAGACCATGAATGTAATATCGCAAATTCAGGACTGGAACCTGAAAGAAGACCTGCATTATTATTTGAATTCAAACAATACAATCAAATTTGGTTTCAATTCCATTTACCATACATTCGTTCCCAGTAAAGTTGACAGTACTGTATTTTTCCATGTCAGATCTGTTGATAACCGCTATGCGCTGGAAAATGCACTTTACATTTCCAATGAACAGACAATTTCACCTCATCTTAAGGCAACATACGGACTACGTTATTCTCTTTTCAGTTCAATCGGGCCGGGTACGGTATACACTTATAATCAGGTAGCGGATGTTGTGGATTCCGCAATATATCCTAAAGGCAAAATTTTCAGTACATATGGTGGATTTGAACCAAGATTACTGGTGAATTATATCATCAATGACTCAAGCTCGGTCAAAGTTTCATACGCAAGAACCCGCCAATACATACATTTGTTATCGAACACAACTTCAACTACACCATTCGATTTGTGGGTACCCAGTAATATTAATATTTTACCGGAGGTTGCTGATCAGTACACTCTGGGTTATTTCAGGAATTTTTCAAACAACATGTATGAAACATCAGTTGAAGTTTACTATAAAACACTGCAAAACCAAATTGATTACCGTAACGGGGCCAATCTTATCCTGAATAGTAAGGTGGAATCACAACTGGTATTTGGGAAAGGATGGGGATATGGAGCTGAGTTCCTCATCAGGAAAAAATATGGAAAACTGACAGGCTGGATAAGCTACACCTTATCGAAAGTGAAAAGAAAATTCCCTGATATCAATGAAGGCAAAACATTCCTGGCAAAACAAGACAGACCAAATAATATAGCTATTGTAGGTATGTATCAGTTTAATCCGAAACTCACTTTTTCGGCCACATGGATTTTTATAAGCGGTAACGTTGTTACATTTCCAAGCGGCAGGTATGCTGTCGATGGCAATATTGTACCATATTATACCGAAAGGAACGGTTACAGGATGCCCGATTACCACAGGTTAGACATTGGCCTTACCTGGCAGCGGAAAAAAACTGTCAGATTTGAGAGTAACTGGAATTTCTCAATCTATAATGTTTATGCACGTGCGAATGCTTACGCAATAAATTTTCAGCAGGATCCCAATAACCCCACGAAAATGCAGGCAGTGCAATTATCTCTTTTCCGGTTTGTTCCCGCCATAACCTATAATTTCAAGTTTTAAGTCTTTACAGAAATGAAAAAAAGAACGAAAATAAGTCCAGCAGATGTACTCGAAATTATATTATCATTGGTGACTATTCTGGCATTCCCAGGGTGTCAGAAAGTTATCAATGTTGATCTGAACGAAGCTGCACCTCGTATAGTCATCGAAGGATTGATTTACGACATTCGGGGTCCTTATTCTGTTACGATAAGTAAATCAGGAAGTTATTTTAATCAGCCTGTTTTAGAAACGGTTACTGGGGCACAGGCTATTATAACTGACAGTAAAGGTATAACCGATACTTTAAAAGAAAGAGCACCTGGTGTTTATATTACTTCAAAGACAAGGGGAATTCCGGGAAGAACATACGCTTTGAAAGTCATATCCGAAGGCCAGGAATATTCCGGCTCTTCCACCATATTCAGTCACGTCAATATCGATTCGCTGGTTCTTGTAAAAAGTCAGTTTCAACGATTCGATTTCGGGGAAGAAAATAAAAAAGAAACTCATGTTGAAATTCATTGTTTTTTCAAAGATCCTGAAGAAAAAAATTTCTACAGGATAAAGGTTTTTAAGAACGATTCCATTAATACCCAAAACTACAGGTTGTATGATGATCAATATACAAATGGACAGGAAACAGAATTGCGTGTTGCAAATGCAACGGTTGGTGACACTTTCGGTATCGAACTTCAATCCCTCGATCAGAAAACTTATGGGTATTACCGTACTCTCGCTGACCTGCTTTATACTAATCCTTTCTTCGGATCAACACCTGCTAATCCGAATAATAATCTCAGCAATGGTGCTTTAGGTTACTTCGGGGCATGTGCTGTTTCAGCGAAAACGATCATCATTACAGATTCATTGATCAAATCGGTAAAATAGGGTGAGCAATCCTATTTCTTCAGACTCGCTTTTGAAAAAATGTACTCGGGAATTTTAGTATTGAATTCAATTTCCATCATCTGGAACTCAGTTCCATTACCCTCTTTAAGCACATCTTTAAAAAGTATTTTCTTAGGGAACCATCTGCCCTGTATCTGCAATACATCTGATAGTTCCGTCCTTTTGAGCAGAACGCCGCTTCTTGCATAAAGTTCCTTCCTTAACGGGATGAAGCGATCTTTATCAACCCAGACTTTTTGTGTCTGATAAGCCACATCGGGAGTATTTGCAGTAAGGGTGATGATCCAGCAAATTCTGTTAGCAATTTTTTCTTCTCCATCTATCTTGCCTGCATAATGATTAAGTAAATGCGGATCTTCCATCATATCTTCGTATGAGAGGTCAGAACCCATTACGGACTGCCTGAGCATGTGACCCGAAATCTGGATTATCCTGTCAGTGGAAGGAGAAAAAATCCAAAGCTGATCATCAAGTTTAAGCATTTTAGTTCCCTGTTCACGAGGTGGCGAAAGATACTCAGTATATGATTTTTTCTCCCCCATACTCCATGATTTGGATTCAATGGTGCGGGTGTTTCTGGGGTTATGTATTATCATTTTGGAAGTAAAAACCCTGCTATCTGCCGACATATTTTTGTCTACTTTTTCTATTATTTCCCTGGCTGAAGGATTCTGTGCATTTAATGATACACACAACATAAACACAGGTATAACTATTTTTTTCATGCTTCTAATTCTTTAAATAATTGAGCTGTTTTGCGTTTGTAAATTCCTATCCCCGAAAGCATTGTGCCAATAACTGTGGATAATAATCCGGGAATAAATCCGATAAAAAATGCAGCGGAGGTGATCCTGGCATGAAAGACTGCCGGCATTAAAATTGTCGCATTTTTCATCATTGAACTCAGATCAAGTCCATGATTTTGCATATAGAGCGACATCAACGTACCTATCACTGTCCCGGTTACGGAGCCAATCAATCCGATCAGTACTGACTCATATATCATGGTTTTGTATATATGCGAATAATCCTCACCAATGGCAAGACGTAT
>JADGPU010000096.1 GCA_017882305.1 Bacteroidales bacterium | reverse complement strand
GGCATAGGCTGGTTTCTGAGAAAATTTATGAAAAATGCCAATGCATTTCTTGAGGCGGGAAGGTCAATGCCTGCCTGGGTAGCAGGATTAGCCTTTATTTCTACAAACCTTGGTGCCCTGGAGGTAATGGGAATGACTGGTTCAGGTATGAAATATGGTATGCTTACAACACACTTTTACTGGATCGGCGCAATTCCTGCAATGATTTTTCTGGCCCTGTTCATGATGCCATTCTATTATGGCTCAAAAGCAAGATCGGTCCCCGAATTCCTCAAACTCCGGTATGATGAGAAGACCCGTGGACTGAATGCAATTCTCTTTGCGGTCATGACTGTACTTGCTTCAGGCATATCGATGTACGCACTTGCGCTCCTTATGGAAAATGTCCTGGGCTGGAATTTTAACCTTAGTCTTTGGATCTCTGCATTGATTGTACTCGCTTATACTTATCTGGGAGGACTCTCATCAGCAATCTATAATGAAGTTCTGCAGTTTTTCATATTAGTTATCGGACTTTTGCCTCTCGTTTTTTTAGCTCTTAAAGATGTTGGCGGTTGGGTTGGACTAAAAGCACAGTTAGCTCCAATAGCAGTATCCAGGGGATATGCAGCTGATGCATTTACAACAACATGGAGCAATTCAGGTCAGACAACTGCCAATCCGTTGGGAGTTGAATGGTTTGGTATTCTGTTTGGTCTTGGATTTGTATTGTCCTTTGGTTACTGGTGTACCAACTTTCTGATTGTTCAGAGGGCATTTGCAGCAGAATCCAAAGCAGCATCACGAAAAGTTCCTCTTATTGGCGCCCTGCCCAAAATGTTCATTCCTTTTCTGATAATTGTTCCAGGAATAATCGCGCTTGCTCTTTCTCATGATCCTGGTAAAGGATTCACCATACCAGCTGATGCAGGAGGTGGATTAAATTATAATCTAACGATCATTATGCTGTTAAAACAATACCTTCCAACGGGCGTTTTAGGGCTAGGTATCACAGCTTTGCTGGCATCTTTCATGTCGGGAATGGCAGGTAATGTCTCTGCGTTTAATACGGTCTGGACCTATGATATCTATCAAAGTTATATAAGACCGCGCACAGGTGACGAAGAGGCTGACGGGAAACATTATCTTAAAGTTGGCCGTATTGCAACTGTTTTTGGTATTCTTTTAAGCATCGCATCTGCCTATATCGCCGGTAAGTTCGGTAACATCATGGATTTTCTACAGACAATTTTTTCACTGATCAACGCACCCTTGTTTGCAGTTATTTTTCTTGGTATGTTCTGGAAGCGGACCACTGGCCATGCCGCATTTACCGGTTTGCTTTTAGGGTTCCTGGCGGCACTGCTGCATCATGGTTTGACAATACCAGCCGGAGCAACATCTCTGATTAAAGGTGGTTGGATAGCTACTCTCCACACATACCCGGTTGAAATGGCTCAGAATTTCTGGACTGCTATAATAGCCTTTGGAGTGAGTACAACGGTCACAATCGGACTGACCTTTTTAACAAAACAGAAAAAATCTGATGAGGAATTGACCGGTCTGGTCTATTCTCTCACTCCACGCACAATAGTCGATAAGGATTTGCCCTGGTATCAGCGCCCGGTAGGTCTCGCAATTCTTGTAAGTGTGATCTTTTTAGTATTAAGTATAATGTTCTGGTAGGAGGAAATTAAAATGGTAGATATAAGAATACCTATTGGTCTGATGTTTACGATCGTAGGAGTAATAATTTCAGTATTCGGTTTTGTTACAATGTCAAACACCGAAATGTATCATAAGTCGCTGGGTATCAATGTCAACATTATTATGGGTATATTGATGCTAATATTTGGATTGACAATGCTCTTCTTTGCATTTAGAAAAAAGAAGAAAGTATAAAGAATACCCTGAAATTTAACTTAAATCACAAAGGAAGCAAAGATGGAATACTTTGCTTCTTATAAATTATTTCTAATTTAACCTGATTAACCAATGAACCGCAGAAAATTCATCGAAACATCCGGAGTAGCTGCCGGTGCTGCCATGTTAAGCAGCGTGACACCTTCCGTAAATCAAATCAGTCCGGCAGTTCCGGAACAAAAAACTCAAAAGGCCGGTAAAATCAAACTCGGTTTATATTCCATATCATATGGAGGTATATGGTACAAAGGTACCGCCTTATCATTTGATGAATTGTGCAGATATGCAAAACAATATGGTTATGAAGGTATAGAACTGGATAACAAGCGACCGATGGGAAATCCAGTGGACCTTGACCAGCGTAAAAGAGAAGAGATGCATAACTCACTTACTAAATATGGCCTTGAAATGCCATGTGTAGCTGCAAACAATGACTTTTCAAGCCCAATCCCCGAACACCGGGAATGCCAGCTTCTGATGGTCCGTGAGACTGCCAGGCTTGCAAAAGACATGGGAGCAAAGAGTGTCCGTTTATTTGCAGCATGGCCGGGTGTTCCCATTCACGAAGGGGTAGGCACTTATGATTTTGTCCATGGTGATGGATTTTACACTTTCCTGAGACAGTACCCTTATTCAACCTGGCTCGACAGGTATAACTATGTGAAAGAATGTCTTAAGGAAGCTGCAAAAATTGGAGAAGAAAATGGCGTCGTAATGGTGCTTCAAAATCATTCACCACTTATCAGGACCTGGAAGGACACATTCGACCTGGTAAAAGAGGTCAATTCTGCCTGGCTTAAAGTATGTCTTGATCTCCCTATATTTGATAAACAGGATAAGGAATATATTGCAGATGCAGTTCGTACAATTGGAAGCCTGCAGGTACATTCACATTTCGGTGGAGAATATTACCGAGATGAAAACAAGGTGATCAGACCAAAATTGCTTGATTATTATGCTGGTGGAATAATGCCTGATTATAGTCATTACATTCAGTTAATGAATGAAATAGGCTATAATGGCTATTTTACCTTTGAACTTTGTCATCCGTTATTGAATAAAGATCATACCGGTGCCGGTATTGATTTTGTACATGAGCAGGTGGCGCTTGCCAGGGAGTATCTGGCAAATATTATCAGTAAGTAAATCAAATTAAATTTTAAATTTTTTTGGGAATCAGAGGTTCTTTACGGATTATGGAAAAAAATAAAGTTAAGAGGGGATTTGGAAGTGATAACAATGCAGGTATTCACCCGGATATCTTAAAGGAGATAATCTCCTCTAATACGGGTCATGTAATTGGATATGGAGCAGATGTTTATACAGAACAGGCCTTAAATATTTTTAAAGAACATTTTGGCAGTTACTCAGAAACATATTTTGTCTTTACAGGCACTGCTGCCAATGTGCTTGGTCTTTCTGGTATAACCAGATCATGGAATTCAATTATTACTGCATCTACAGCGCATCTGGAAGGGGATGAATGTGGTGCGCCTGAAAAGTTCATTGGATGCAAAGTCCTTGTTGCAGATACGCCTGATGGGAAAATTACTCCTGAACTTATTGAGAAACATATGCATGGTCTTGATTTCGAGCATCACTCTCAACCTAAAGTAATATCGATTACTCAGGCGACTGAGATGGGGACAGTATACACAGTTGCTGAAATAACAAAAATTGCCTCTTTTGCTCATGCCGGAGGCATGCTGCTTCATATGGATGGTGCAAGGATTGCAAATGCCGCTGTAGCACTTAATCTGCCGTTTAAGGCATTCACAACGGAAGCAGGGGTTGATGTCCTTTCATTCGGTGGTACAAAGAATGGTATGATGTTCGGGGAATCGATCTGTTTTCTGAAGCCGGGTCTCTCTTTTGATTTTAAGTATATACGGAAACAGGGAATGCAGCTTGCCTCTAAAATGCGATTTATTTCGGCTCAGTATATTGGATATTTTCGCAATGACCTATGGAAAAGCAATGCTTCAAATTCAAATGCTATGGCAAGAATGCTTGATGAACAGCTGAAGCAAATACCCGAAGTTAAAGTCACACAGGAAGTTCAGTCAAATGGTGTTTTTGTGAGAATGCCTGCTGATGTTGCTGAAAAAATGAGAGATCATTACTTTTTCTATCCATGGGATGAGAAAAGATCGGAGTTTCGTTTGATGTGCAGCTGGGATACGAAAAAGGAAGATATTGAAGATTTTATCAGAATTCTTAAAAAAGAATTGGAAAAATAGTTACTCTGTGAACCTCTGTGCTTCTCTGTGGCTCTCTGTGTACGTTCAACTTAGTTACACAGAGAGCCACAGAGGAGACACAGAGTACCACAGTGTTAAAAACAGAAAAGGCTGAATCTTGCGATCCAGCCTTTTTCTTATAATTAGTAAACTAGGATTTTACTTAAGTGTAAAGTTAATTGGAACCATATACCATACAGGTACTGGTTTACCACCCTGTTTTCCCGGTTTAAATGTCGGAAGTGTGTTTACAACCCTTATAGCTTCTTTATCAAGCTCGGGGTCAACGCCCTTCAGAACACTTACCTGGCTAACACCTCCTTTAGGAGTTACACAGAACCTCACGATCACTTTTCCCTGGATATTGTTTTCCTTTGCAATCTCAGGGTATTCTGTGTGATCGGCTATGTACTGCTGAAGTGCCTTTTCACCACCTGGGAACATAGGCATCTCTTCTACCACAACAAATGGCTCGGGTTCAGCCTCTGATTCCTGAACCTCTTCTTTAACCTGCTGTACAGGTTCAACTACTTCCGTGTTTTTAACTTCAGTCTGTGCCTGATCAGCTGTCATAAGCTGTTTTACATCTTCAGGTTTGATTGAGTCAACTACCACAGGTGGAACATATTTCTGCTGCTGAACAACATCAGTCGGAGGCGGTGGAGGGGGAGGCGGAGGAGCAATTTGTTCGTTAGGTTGATCCAGTTTCTCCATCTTGATCTCTACCTGTCTTTCTGCACGTCTTGATCTGTTTTCCAATGCTTTTGCATTAATATAAGGAGTAATAACAGCTGTTCCTAGTATTAAAATGCCAATCAGCAAGGCAATAACTACAGTACGATTGTACTTTTTACGTAGTTTATAAGCTCCGTATTCCTTATTCCTTTCCTCGAATACAATATCATCAAAGGCAGGAGCATTTACTTTTTCTTTTACCATCTTTTTACAGGTTTACGGTTTATTTCTTGGCAGGAGTAGGAGTTGGTGCAATTCCGGTTGCGGTTTCCACCATCTTCTCTTCATACCAGGTTATATCAACTAACATGTAATGTGCGACTCCACAAATATTCATCTCATCGAGGATGTCAACAACATTACCGTAATTCGCTTTCTTATAAGCTTTGATAAGAACAATAGGACCGGTATCGTCATCTTTTTTCAGCTGTCTGATTGATCCCTTCACAGAATCCTGAGATATAACAAGTTTACCTGTAATGACCAGATTATTGAAGTCATCAATCTTTTTAAAGAGTGCTCTGTTTCTTTCAAGTAGCATTTTACGAACGCCTGAAGCGCTAAAATCTGTTTCGAAAAGAGGAGGAAGACTATTATAATCCTCTGGTTTTACAACTCCCGGGTACCAATAAATTTTATTATCAGGACCAAGGACGATGTTCAGAGTACGGCTCCCTGGAATCTTGGGAGGCTCAGCGTTTGGATCTGTTTGCTTCTCCGGAAGAACAATCTCCATTATTTTTGGTTTACTGAAAGCCGTGGTAAGCATAAAAAATGTGATCAGCAGACACATCAGGTCAACCATCGGCGTCATATCGATATGCGGTGCGTGTTTCTTTGCTTTCTTTTTACCGCCTGCTTTTTCCTCTTGAATTATTTCTGCCATATCACTTTTGTATTTCTGCGAGGTTTATTTTTACTGCGTCAAGATTTGTGACAAGATTAAACTGTTTCACATTCTTTTCCTGCATAATATCAAGTACCCTCTTAACTAACGGATAACTGGTCTTGGAATCACCTTTAATACAAGCCTGAACATTTGGATTTACCTGTCGTGTAAAGAGTATCCAATCTGCGAGTTGATTATCAGTTGAATCAATCGGGATACCTGTCTCAAGAACAGTCCTTTGCTTGACGTCTTTGATTGCCAAAAACTCCTTCATTTTCAGAATAGGAACTCCCATGGAAGTGGGGTATTTTTCGAATTCCTTTAACTCACCTTCTGTAAATTCAATGTTGTATCTCTTGCCCATCTCAGCAAGGATCTTTGGTCTGAATTTAAGCGTAGTATCCTCTCCATTGTCAAAATTAAGATATACCCTGTCGTCTTTAGAAAGAAGAAGAGTCATTGTATTAAAATTAGGAGTGTTTTTTTCTGATATAGAAAAAGGCGTATCAACGGGAGCCGGTTCGGTTTGTCTCATTGTAGCTGTCAACATCATAAATGTCAGCACTACAGAAAAGAGGTCAACCATAGGCGTCATATCGACATGGGGCGACTTTGTTGGTAATTTAATCTTTGGCATTGTAGTTTTTTATTAATTAATTTTGACCAAAAGATAAATTTATAATTAGTTGCTTTTCAGTGAAGCAGCAAAATTCTGCGTCAGACTGAAACCTGCTTCATCAATTTTAAACGTGTATGAATCAATTGTTGACGAGAAATAGTTGAATGCAATAATTGCCAGGGTAGATCCTGTGATACCGAAAGCTGTATTAACAAGAGCTTCAGAGATACCGGTTGCAAGAGCAAGGGCATCAGGAGCGCCGGAGTGGGCAAGAGCCATAAATGCTTTGATCATACCAAGTACTGTACCAATAAGACCGATCAACACCGAAATTGAAGCAAGGGTTGAAAAAATAACCATGTTTTTTGACATCATTGGCAGCTCGAGAGCTGTAGCTTCTTCAAACGATTTCTGGATTGACAGGATTTTCTGGTCCTTCTCAAGTTCCTTGTCTTTTTGAAGGTCACGGTAACGAGCGAGACCGGCTTTCATAACGTTAGCAAGCGAGCCTTTCTGATCGTCGCAAGCGTCCATAGCTTCTTCAATTTTATCTTGTGCAAGAAGACTCTGAAGCTGGCTGACAAATGTATTCAGCCTGCCTTTACCTTTTGCTCTTGACAGGGTGATAATCCTTTCAACAATGAAAATGATCAGTACTAAAACGCAGGTCATCAGAATCGGAACAATGTAACCACCTTTGTAGATGGTTCCAAGAATGTTACCTTGCAGCGGCTGTCCTTTTGGATTACCACCTTCGAAGTTTACAGGATTACCCATTATTTGTGTGAACAAGATATAGGCAACTATAAAAGCTATTAAAATAGCGCTTGTTGCAAAAACATTCTGCAACACATCTTTGAACGAACTTCCTTGTTTACTCATTTTTTTATCGGTTTGTTTAGGTTTAATGATTTTCTACTATTTGCAAATATATATTATGAATTTATTTTTTCCAATAGAGTAAACGATAATGTTAAACTTTTGGCATAGTTTAGAATAATTCTCTAAAAAACTAGACCGTTAAAACTATGTTATACCCTATTCAATCTGTCATTTAAATTAAACCCGATTTGTCATTAACAGTTTTATTGCTCAAGTGAAACATTATAAACCCTCAACTTCGTTATAGGTATCTCCTGTGATTTATATCCTGTAGCGCTGATAATCAATATCTCGGAACCCTGTGGAATCTCAAATTTAAATTCACCTTTAATGGTCGCCAGGTTCTCGGCAGCGGTGTCTTTTACCCTTATGGAAGCATATGGTATTGGCTGTCCTGCTTTATTCGTAATTACACCTTTAATTTCATTGGGGTTAATACCCTTTTTAATCGATGCCTCGAATTCGTGGATATAACTTATTTGGCCTTTAGCTGATGCATTCGTTGGGTCAATGGCAAGAATTTTATTGTATGCTTCAATTGCTCTTGATAAATATGGCAGTCTGCCTTCATTGGTCTTCTCTGTTGTAGTCGATCTTATCTCAACTGAGCCTATCCCATTATATCCCTTTATCTTATACTCCTTATTATTGGGATCAAGGTTGATCATCATGTTGTAATAATCCTTTGATCTGCTGAAGTTATTATTCATCATATGGTAATAACTCAGATAACCAAATGCATCCATCATTGCGGCAGCATTTTTTATGGAATCAACCTTTGCCACTTCAATTAGTTTTTCAAATTTGGGTTTAGCAAGTCCCAGTTTAAAGTCAGGATCCATTTTGGAATAGGTGTTTGCAATCCAAAGATAAGCAGGAACGTAATCGGGCGATTTAGTAATTAATGCAGTAAAAACTGAATCGGCAGTTTTATATTTTTCTCCGTTATAATATGCCCTGCCAATGCGCAAAAGATCCTCGGTATTATCTTTGGCAGGGTCAATCATTTTTGATAAGGTTTGTGCAACCCCTTCATATCGCCTGAAGGTACTATAGTTGCTGGCTATCTCACTTAGCAAGGCCCTGTCTCCTGGTTTTAAATTAAGCACCTTTGAATATTCCACAAATGCCCTGTCAATCTCCGCATTCGATTTTGCAAGATCAGCTTTGAGACTATCAACTTTGCCTGTAATTTCTCCCACACTGGCTTTGTATTTAGTTTTGTCTGCAGCAGTAGTAGCTATTGTAAGTTTGTTTTTTTCTTTTGCAAGTTGTTGTTCAAGACTTGCGAGATCATCAGCCATCTTGGGGTAATTCTGATTCCTTTTCACGAGTATTCTGGCCATATAATGATAGTCTTTCCAAAGTATCCTATCGGGTGCAACTGTTTTAAAAAGTGTCTCCATGTAAGCGAGAGCCTTATCATAATCGGGAGGAGTCTTCTCATAACTTGAATAACCGGCTATACGGTTCATATATGTCCTCGATTTGTCAACCTTGAAGATATCTTCAACATTCTTTATAACCCCATCATAATCTTTTGCATAAAAAAGTGCATTGACATATTTGGTCTTTGCCGGAATATTACCTGCAGTCAGATCCAGATACTTCTTGAAATTCTCCTTTGACTGGTCGTAACGCTGAGCGAGCAGATAAACCTGTCCGAGTTCTCTGTAGGCAGGTGCATAGTTTGCATTAAGTTGAATAGCCTGTTCAAAATTCTGAATTGCTGGTTGAAACGCACGGCCTTTTACATATATATTCCCAATTTTCATAGCTGCCGTAGGTGATTGCGGATCAGCGAACTGTGCCTGATTGTAAAAATTTATTGCCTTTGATCCGTCATTTACAAGAATATAGATATCACCGGCTATCAGATAAACATCAGTGCTTTTGTCATCAATTTTAATAGCTTCCCTTATCAACGGTAATGCAACTGAAGTATCAACCTGCCCATCCTTTATATAAGATTCGGCAATTTTTGCCAGAGCAAAAGCATAATCTTTTGCAGGTGGTACAATTTTTTTAATATTTTTATATGGCAGCAGGAAAGTCTTCGCTTTTGCACGCATTTCGGTAGCGGTCTTGTTATCGCCGGTATAGTAAGCAACTTTAGCCAGTCCTATATAATTAAGGGGGTCAGCAGCATTAGCATTGACTCCTTTCTGGTAAACCTCCTTAGCCGATTTTGCTGCGACTGTCAATGAGTTGGAAATAGTATCGGCAAAATAATCCAGAAGGTAATTTTCTCCCAAAAAGAAATAATTCTTGCTGTTTGTTGGTTCTTTCTGAATCAATTGCTGAAAAATCGCCTGGGCTTTATCATACTGTTCGCTCTTGGTCAGCAGTGTTGCAGAAGCTAAATCCTGTGCCTTAATGTTAAGTGAAAAACCTGTAATTAATACTGCCAGAAAAATTGCTGGTCTTAGAATTAAACGTTTCATAGCTATTATTATTTGATGTCAATTTTGGTACTTAATATGATATTATTCAATTATTCTAGTTTCTAAATTCCCAATTCCTAATTGCTCGTTCCTCGTTTCTCGTAACTGTTATCTACTATTTACTTTTTACTTTTTACTTTTGTCTTTTGTCTTTTGTCTTTTGTCTTTTGCACCCTGCACCTAGTGCTTAATCTGAACCAACCTTATTGGCATACAAGCCGGTACAAGTCCCGATTTAAGTACAACACGCTGTCCCTGCTCTCCACATGCCCAGTTAATGAAACCCGATCCCAATCCTGTGAATGTCTCCCTCGAAATAAGGTATATCTCTCTTACAAAAGGGTATTCTTTGTCAAAAATAAAACCCTGCTGCGGTGGATAATAACTGCCATCATTAACGTACTGTTGTGAAATAGCAACCACATTTACCTTCCTGATAAAACTCATACTGAGAGAATCATCCTTATCACTTATCCAGTTAGCACTTATAATGCCCAATGCGTTGGGATTCCTCGAAACAAAGTTTATAACTTCTGCATTAGTATTGACAGAAAAAAAATTCTTGCTCAATGAGTCCTTTATTTCAAAAAGTTCTTTAAAATATCTGATATTACCCGATTTGTTATTGTCAAAAATAACACGGATATCACCCAGTTTCGATTTTTCGTTGACCTCTTTCCACGTTTTTATTTTACCGAGGAAAATATCTTTGACTGTATTGTATTTTATAAGTGTATCCTTATTACCACGGTTTGTAATAATTGCAAGAGCATCATAAGCATAAGTTGTCGTTCGTGCAATGATCTGAGTATCGCGCAGGTATTGAATCTGGTAATCTGAAAGCTTTTTACTGGTAACAATAACTTTTACTGAATCCTTCATAAAATCGTTTATCACATCATACTCAGGTTTATAAGCGGGTTTGATTTTTGCACCGGTATACAGATGAGTAAAAGTAAAAACTTCAGTTTCAATGAGCGGTTGAAATGATTCATCAGCCAATATCCGGATATTTCCCCTTGTTGGTGTTTCATTAGTTGCTGTTTTACCCATACCACCACACGATGGGAGTAATAGTAATAATCCAAGTAGAGGAATGTAAGATACATATTTATGAATGATAATCCTATCCACTATATTTGAAAGTGTTAATCCATTATTATTATTATGGCACGCAATAATAATAAAATTTTGAATAACTGATACTCTGTTCATATTTCTAAATTTAGTTAAGCTTAATATTTTCATTCTATTCACCTCAAAGTGTGTGCCAAGCCCTGAGTGAAGGATGAATAATTTCTTTTCAAAAGTTCCTTTATGAAATATGCAATTTACTCATCATCCTCATCTTTTGTAAAGAAAACCTCAACTATTTTAACGTACGTTCTGTAAGCCCTGTATAAACCATAAAACATGAAGGTTGATCCCATTATGACTCTTATGGATTTGTCAAGATAACTCAGGTTGGAATAGAATACAAAATACCAACCAACCCCCAGATAGAAAAGAACCATGAATATTGAGAAAATGGATGTCACCTGTTGCATTAATCTGTCCCCGTTCATCCTGAAATTATTTTAGTATCAAATTAACGAAAATTAGATTTATTATCAAAATTAAACTAAAAATTTCGTTATGAGAATTTAATTTGATGAAACACACTGTCGAATTGATGAATGGTATACTTACCTCAATAAAAGTGAACTGTCACCATAACTTAAAAATCTGAATCTGTTTTCAAGAGCAAAGGTATATATATCTTTCCATTTGTTTCCTGTCCAGGCTGAAATAAGAAGAAGAAGAGTGCTTCGAGGCTGATGAAAATTAGTGACCATTCCATTTATCATTTTGAATTCATAGCCCGGAACAATCATAATGCTTGTAGCGGCCTGAAGAAAGATTAAATTCCGTTCATTTATATATTTCAATAAAGCTCCAAGTGATTCCTTAACTGAAACAGTTGTCGCCATATCATAAGCTTCCCATTGCCCAAGTGATAGATCAGAAATGGTACCTGACGGTTTTTGGATCAGTTTAACTCCCAGCCAATAAAGACTTTCCAATGTTCTGACCGACGTTGTACCTACGGGTACGACCTTACCCATATTTTCAAGTACCAATTCAATTGTCTTTGTGTCTATTGAAAAATGCTCACAGTGCATTTCATGTTCGAAAATATTTTTGGCTTTTACCGGTTGAAATGTACCTGCACCTACATGCAGAGTCAATTCAACTGTTTTTATTCCTCTGGCTTTTATCTTTTCAATAACATAATCTGTAAAATGTAAACCGGCTGTTGGCGCCGCTACGGATCCTTTAATCCTTGAATATACAGTCTGGTATCTTTCAATATCTTGTTGGTCATCCTCCCTGTTGATGTATGGTGGTAGAGGAATGTGCCCCGTTGTTTCAAGAACTTCACCAAAACTTATCTCAAAACAGTTCCAGCTAAATCTTACGCACCATTCCTCGCCATCTGATTGCAGCCTTTCCGCGAATAGATTATATTGATTCCCATTATACTTAAAAGGGGTACTTAATGCACCACCTTTCCATTTTTTGAGATTTCCTATGATACATTTCCATTCAACAGATTCTTTTGAACTAAAAGATAACGAATAATCAAAGGGTGAAAGAGGTTCGAGGCAGAGAATTTCAACAACTGCCCCGGTATCTTTTTGAAAAAGAATGCGGGCCCGTATAACGCGTGTATTATTAAATACAAGGAGCGAATCGGATGGGAGATACTCATCGATGTTTTTAAAGGTGTCTTTTACTATTTTGCCTTCTCTATAAATAAGGATTTGAGATCTATCTCTTTCATTAACAGGATACTGAGCAATGCGATCTGATGGCAGATCATAATCGTAGTCATTAATGTCAATATCTCTCATAAGTCTTTTTAACTTTTACCTTGTTGTCTGATCTAAAGCTTTTAACACTGCAATTTGTTCTTTGTATTATATCCTTTGTGTTACTTTGTGTTTTCCTTTGTGATCCTTTGTGGTTAATTGATTTTTTTACCACAAAGGGACACTTAGGTTTTCACGAAGGTCCACAAAGGGTCACAAAAATAGCCATTATTACATAGTGTATACCCAAATCAGCAGCAATTTATTACCTTTGCAAGGCAGCAGGCTGTTCCATCGATGCACCAGGGTGTGTAGGAAAGTCCGGGCAACGCAGAGCACCATACTTCCTAACGGGAAGATATCCGTGAGGGTATAGTAGTGTAACAGAAAATAACCGCTCCTGAGCGTAGTCGAAGGAGTAAGGGTGAAAAGGTGAGGTAAGAGCTTACCGGTCCTGGTGGTAACGTCAGGAGCCGTACACCTTATGGGTTGAAAGACCATGTATACCGGCGAACAGGGCTGCTCGTCCGATGCCGGGGGGTAGGTCGTATGAGCACGGTAGTGATAC
>JADGPU010000172.1 GCA_017882305.1 Bacteroidales bacterium | reverse complement strand
AGATCTTAACACATTGATGCCATGGACAATGTATGCGAAAATGGATACTGCAGATTTAGCTTCAATTTATTATTATTTGAAATCTTTACCACCAATTGAAAATAATGTCCTAAAATCAAAATCTTCATCCAGGTAAAGGTGTAATTAATAGATTTGAAGGTTTCATTTTGATAATGAATTAAATAGAACTCTGATTATCAGTTTAGTATTATCTTTACACTATGTCAAGCATAATTCCGGGCTACGAATACGACATTTTCATCAGCTACCGCCAGAAAGACAACAAAGGCGACAGATGGGTCAGTGAGTTTGTGGAAGCTCTGAAGACTGAACTCGAATCGACATTCAAAGAAGAAATCAGTGTTTATTTTGATATTAATCCACATGATGGTTTATTAGAGACACATGATGTGGATGCTTCATTAAAAGAGAAACTGAAGTGTCTGGTATTCATTCCGATCATCTCCCGTACATATTGCGATCCAAAATCATTTGCATGGGAACATGAGTTCAAAGCATTTATTGAACAAACTTCGAATGATCAATATGGTTTGAAGGTGAAACTGCCGGGAGGAAATGTTGCAAATCGAATACTTCCTGTCCAGATTCACAATCTTAATAGTGATGATAAAAAACTAATTGAAAATGAATTAGGTGGATTCATAAGAGGAATAGAATTTATTTACAGGGAACCCGGAGTAAACAAACCACTTACCTCTGAAGATAATGAAAAGAAAAACTTAAACAATTCTAAATACAGAATCCAGGTTAACAAGGTAGCTCTTGCGATTAAAGAGATTATTGAAGGACTGAAGAGAGAACCAATCACAGATGTGAAAGAAAAAGTTCAGCAAAAAAAGCCATTCGAGGAAGTTTATAAGGAAGAGAGTGGGAAAGGAATATGGGAAACTGTTCAACTAAATAAGTTTAAGTTCCTAGCAGGAATATTAATTATTGCGATATTAATAGTTGCTGCGATAATTGGCTATTCTAATATATTCAAAAATGATTCGTCTCCACTTAGTGGAAGAACTAGAAATACTATAGCTGTTTTACCATTGAAGATTATTGGAGATGCTTCTGAAGTAACCGATTTTGCAAACGGACTGGTTGAGTCTCTAGTAAATATGCTTACAAAAGTTGGCAATTCACAGCAATCTTTTTCAGTAATACCCACAAGTGAAATTACCGAGAACATTTCCGCTTCTGATGCTAGAAAGCGATTGGGAGCTTCAATGATAATCTCTGGGAGTATTCAGATGGATAAAGACATAACTCGTGTAATTCTAAATTTAATTGATACAAAAAAACAACGACTTTTACAGTCCGAAAAGCTTGATTATCATAAGGATAAAAACTTGATTTTGCAAGATGAAATTATCTCCATGATGGTCAAAATGCTTGGAATACAGATGGAATCTCAGAATCAAAAGCTAATTATTGCTGGTGGACCAATTTCTGCTGAGGCCAACGAATTTTACCTCCGTGGAAGAGGTATTTTACGAAATTATCAGTCTATTGATGAATTAAATTCTGCTATTGAGCTATTCACTAGAGCAGTTGAAAAAGATACATTGTTTGCATTAGCATATTCAGGATTGGCAGAAACTTATTGGAGTAAGTATAATGTAACAAAAGAATTAAATTGGGCGAATACCGCTTTGCTAAATAGTGAAAAGGCAATTAGTTTAAGCGATAAAGATGCATTTGTTTATATTTCTCTGGGCATTATTTATGCAGGGAAAGGTGAATTTGATGTTGCCTTAAAAGCTTTTCAAAGAGCGATTGAACTAGATCCCCAAAGTGAGCAAGCAAATATTCAGATTGGGAGATTATATCAAAATCAGGGTAAATTTGACAGAGCAGAAGTTTATTTTAAAAATGCTATTGCCTTAAAGCCAGATTATTGGAGGTGTTATTCTTATCTTGGATTGTCATATTATTATAAAGGACAATACAAAGAGGCAATTTCTCAAATTAAGTTAGGATTACAGATTGCCCCTGCAAACCAGATTTTATTAAATGGTTTGGCTGGCTGTTACTGGCAGCTCCAAAGACTTGCTGATGCCATTCAGACATTTGAACAAATTCTTCAAATAAATCCAAATAATGCTGAAGTCATTTCAAATTTAGGCACTACCTGCTTCTATGAAGGTAATTTTGATAAAGCAATATATTATTATAAGCAAGTTCTTGAAACAAATCCAGAGGATTATCTTGTTCAAGGATGGTTGGCCGATGCCTATTATTGGTCGGATGATAAAAAAAGAGCTAATGAAACATACAAAATTGCGATTAAATTAGCCAGGAAAAATTCAGAATTTGATCCAGAGGCGATTACTTGGATCGCATACCATTATGGAATGCTCGGCATTGTTGATTCAGCCTTATATTATTTGAAGAAAGCCAATCTACCCAAAAATCCTGATATAATTGTAAGTGATAGAGCACTTGATATAGCTGAAATATACTTGGCCATTGGCGAAAAACATTTAGCGATTGAATGGATTGAGAGTGCTATAAAAAGAGGTTATGGTTGGATACAAGTAAAATATCATCCCATGTATAAAGATTTAACTAAAGATCCTGATTTTAGGAAAATGATTGAAAAATATAAAGATCCTGCAGAATAAGTGCGAAAATGAAAGAAACAAGCAACTTATACATTTGTCGTTGTCGCATGATTTTCTAACTATTTATATATCTGTATATTAAAAATTTAAATCCACCTGAAACTTTATGTCAATTAGTGAGTTTTACCAGACAAATGAGGCAAAAATATTTTTCTTCTCTATAAAAGGAAATGTTGTGCCCTCTGCCTGATACATTAGAATATGGTTAAATTTCACAAAAGCTTATATGCGCAGGTTATCCTGGCGATATTACTGGGGATAATCATTGGATTTTTCTTCCCCGAATTCGCAACCGGGTTAAAGCCGCTTGGCGATGGTTTCATCAGACTGGTGAAAATGATGATTGCACCGGTTATTTTCTGCACAATTGTAAACGGAATAGCCGGAATGCAGGATGTAAAAAAAGTCGGCAGGGTGGGTATTAAAGCAATAATTTATTTTGAAGTAATTACAACTCTCGCACTCATTATTGGCCTGATTGTCATCAATATTCTGAAACCTGGTGTTGGAATGAATGTAGATCCATCAACACTCGATACCAAATCTGTGACCGCTTACGTGACTCAGGCCAAGGCTACCAATGCTGTAGATTTTATTTTACATATCATTCCTGATAATATCATCAGTGCCCTTTCCAACGGAGATTTACTGCAAATCCTGTTTTTTTCTGTCTTGTTCGGAATTGCTCTCTCAAAAATTGGAGAAAAGGCAAAACCGGTTCTCACAGGAATTAAATCTGTTGAAGCAGGTTTGTTTGCAGTAATTAATATCATTATGAAAGTTGCGCCTGTAGGTGCATTTGGCGCAATGGCTTTCACAATTGGAAGGTATGGTGTTGGTTCCCTGGCTTCACTGGGACAACTTATGTTGTCTTTTTATATCACATGTATTCTCTTCATAGTAATTGTTTTAGGTGGTGTTCTGAAGTATTTTGGATTTAATCTTTTTCGATTACTTGGGTTTATTAAAGAAGAAATTCTGATTGTTTTAGGTACATCATCATCTGAAGCCGCACTGCCTAGCCTGATGACAAAACTGCAAAAGGGAGGATGCTCAGAGTCAGTGGTTGGGCTTGTTGTCCCTACCGGTTATTCCTTTAACCTCGATGGTACATCAATATACATGACGATGGCAGCTGTTTTCCTTGCCCAGGCTACCAATACACCACTTACGCTTTCACATCAGATAACCATGCTTCTGATATTGTTGCTTGTATCAAAAGGTGCTGCCGGAGTAACCGGAAGTGGTTTTATCACTCTTGCTGCGCTTCTGCCAACTATTGGAAATATCCCTGTTGCATCCATCGCATTAATTCTTGGTATTGACCGCTTTATGAGTGAAGCCCGTGCCATCACAAATCTTATTGGCAATAGCGTTGCAACGGTTGTGATTGCAAAATGGGAAAAGGAGATAGATCTGGAAATTGCAAAAAAGGAAATTGGTTAATTCCAAATTGAAGCTCTTCGCAGCAAACAACGGAGAACCGATCCGCCACTTGGCGGAGAGCTCGGCGAAGCCAATGCGCTCGTGGGGATTCAAAACCT
>JADGPU010000171.1 GCA_017882305.1 Bacteroidales bacterium | reverse complement strand
TTTATTTCCCATTGCGGAGTAAAGCCTTGCACTTGCTGAAAGGTAATTCAGATAAGCATCAGGATTTTTAGTCAGATCTTTTTCAATATTAATTACCTCTTCACCGGAGAACTTTATATCGAGATTTCCGGCAATAGTTTGCACTATTTTAGTAAAAAGAGGCATTAATTGCTCCTCATTCATCTCATATTGACTGGCCCATAATTCCTTGTCATTTTTTGTTTTAGTCAATCCAATCCACATCTTTAAGTATTTTCCTATTCTGCTGACACTTATTTCAACTAAATAATTGGTTTTAAGTTCCTTCCTGAGTTCATTAAGAGGTTTTTTTGTATCGAGATACTGAAGAGACGATAATCTGCATCTGACTGTCAAACTCTTTATTTCCTGTAACTTGGTAATTATAGCATCCATCGAGCCAAGAGCAAGGTTCCCCAGCTCAGAATCATTTGGCGGAATTGTAAAAGGAATAATTGCAATTGTCTTCTCAGTATTTTTCAAGTGAAGAGCTCTGAGGAATAAGAAGATACCTGAGAGGCAGAGAATGACAGGTAATATTATCAGGATTCCTTTTATTGTATTTTTATGGAATAGTTTATTCTTAATATGTTTTTTTATTCTAATGCTTTCTTTGACATAGTACTTTTGTGTTTCTAAAGTTTTTTCAGGTGGTTCAGAATCTAAAGATCTAAGACTTTGTACTATTTCAGCTATAGCGTTGGCAATTTTGTTTATCTGATCGCGATAATAAGTTTTATTCAGATTTTCATTCGGGTGATCTTCATTGGTGCGCAAAGGCCGGTTAACCCCTGGTGATTTATAGACAAAATCAACTCCCCGGAGAACTCCTCCGAGAAGTGATTCGCACAGTTTAATATCAGTAATATTAAGTTCGTGAATGCGTACAGGAAGCACCCTGCTTGCCACATTTCCGTTGGGCAAATTTATTTTCAGTCCGAATCGATCCTGGGAAGCTACTTCAATAAATGCTTTAAACTCATGCTCCCAGGCAAATGATTTAGGATCGCAATATGTACGTGAAATAACAGGTATAAAAACCAGGCACCTTAGTTTCTGTTTCAAGGAAGCATCGACATCGTGAGTCTCTAACAGTCCATCATGAGGGTTGACATCAAAATAAACACTGACTTCCTCTTTAAAGGTAGATTCGAGTTCTGTCTTAAGAGCCTCAACGAATTCACTGACCCACCTGTCGCCTTTGTTGTCTTTCTGGCGGTAGCTGATAAAGATGTCGTATGAGTAGCCCGAAATAATGCTTGACATCGTATAAAAGTATTTTTCTAAACGACCCCGAGATTTGTAATTACTTCTTTATCAAAATTAAACCATAGTTATATTAAAAGCAATTTTATTTCCAATGAAACTATGAATTCAAATTTATTTATTAAATTTACTAGTTACAATATAAAGGAAATCAGATAGTAGTCGTACTTTAACTCATATTTTGAAATAATATGAAAAAAAAGATTTTTTTTCAGGTAGCTATTGTTGCTTTTCTTTTTTCGCTGCTCATCAGCAGGAATAATTGCCTGCTGGCTCAAACTGCGATTTCCGATTCCTCAAAAAAAAGCTTCAGACTTTTTGAGGATGATAAGATTATTGAGATAACTCTGCGGTTTGATCTCTCAACCTATTTCAGGACCAAACCAAAAGAGGATTATTTAAAGGCTAATATAACCTTTCATTTAAGTAAAACAGATTCCATAAGCAAAGATATTAATTTGAGAACACGCGGTATATGGCGAAATCTAAACTGCATTTATCCACCAATTGAACTGAACTTAAAAAAAGCAGGTTTCGGTTATACCGATCTGGATAAGATATCTAAATTAAAGATGGTTCCGGAATGTAAATCCGGAAAAGAAAATGAAGATTACGTCCTGAGAGAGTACCTGGCATATAAACTATTTAATGTCCTCACCGATACAAGCTTCAGGGTAAGATTGCTAAGCGTTAACTATATCGATACACAAAAGAAAAGAAAGCCAATCAGGCAATATGGATTTTTCATTGAGCCGGTAGAAATGTTAGCTGCCAGGACAAATTGCCTCCAGGTAAAATCACGTACACTGAACCAGAAAAATATCGTTCCGAAGGTAATGGACAGGCTTTCCATTTTCAATTATATGATAGGGAATTTTGACTGGTCCGTACCAGGCCCACATAATGTTCTGGTATTAAAATCACTGGCTTTTGACCCCGTTGGGCTTGGAATAGCTGTTCCATATGATTTTGACTGGACCGGGCTTGTGAATGCATCTTATGCACTTCCTTCTGAAGCAATTGGCACCCAAACTATACGGGAAAGGGTTTTTTTTGGTATTTGCCGGAGCAAAGAAGTGTATCAGGAAGATCTGAAGATATTTGAAAATAAGAAGGAAGAGTTTTACAGAATAATCAATGAATTTCCTTATATGAGTAATCAGGTAAAAAAAGATCTGACCGGCTATCTCGATGAATTCTTTATTCAGCTGGGAGGGAAAAAAGATATGCTTCTGTACAATTTATTGAATTCTTGTAAGAATTTTTAACGCTAAAAAATTGAAATAATGACAGATACTTTTTATGATTTGACTAACCAGGCCTTTGTTGGTATCATGTGGCGGTTTGCTATCACCATTGTTTTTCTGGTCATTCTGATACGTGGTATTTATTTCAGATACTCAGGGAAGGAGAAGTTCTTATTCAGCTTTTTCTTAATGGGTATAATTGCCTTCTTTATAGTCTCCATACTGAGATCAGTTTATATAGAAATGGGAATGGGATTTGGCTTATTTGCCGTTTTCGGGCTACTTAGGCTAAGAACCAGGAATTTCACCGAAAAGGACATGGCATATACCTTTACAACCTTCGGGATTTCAGTTATCAATTCATTAAAATTGCTTAAGTTCCCTTTGTTAGGGGTTTTGATTATCAACATAATAATTGTTCTTACCGCTTATTTGCTGGAGGAGTTTGTACTAAAATACAAGATTGAAACACATGAAATTATTTATGATAAGCTGGAATTCCTCAAACCGGAGAAAAAAGAGAAGCTTATAAAGGATGTCTCCCTAAGAACCGGAAAAGAAATTTCGAAGATTAAAATCCGCAGGATCAATTATAAAAGGAATAGAGCATTATTGGATATTTATTATAAGGAAAAAAACCATGTAGACTGATTTATTATCCTCCAGACTCATTTAAAGTAACTATCAGATACCCTCAATCCCGGGTTCTTTCTCCTTCAGGATCAGGTACCAGTTACCATTCTCAATCAGGGCTTCCTGACCAATAATAAAAAACAACTCTTTAAGATAAGCATGTTGCTCATCTGTCTCCTGAAGGTGTGAACTTACCTGGTTAACTTTTGCTTCGGCTTTCTGATAGAGAACATTCATCAGATCATATTGATTAAGTAACTGGTCATAACCTTTAATTTGAATAAAAGCTCTGATCAGGGCAAAAATACTTAACAACGTTCCTATGATAACCTGAAGATAATTCATGTAATTGTTCATTACATAGAAGTTTTCTAAAAAGAAAATGGAAAGAAGAAGCACAAAAGCAATAACGAAAGATATGTTTGAAATCAAATGATATTGAGCCAGTTTTTGAGTCATTCTCCTTATTGATGATTCAAAAAAATCTGCCTGATTTTTCACCCAATTTGTAGTCAGATCATTAATCGCTTTAGAAGTTATAGGTCCACAATTATAAGTTATGCCATAAATTGATGAAAGAATATACTCAATCCAGGTAAACTCTTTTCTGTGTATTCTTAAAATGTAATCAGAAACATTGTGATTTATACCGGCAATGTTCCAGTAAAACTGAATTCTCAAAGCTTCTGCCAATGTTCTGTTATATAAATATTTTGTGTGATCTTTTGTTATCCTTGAATAAAAATAAATAATACCTGCTAAAACAATAAGAAGCATCGCAATTGCTAAGACAATCTTGTTCAACCATAGATTGGTGTAGATCGAAAAGGACATTACTAAAAATAATCCGATCACAAATAACCAGATAACAGTTTTCATATATTTTCCATGAAACCGGACTGATAATACATCTAAGATTGAATACGAGTTTAGAATTGATTTTTGCTGTGCATCAAGTTTTTCCGGATTGGTGATAAGAAAGCTTTGTGACCTCATGTGGGCCTTCTGACTAATTTTTAATGAATCTGAATTGATTTCCTCGATTTTCTCCAGAGCCTCTTTGATTGAAGGATCTTTTAGAACCGTTTCAAGCGATAATTCAA
>JADGPU010000033.1 GCA_017882305.1 Bacteroidales bacterium | reverse complement strand
AGATTCTCCTGGGTGCCAATAAGCAGGTTCCCTGATTTGGTAAAAGCAGCAGAAAACATTGCCGGTTCAACGGCGATAGAGTACTGATGCACATCTTCCGGTTTCAATGGATTTATTGAAAAGACAGCCTTGCCTTGTGGAATCACATAAATCAGACCATCAGGACCTTCAATTAACTCACTGATGCTTTTTGTGTTTGAAAGAGGAATCTTTATCAATATATTATCCTTCTCGTACAGAACAGCGCCATCACTGCAACCGAACCAGAGAGTTCCCTGTTTATCTTTCAGACTTTTTGTAGTGAATCGCCCGGCTGAGGAATCAGGATACTGTACCGGAAAAAAATTATAACCATCAAACCGGGTCAGGCCGTTACCGGTTCCAACCCATAAAAACCCATCATTTGATTGTATAACAGTATAAACATAACCACTGGGGATACTTTTCTCAGTTCCATAATTTATGAAACTGTAAGTCTGACCGCTTGATAATGATGAATATAAAAATAAGAACCCGATGGTACTGATTAATATTTTAAAATTGATATTAAATCTCATTTCAGGCTTTACTTATTTTTTGGGCTTCACTTTCTCGTAACCTAATTTGGGCTGATATATCGGCACCCCTCCGATCGGTGAACTAAAGAACTTTACTGCATCTCCTCGTTGGTTTTCAAGTGTAACTACCACATTATTATTTTTAACCAGCTCGCCCTGTCTTTTATGAAACTGAAAGTCAAGTGAAGCACCTACTTCCGGAGGTTCAATCGGGATATTGGATTTGATCCAGTCATCCTCATTTGATATCGGGACCGAGATACCCTGTTTATATCTTGAAACCACTAAAATATTACCATCATTATCCCAGTCAAAATTACTTTGCCTGATGTATACAATGCCGGTATCAATATAAGGATATATGTGTGAAACACTCTTGAAATCATTCCACATCCTGAAATGATATGCATAGGTAAATGCATTTGCTCCCTCTATCGGAATATTGTTGTTAGGATCACTGCTTAAAAAGTACCTGTAAAGATTTCCATCATCCCCGCTTATCCCTTCACATACAATTTTAAACATATAGCTGTTCCATTTTGTATTAAAATCTCCTTCGGAAGGATTAAACGGTCCGAATGTGTAATATTTATTATCATACTTCGCTTCGTTACCAAAAACCTTGGATGCCAACAAGTTACCCGATTTGTAATTTAATCCTTTCAACAGGCCCCTTGATTCTTCATTTTTTTCAGGATCAACTCCTTTGCCTCCATAGACAGAGAATCTGGTTTTAGTATTGAATTCGCCCTGTATTTCATCATTTTCACCTCCGCAATCAGGGTCAAAAACTCTTATATAAACCGGTTGAGTATAATCCTTCAGAATGCTGAAGAAAAATATCTGGTAAAAATCATCGTCACCCCATGATGTTTTACCATCTTTCCCAAATGTAACCAGGAATGGGATATTTTCATCTTTCCCGGGAACAGGTTGCCCTGATAATCTGAAAAACATCGGAAATCCAAGTAAAAAAACGAGAAGGAGAGTTTTATATATTGTTTTTTTCAATTTCATTAACGCCAAAATTAGTCATTTTCAGTATCAAGGCTTAGGGAATACAATAATATTTTTTGAAATACATGCCTCTCTGACATTGCCTCCAGGTTGCGGCTCATCTGATATAATAAGCTGAATATTGTATGTCCCGGGTTTAAGGTAACTCTTGGGAACCTCCTTCCCCACTGCGATTGTTTCGTCCCCAAAGTTCCAATAGTACTGTGATATTTTCCAACCTGGAAGATTTGTGCTGTCCGCACTCAAAGTTATCTTTTGATTTGTGCCTATCCTGTCAGGTGCTGAAATATAGGGTTGTTCAGCTTCTGTTACAACAATGGTTTCAGATTTTTCATTATATGTAACCTTTTTGGTAATAAGGTTCACCACATCAAGCTGAACAGCATATGTTCCGGGACCATTAAAACAATGCTCAACAGCAGCTCCGGTTGCACTGGTTCCATCGCCGAATTTCCATTCATAGCGGAAAGGCATTGTATCATATTTTATGGCATTCTCTTCAAAGAACCGGTAACAGTAATTATTCTCAGTTAATGTGTCGCATGATGCTTTTCTTATGATTGTCGAAATGAATTCATAGATATCATCTTCCTTATGTCGATTTGAAGAAAAATAACCTTTCTGAAGATCATCCTCTGCAACAAAAGCAAAATCATCTGATGTGGAATTGATAGGTTCGGGCAAAAGAACAGGGTCCTCCCATGAACCATTACTTAATGAGGTATAATAAACATCAAGTTTGCCAATACCACCTGGTCTGTCAGAAGTAAAATATAATTTACCCGATAGATGCATATAAGGATAGTTTTCAGCTCCGGAGGAATTTACTTTAGACCCAAGATTAACTGGAGCAGACCATTCACCTTTAACTAATTCACAGTAGTACAGATCAGATCCTCCATTGCCTCCCGGCATATCCGATGCAAAAAAAATGTATCTTCCGTCTTTACTAATCGATGGTTGACCAATATCAAAGTTCGGATCATTATATTTAAATGGATGGAGAGATATCAGATCTGTGCCTTTAAGTTCAGCAATAAATATTCCGCTGTGGTTTTTGAAATTTTTATCGCCTGCCATTTTGCCTGTTTCAACTTCACTTGTAAAATAAACTGTTTTGCCATCAGGTGCAAAACATAATGGACCGTTATTGAATTTATTACTCCGTTCACTCTTTAATGCCTTTGGTTTACCGAATGAAGAAGTGTCTTTTTTTTCTACCAGATATATATTATAAAGACGGCGGCCATCAAAAGAAGTACGGTCCTCAATTCCGCTGAATCGCCTGTCGGAACAGAAGAATATTCCATCTTTGACAATAACAGGAGATATATTGTTAAAACCATTTTTATTAAATGACATCCTTTTAACCTCATAAACAGCAGGTTGCTGTGCCTTTGTTTGTATTGAAACGAATACTGACAGTAGAACTATTGTTATGATATTTAAAAACCTCTTACCCATTATTAAAAGTACCTTGGATTAGCTGCGCTTACTTTATATCCGAATTCGTATCGCAAAATAAATTCAGTGGATCCTTTTGAATAAGAGCTCATCCTTCCTGCCGGATAATCATAGGAGAAACCGATCATAAGCTGCGGATTAATCTGAACCTGAAGAATCCCCACAGCAACTTGTTCTGAGGTCCTCCATGAGCCGCCCAACCAAACGAGATCTCCTAAAATAAAATTACAGTTTATATCAAGCTGCGTGAGTCTTTTTGTTCTTTCCAGAGAATAATCAATCAATACCGAGGGCTTAAACTTGAACGCCTGCGAAAATGTAATTAAACCTCCTGCAGAAAAGATAATATCATAATTATTAATACTATGATGTGCCTCAACAGAACTTGTTGAAGTATTTTTCTTATAGTTCAGGAAAGCAGGAATAGCAACTCCTGCAAATAGTCTATCGCTGTAGTAGTAGATCCCTGCTCCAAAGTTGGGAAGAAAATAAGGTTTGTTGTTTGTAGAAAATACCGGATCATTCTTTGTAGTTGTAAGTAACCCCGAGTAATCTGTGTTTGACCGGTCGAATCCTGCTTTGAGTCCAAATGAAAGCTTGCCCGTTTCAAGGCTTATACGATAAGAATAACTGGCATAAATACTCTGCGATTTAGTAAATCCAAATTGCATGAACTGCGCCATAATACCCAGACCCACTTTGTCGTTTTTCATAGGTGCATTTAGTGAAACCGACTGAAAAACAGGAGCATCCGGTATACCCATCCATTGGATCCTGTACGACAAAAATGCGCTTAAGGCACCTCTTGAACCGGCATAAGCCGGATTGATCAACAGGCCATTCTGAAGGTATTGGCTATAAACCGGATATCCAAGGCTGATCCCGGTAGAATCAGGAATTGCCTGTCCGGGAACACTTGTGAATACCGATAAAAAGAAAAAAGAGAATATTAACTTTATCTTATTCATTAGTATAAGATCACCATAAAACCGTATTAAAATTCCTGACATCAGTATCTTTTAAGAACGATAAATCCGCTCTTTTTGTAAACCTGTCCAATGGTACCCTTTGAATTATTTGAAGTAACTTTTAGAAGGTAATAATATGTCCCCTCCGGAAGATCAATTCCTTTTGAATTCTTACCATCCCAATCTGTCCATTTCTGATTGTTACGATTAGAAGTTTTAAATACTTCTGTACCGGCTCCGTTAACAATACTCAGATCAACATAATTATCATCCAGATTCAATCCTTCAATAACAAATGTATTATTCCAGGCATCACCGTTTGGAGAAAATCCCTGGGGTACAAAATTTTGCAATAATTCGATATTTACCGAATCAGTTAGCTTACAGGGACCTTTGTGAACTGTCCACAGGAATGAATTTTTCCCGGATGACAGATTCCTGACTATTGTGTTATAACTCGTTGTATCCTCTATAGAACTTGTCCCGTTATTAAGAGGAGCCCAGGTTCCTGTTTCACCTACTAAACCAGGATCGATGGCTTTCATATGATACATTTTTTCAATCGAATAGATAGTGGTATCGGGACCCGCAAAAATCGGGCTTACCGGCAAGGGATCAATCCCAATATCAAAAATATTCGAGGTACTTGTGCAACAATCATTTAAACCTGATGTTACTGTTCGTTCGTATTTTACAGCAGTAAATAATGCCGGGGGTTGATAGGTTGATGAGTTATTTGTTCCTGCTGCAGCAACCCAATTAGCTCCGCCATCCATGCTCTGCGACCAGAAATATTTGTAGACACCCGAACCTCCTGAAAGAGTTGCCCCGGTAATGACATCAGGTATAAGGCTATAGCAAACTTTTGCATTACCTGATATGGTATTGTTTGTTATTAATGGAAGGATTGTCTCTGTTACCGGATTGCTGGTTACAATACATGCGCCGGAAGTGACTTCCCGCTTATAATAGGTCGTTGCTATCAGTTGCGGTGGTTGATAATTAATTCCGGTACCCCCGGTAGAAACATCGGTAAAAATAGAATTATCGGGGGAAAACTTCCATTGGTAAATATAACTTCCCGGAATACCTGTTCCTCCTGTGGCAACTGTGCCCAGAATAGAACCTGGTTGCTGGTTATAACATTTAGTTTCCGTAACGCCACCACCCGGAACAGTTATGTCATTGTTTAAGATCGGTTTATGAACATTAATCCTAATCGATGGGCTCGTATTAGTACATACTACCGCTGTTTTATAAACACCGGAATTAACAATTCTCCGGTACCAGGTGGTGTCAGTAAGAACCGGAGGCTGATAATTGCCTGTTATTGAGTTATTTATCCCATCAGCAGCATTAAATGATATGCCATTAGCACTCTGTTGCCAGATAAACGAATAAGATCCTGAACCTGCACCATTTACAGGATTTGTACCTGGAAGAGCAAGAGGTGTATTGCCCGAGCAAATAGTCAAATCTGATAGATTAGCAGTTATTAGATTATTTATTATTTTAGGATATCTGGTTAAACGGATTGGTAAACTTTTACTTTTGCAAACGCTGTCAGGTCCTGAGAAAACAATTCTTCTGTAAAACCTGTTTTGGACAGCAACTGAGAAAGTAGATGTATCCGGTAAATATGTAGTTCCAGTATTGGATCCAATGGCTGGTTTCCATACAGATGATGTAATACTGTCCTGCCATTGATAAAGATAATTACCTGTTTGTCCTTGCCCCGGTGCGGTGGCACCAAGGTTTACGAAAGTGAAGCCTTGACAAATCACTGAATCTGACCTTGTTATAATATTGCCGGTAATTGAATTAAGGACTGTGATTTTCACTGAAGGACTAAAATCAATACAACGGCCGGATTGAACAAATCGTTTGTAATATGTTGTTTGAGTAAGAGAGGGAGGGTCGTACCCTTTGTTATTAATTATTGATCCTGCAGCCACCTGTAGAGTGTCCCAGCTGCTGTTAGAAAGATTCTGAAGCCATTTATACCTGTAGATTCCATTGCCATTTGATGGTGTTGAATTAAGCGGAACTGATCCGATAGGAAGAGGATTCTGACCTTGGCAAATAGTTGTGTCTTTTCCGATGTTGTTCGCGGTAATTGCAGGTTGCACAATAATTTTGACAGGTTTGCTGACATCAACCAGAGGAGTCGGTGAAGACTGGTCAGTGATGGTTCTTCTATACCATACTGTTACTGGCTCAGGTGCTGCTGGTGTGAAGTTAACCGGATCAGGATCGTTTGGAAGAAGAGTCCATGTAACCTGATCAATACTTTTCTCCCAGAGATAAGTATAGGAAGGAGTCCCCCCAACGGGAATGGTCCCAGTTATCTTTGGAGGTTTTATATTTGAGCAGATAGAATCTGTCTGATTACCGGTAACAGAAGAACGAATTGAGTTAAATAAAAAACCGTTCAGTATCGCTTTAAAGACTGGCTTTGTATCACCAGGATCACCCGGAAATCCAGGATTAACCGGAGGATTAGAGAAATTCCCCTGTGTTCCACCATCCTTGAAAATCTGAACGTTGGCCGAAGGAGGAGTTAAATAATAAAAAAGTCCGCCGCCGCCACCACCACCTTCTCCAAAAATATCTGGATTATCTCCACCATTTCCTCCTGAAACCGAGATTGTCAAAGGAGTTGATCCATAGCTGGTTACTGAGAGTGCAACTGATCCGCCTGCCCCTCCTCCGCCTGATCCACCATTAGCGACAGCGGTACCACCATTGCTACCATTTGAAATTATTTTATGTGAATTACCAATGATTGTATCTGTTACAATTATTACAATACCTCCACCATTTCCTCCTGGCTGAGAGAGGCCAGTAAGTGATGTAGAAGCTCCACCTCCACCTCCAAGATAAATCCTGTCAACCAATGATGGGAATGAAGGTGATTCTGATTTTATTCCGCCGAGTCCACCGGCTTGTGGTGCAGTACATGTATTGGACTCGTATCCTCCTGTCCCTCCAGCGCCCCTATTTGATCCGCCACCGCCACCCGCAAAACGTCCATTTCCCCCACCACCACCAGTAAAATTAGGACCGTTGCCCTTAACATTATTAGGTGTAAGAAGGATACCTGAAAAATCATGGATTGCTATTCCTTCCCCTTTAAATCCCGCATTTAGGAAGCTTAGAGGATAGGTTTTATTTGAAGTTAGTGGTGCCGCCAACTGACATCTTCCTTCTCCGGCTATATCATTACCTCCAATAAACCCTTTGGATGATACATCAATATCCGCATTAAGTTTAAGTGACCTGCCGACAATCAAAGCCAGAACGCCACCGGTTTTTGTGGTGCTGTTCCAGGGATTACAGGTAAGTGTCCCGGTCACAACCACACTGTTGTAATATGCAACCCTCACTATCTGAATATTGCCTCGAGTATCGTAAGTTTTAAGAAGGTTATTACGGAATACTATTTCCTGTGTAAGATAGTTTACTGATTGAATTATCATAAACTCGTGCATTCCTGGCTGTCCAAGAAATCCGTTTATATTTCCATAATCAAGAGCACCTGTTAATATTTCCACTCCCTGCATCTGCATTAATAAAATTGTATCGTTAATAGCGAAGTTAGTTGCATCATCAACTGTGATTCTGTCACTTGCCGGGATACTAATTACATGCGCTGCTGGTTGATTAAGATTCCCTGACAGGCTTTTCTGAGATAATACCATAGTACTGCTAAACCCAAGTATCAGCAAACTAAGAATAAGCCTCTTGCTATGGCACAAAAAATTGCCGGTCATCATTTGTATATCAGAACTGCTAATATAACTATTATCCTGAATATTTTTACTAATATTTATTTAAAGTGAACTAAAAACGAAGTTTGGATTGACTAGAGTTAAAAATTATTCGGAATACATTTAACTCCAGGCACTTTAGGCACTCCAGATACCTAGGCACCAGGTTTTTCAACTGTATACATAACCGGCAATTCAAAGTAGAAAACAGAGCCTTTATCAACCTCTGATTCAAACCAGATCCTGCCGTTTGCACTTTCAATATATTTCTTTGCAATTGATAACCCAAGTCCCATCCCTGACGATTTTGTAGTAAAATTTGGTGTGAAAAGATTCTTCTGCAAATTTCCCGGGATACCTGTTCCATTATCTGAAACCGAAACAACAACTTTATCGTTTTTTACCTCGAATTTTAAAGTTATGAGCCCTTCCCTACCCGATGGAATAGATTGTATCCCGTTCTTGATAAGATTTGAGAAGACTCCGTTAAGTTGTTCTTTATCAGCAAATATGACAATTTTACTTTCATGGGGCCAATGCACCCGGAAGCCAACATTTTCAGTATTTTTAAAGAGTTCCAGAGTTATCCTGATCTGTTCGAGGATGTTAACTTCCACCGGATTTGTTTCCGGCATCTTCGCAAAAGCTGAAAAGGCAGAGGCAATCGACGAGAGGTTATCAATATATTCTATCTGGTTTTTAGTAAACCGTCCCAACATCATTTCAAACCCCGGAACTTTATCATTCCATGATTTATACAATTGCTGAACATTTAGTTTCATTGGAGTAAGCGGATTCTTTATCTCATGAGCAATCTGTTTTGCCATCTCTCTCCATGCATATTCCCTTTCGGAGTTGGCCAGCTTGTAAGTGCTATCCTCGATCTCATCAACCATCCTGTTATACTGTTTGACCAGCTCTCCGATTTCATCATTTCCTGCATAAGTAAGATGTTCACTCTTCTTTCCCACTCCTACAGTAGCTATTCCCTTGCTTAACATAGCGAGCGGTGAAGTCAGGCGACCGCTGATAAAGACAGCGAGACTCATTGTAATAACGATAAGAAGCAGTGTGAAATTGATGACGGCAACAATCAGGTTTGAAATCTCCTTTGCCAATACACTTTGCATCCTGAAATAGGGCAGATTCAGATATGCCAGAACTTTATTGTCGGTGTTGAAAAAAGGAACATAAGCTGATAAATACTCAAGCTTACCGATTTTCTCTTTCTGATAATATTCACTTTTTGTAAAATGTACAAGATAATTTAATGCCATATTATTAATTCGCTCACTGGTAAGGTCGCGATCAAAAATCTCCTGACGCGAAGTTGCGATAAGGAATCCGTTAGTATTATACAGATTGATATCGGTATTGAAAACATTCGAAAGCTTTATCAGCAACTCATTAAGTGATGAGTAACCACTGCCTTTCCAGTCTGGTGAAATATACTTTTCCATCGAAAGTTTACTGTCGAGCTCGAGATAGACAGAATTAAGTTTTTCTTTTATATTTTCATAATGTTTTGCCTGGTATTGCCCGATTGTAATATATGCCACAACTATACCAATCAGAATAAATGAGAATAATAATATTACTATATACGAGAGCTGCAGCTTCTGACGGAAATTGAAAATATTCACACTCTTCGCAACCGGTTTTCTGATCATCAGAATGATCATGTTTGAAAAGAGAAGAATGAAAGCAAACAGGTATGCAAATGAGATGATTATATCTCCCGAAGTCAGTTTCGGTCTGGTTATTATTACAGTAGTATTACCGTTTTTATAAAGTACATGCTTATACCCCTCTGTCCGGAAAATCCTATAATCCGAAAATTTATCAACATATTCAGCATCTGTTTTATCAAATGGGAATTCAGGGGTTCTGAGTACAATCTCACCATTAATATATTTAGCAAAAGAGTAGTCCTTCAACCCTGCATATTCGTGGTATTTTTTATCAAGAAGCAATTCCGAATAACCTGGCTGGAAAACATTTACATCACCGTACAGTTCAATGAATAATCCATTTATTTTGCTTTTTCCTGATATGTAATAGTACCTGCCCAAATAATATGACCTTCCTCCCTGATTATCAAGAAAATAAAAATTGGTGCCGGTCAGTAAGTGACCATCCCTCTTTATACGTTCATCAAAAAAGCTGAAACAGTTCTGAGACCTCTCACTGCCGGCTCCAATTTGCAAAGGCTGATCGTTGCGGCACAGGTAAACGCTGAAATGATAATTCTTCCAGAATCCTGTGAAATAATTATCCTCAAGGTAATTTGATATTTTTTCGACATTGTCCTTGTTGAAATGTTCTACCTTCATCATATTTGTAAGAGAAGTGTCCTTCTCAATTAGAGGGCCTAAATCGAGCAGAAGATGTTCAGCTTCAGGGTCATTTTCTGTTGAAAAAGAGACTGCCTGAATCTTAAGATTATCAGTTGTCTTCTCCTCCGACAGGATGATTATAAAATATAGAAAATAGACTCCGGAAATAAGAGAAAGAATTACAGTTATGCTAAAAAGACCCAGATTTCTTTTCGTTGAGATCCAGATACTGAAAACCAAAACAAAATAAAAAATTGCCAGAGGGATCAGAGTTCCGGGCGTGTTAAAGAAAAAGATTATCGGAACGACAAATGAACTGACTAATGAGAAGATGACTGTTCCTGCACTGAAAAACTTAAGACTTTGAAATATTTTAAACAGATAGAACACAGGAACCAGCAGAAGCAGAAAAACAGAGGTAAATCCTGCAATACTGAACATATTCAATTCCAGCACTTTATAAGTTTCAAAGTTTATATTTGAGGTTGAAATAAGCTGACTGAAGATCCACTGACATAAACATAAGATAAGCGCTCCACCCATCAGCAAAACTGAAAGGAACAGATAATTTGGTATCCTCTTTCTCTCATTTAGCTCCTTAATCGGAAAATGACGGTAAAGAACTGTGGAAAAAGCTGCAGCAAGAATGCCGAGCATTAACAGGTGACCCAATGACGGTATGACCTTGTTTAAAGTGAACCTGTATGGAGAAAAAAGTTCAGTCTGAAAAATAGACAGAGGTTTCCCAGTGAAGAGAATAAACATATAAACAAGAGCAAAAACAATGAGGGCAAAACCAGTTCCAATCTGACCTTTTCCCTTACTAACCAATAATTTAACGATTTCGAAAGTAAGAAGAATGATCAGGACAAATGCACCTGCCCATAAAAATAACGGGACAAGAATAAAAGAGGTATTACCTTTGACTGCGGGGAATATGAGCGAAAAGAGGAAATTGCCTTTTTTGTCAAAAATGTGAAATTCAGAAGCAGCTTTGTCGGTATCCAGTTCAATGTTTTCAGGTATCCTGAATTCCTTTCCGAACCCGCTTTTAATAATGTTATTCTCAATACCATAATCAGTGTGTATCCTGAGCAAACCAATTATTTTTTCATTTCCGGACTGAATAGTTCTGGTAAGAAACCATCCATTCTGTAAAAAAACCAATGGCTTGTTATAAAGTGAATCAATAAAATCCTTAGGTACATCAAACTCATTATCCGACCAATAAAATAGCTTATTGTCAACGTATTCAAGGATACTGATCCTGTTCTTTTCTGCTATTGTAAAAAGGTCATTTTGTGAAATCGTACCATGATGATTCTCCCATGCCAGGATAGGTTTCATGGCATTGAGGCAATCCTCCATAATTGTTTCTTTCGCAATAAGTGCCTTGTTAAGCATCTTCGTTCTGAAGCGATACTCAAAATCACTGAAATAAACTGATTCTGCGACAAGTGCCAGAATTATGAGTACAACAGTCAGGATGGAAAGGAATATCGGATAACGATTGGCTCTCATAGTGTAACAGTCATAGCTTACTGATGATGATAGGGCTCTCCCTTAATAATAGTAAATACCCTGTAAAGCTGTTCAAGAAACAATAATCGTACCAGCTGATGAGGAAAAGTCATTTTTGACAGTGACATTTTATAGTCGGCCCTGTAATAAACTTCTTCCGCGAAGCCCCAGGGGCCACCTATAACAAATACAATACGCTTTTTTGGAAGGAAAAATAACTTCTCCAAAGCTCCTGAAAATTCAAGTGTCCTTAACTCTTTCCCTTTCTCATCAAGTAATATAACATAATCATCTTCATTGATCGACTGACTAATTCTCGTAGCCTCTTTAATCTTTTGTTCCTGAATCGGCATGTTCTTTGTATTCTTTACATCAGGCAGTGTAATGATCTCAAAAACAGAGTACTTTTTTATACGGTTTGAATAAAGATTAACTAACTCTGCTATGTGTTTATCTGTAGTCTTTCCTGTTTGCAATAAGGCGATCTTCATATAAAATACTTCAAATTTGTTTCAGAAGTGACTAAAACAACTGATACAAAAATAGCATTTTATAGCATCTTAACATAGCTGATACCAGTATTGATTATGCATAAGAGGTCCATCGTAATCAAATTAGTATTAAATTTGTAATGCATTGATTTTTTTGTCCGCAATATTTAAACTGAATTGATATGAAATCTGTAAATATTATTCCGGTAGTATTAATATCCTTAATCAGTCTTACTACCACGGCGCAGGATCAGGCAAAAATACCCGGAGGAATTTCAATTGCCATCAAAGCAGGTAATGCTGCTGAGTTATCCAGGTATATGAACTCTACAATTGAGCTTCTTCTGCTCGATAAGGAGGATTTCTATAAAAAGAATGTAGCTGAAACCATACTTAAAGACTTTTTTGCCGAGTACCAGACTAAAGATTTTACCATCCGTCATCAGGGTGCAAAAAATGATGCCCAGTATGCCATTGGCAATCTTAAGACAGAGAAAGGTGACTTTCGTGTTTATTTCCTTCTTAAGAAAGTTGATCAGGAATTGCTAATTCATCAGATACGTATTGAATCTGACAATGGAAAATAGAATTCTCAGGGAATTCATCTTAAGAAGCCTTGCTGAGGATTTAGGCGACGGTGATCACACATCCCTTGCCTGCATACCTCCGGAAACAAACGGTAAAGCCAAACTCCTGATAAAAGAGAAAGGAATACTTGCAGGGATCAGGGTCATATTGGAGCTCTTTTCAATAATCGATAAAGATCTGAAAACTGATCTGATTCTTGCTGACGGGACGAGTGTTGTTCCGGGCGATATCGCCTTCTACCTTTCAGGACGACAGCAATCAATACTTAAGTCAGAGCGCCTGGTTCTGAACATCTTGCAAAGAATGAGTGGAATCGCCACAAGCACATATGAATATACCATGCGGCTTAAGGGATTGAAAACCAAAATACTTGATACGCGCAAAACCACCCCTGGGTTTAGATTTCTTGAAAAAGAGGCTGTCAGGATTGGCGGTGGATTGAATCACAGGATGGGTTTGTTCGATATGATCATGCTGAAAGACAATCATATAGATTATGCCGGAGGAATTGATAAAGCGATCAATAAAACCAGGGAGTATCTGAAGAAGAACAAACTTAACCTGAAAGTAGAGATAGAAGCCAGATCCCTGCAGGATGTAAGAACAATACTTTTAGTCGGCGGGGTAGATCGCATAATGTTCGACAATTTCAGTATTGAGGATACCCGTATGGCAATTAAAGAAATTTCCGGCAAGTATGAAACAGAATCTTCAGGAGGAATTGATCTTTCAACTATCAGAGCTTATGCGGAATGTGGTGTTGATTTCATTTCTGTTGGCGCACTTACACATCATATCAAAAGTCTGGATATGAGTCTTAAAGCCATTTAGATCATAAACCTCAGGGAAGTCAGAGCACCATGGCTGCACGAGCTGAAGATAAAGAAAAAAAGCTGCCTCTGCTGAGACAGCCCCTTTTACTAACTAACAACCTACAAAATGATTTTTATAATAATGCCCTTTCAGATGCTGTTTTACATTGTGTTACTTTGAGTTTTACTTCGTGATCATTAGTGGTTAAATGAATTAGTTTTTACCACAAAGGCACACAAAGGACTTCACAAAGGTACACGAAGGACCTTTCATTATCAGAAATTAATATCAACCTGTGCTGTAAAAGTGTTGGCATTCTGGTTGCTGGTGTTATAATAAGCATTTTTATTATTATAAATATCATACCCAAAAATCACAGAAACGTTTTTAGAGAATGCCCATGAGGCGCCAAAACTTAAGGCTCCCAAATAGTTTTTGCCTCCCTGATAATCAATTGCCAGCCAAAGTTTATCTGAGATTTCTGTCATTGTTCTATCCCACGATAATAGAACACCATTACTTGCTTTGTTCAGATTCTCATCAACAAGAACCTTATCATTACCAGTATAATAACCAACGCTGAGTCTGCCAAGTATGGGAATTGTTTTTGCAATTTCTCCGTATATAATGTTATAATTGGTAAGATTCGTTTTTAACCCAAAATTATAAGCCCCTAAAGCAACAGCCGGAGAACCTTTAAACAATGCATCTTCAGGCAATCCTATTTTCGCATTGAAATAAATTGGATGGTTATCGTAATTGCTGTCTCCCATATACAAATAATCCACACCAATCTCTCCCTGAAATTTCTCGAAAGGCAACAGACCCGTTGTAAAACCGGCATCGAAGATACCGGCACCACGAATGCCATTAATATTCGAAGTCCTAATGTAATTATCGAGACCCAGATGCATCGTTTTCCACTTTTGAAAATCTGTGGAAGGAATCCATATCTGAGTGGATGGAGTTGAAAATGTCATTTCACTGATTAAAGAACCAAAAACCATATATATTACTAAGAGTTTTTTCATGATAAATTGATTTAGAATAAATAATTATAGAGCTTTTTCGTATTGAAAGATGACAGTCAGGGAGCGGATTATGGTGGGAATTGAAATAGCGCTCCCGACTGCCAGCTAATCAACTTTACCTTGATAATGGAGTTTCGGAGTTTTTATCCATTTTTATGCCCATATAACCTTCAGATCCCATCTCAGCAACATCCAGTCCAATAAGTTCAACTTCGGGTTTTACTCTGTTGCCGACAGTTTTATCAAGTAATTTGAATAAAACCCAACCAGAGAGCCCAACAAAAATCAGGTTTGTTGTGACACCTATAATTTCGGCAATAAGCTGACCTCCGTTTCCATAAAAAAGACCTGTAACTGTACCTTTCACACCATTAAATCCCTCACCATATGAACCGTCGGCAAATAAACCAAGAGCAATACATCCCCAGATGCCATTTGCACCATGAACTGCAATTGCACCTACAGGGTCATCAATCTTTAGTTTTCTTTCAACCAGGAAGGCAACTTCTACTACTATAACTCCAGAGATCAATCCGATGATCAGAGCGCCCGACGGAGATACAAATGCACAGGGAGCTGTTATTGCTACCAATCCTGCCAATAGTCCGTTACACATCATACTGACATCAGGTTTATTGCTTCTCACGAACCACATCCATAATGTTGCAGTGAGAGCGCCGCCGCATGATGCTATCATGGTATTGAATGCTACGACAGAGAAACGAAGATCAGTTCCGGATAATGTAGAACCAGAGTTAAACCCGAACCAGCCGAAAGCCAATACCAGTGTACCCAGAACAGCCATTGGTATATTATGTCCGGGAATTGCGTTGTGTGATCCATCTTTGTTGTATTTTCCAATTCGTGCACCTAACATTTTTGCTCCTACGAATGCTAATACTCCTCCCGTCAAATGCACGACTGATGAACCTGCAAAATCGACATGTCCGTGTCCAAGACCAAAGTTACTGCCTAAGGAAGCCAACCAGCCTCCTCCCCATACCCAGTTACCGAACAGAGGATAAATGATACCACCAACAAAAAACCCAAAGATTGCGAATGAAGCAAATTTCCACCTTTCGGCCATAGCGCCTGTTGGTATCGTTGCAGCAGCATCCATAAACACTACCTGGAAAACAAATAATCCCAGGACAGCTACATCATAAACACCGCTCATAAAAAATCCCTTGCCTCCGAATAACCCAAAGGTATGCCCAAAAAGAGTAATCCCGGTCTCATGATTTAACCCGTCAAAATTACCAAGAGTTCCTAGTGCGCCGACTCCACCAAACATTATAGCAAATCCACATACAAAAAAGGCCAACATCCCTGCAGGATAGACAAACAGGTTCATTGCCATAGTATGTGCAACATTTTTAGCCCGTGTAAAACCAGTTTCAACAAGTGCAAATCCAGCCTGCATGAAAAATACCAGGAACCCTGCCATAAGAAGCCAGACAAGATTGATAGAGATTTTGTTTTTCCCTACCTGATCTGCCACTTCATTTAAAGTAGGTTCTCCGGGTTTTGCTGCTGAAATATCTATCGCAGTTCCTGTTTTAATGCCACTTGGGTCAGTTTTTCTGGGTGTTGTTGTCTCTGCTTTACACACTGTCCCCAGGGTCAGAATGAATGCGACTACGAAGAACATTATTTTTTTAGTCATTGGTCTGAATTTTAAATATTTACTACTTGGTTAATTTGATATCCCCGGGACCTGCAGTTGAAGATTCGCCGCGTGCGCCGTTGCTGATCCTGACTGATTCTTCAATGTTATAACTGAAGATCATACCGTCGCCTATTTCACCTGTGAATGCTGCTTTTTCAATACAGTCAATGGTTTTTTGAACATTTATGTCACGAAGTACAATCGAGATGAATATCCTCGAAATATACTGTGTGTCGTAAATAGTGCCACGGTAGCTGTGATGTCCGCGCATATGTTCATTACCTACCCCTGAGGCATCCCAGTAGGAAAAGAAGTCAATACCGATTTCCTTAAGCCTTGCTGTGACTTCTTCAAATTTTGATGTCCTGATAATCGCTTCAATTTTCTTCATACGTTTCCTTTATTAGTTATTACTTACTTATCCGATATATTCATAATGGTAAAAAGATACATTGATGTATAATTTCATATCGATCATACATATAGGCCAAACACATGCCATTCTTTGAAAAAATAATCTGGAAGAATAAGAGGAAAGCCTGTAAACGATTAAATTACAGGCAGTACTGAAGGGTTAAAAAATATCTGACTTCTTTTCACAGACAAAAAAAGACTACAAACCTGTAGGAATCAACAAAAAATCCTACAAAATTGTAGGATTTTCATAACGGCGATGTAAATAGCTTGTTTATAGGGAGATCCCTCGCTTTTTGAAACTGTATTTATGCGAAAAAATTGCACCAATGAATAAATAGATAAACCAATTGAAATGAAGATTTCCTGATTGGATTTCCTTTGTTTTTCAGTTCGAATTGGAAATCACGTTATTTTAAATTTTTTGAATATTGCGGGATCAATCTGGTACTTTTTAATTCTGAGTCCCATCATCCGTTCAGTAAGTTTAAGTTGTTCAGCAGCTTTAGATATGTTTCCTTTAGACAGGTTTAATGCATCAATCAGCATTTGTTTTTCTACATTTTCAAGTATTGCTCCCAGGCTTCCTTCTACTCGTGAGTGTGTTGAAGCTGCACTTTGCAAAGTGGGTGGAAGGTTATGCGAACGGATTACTCTGTCCGTGCTCAGAATGGCTGCACGCTCTATACAGTTTTCAAGTTCCCTGATATTACCGGGCCAGTGATATGTCATCAACAAGTCGATAGCAGTTGAGCTGATTCGTTTTATCTCAAGACCATGTATTCGGTTATACTTTTCGATAAAATGATTTACAAGCAGAGGAATATCTCCCCTGCGTTCCCTGAGAGGAGGTACAAACAGAGGGAACACATTTAGCCTGTAATAGAGATCTTCGCGGAATTCGTTCTTAAGGATCATCTCTTCCAGGTTTCGGTTTGTGGCGGCAATGATCCTGACATCAGCTCTGATTGTTTCGCTTCCGCCCAGCCGCTGAAATTCCTTTTCCTGTAAAACTCTTAATAACTTGACCTGCAGGTTTGGAGACAAGTCACCTATCTCATCCAGGAAGATCGTACTTTTTTCGGCTAATTCAAAACGACCTTTATGTAATTTGTCTGCTCCTGTGAATGCTCCTTTTTCATAACCAAACAGCTCGCTTTCAATCAGCATTTCAGGAATAGCAGCGCAGTTTATCTTGATCATCTGTAACTTGCTGCGTGAGCTTTGATCATGGATCGCGCTGGCAACCAGCTCTTTCCCCACACCACTTTCACCACGAATAAGGATTGTGGCATTTGTCATTGCCACTTTTGAAATCAGGTCATACACCTCCTGCATCGTCCCTGATTCGCCTACAAGTGAAGTGATCCGGTCATTATAACTATAAAGTCCCTGTTCCCTTAGTTTCCGATAATGAAGTTTTTCCAGCTCTTCAATCTTATCCTGACGTGACCTTACCAGCCGGGCAAACATAGAAGCTATAATGGTCAGAAACTGCAACTCATTCTGAAAGGAACGATTGGAATAGTATTTAAGTTTTACACTAAGGGTACCGATTATTTCATTTTTTGCTTTAATTGGAACGCAGATGAAAGAATCCTCATCTTCAAATTTGCTCGTCGATTTTGTTTTATTCAGATAGCGGGGTTCATCTGATATATGCGGAATGATAACAGGCTCCCCGGTTTTAACTACTTCCCCGATAATACCTTCTCCAATTTTATATTCACCTCTGTCTTTTTGTTCCTGGGTCAGTCCATAAGCTACCTCAATATTAATTTTAGAGGAGTTACGATTCAGAACTGTCAGGAAAGCCTGTAGTATGCCAAATTTTTTAGCCATTTCCTCCATTACCTGGATGATGGCTTCCTCAAGATCAGAACTTTTTGCAACGACTTCGCTTACCTGAAAAAGAAGAGATAAATTATCCGATTGATCTATCATTTACTATTTATAAGAAATAGTTGAATTACTTACGAGCTTCAAAGTTATTAATAAAACTCAATCCCCGAACTTAAGTGGGTGTTTGACTTTCTGTAATTTTTTTCATTACTTTCGGAGCCACAAATCAACCATAATGAAAAATTGGATATTTTTCCCTATAGTCCTGATGCTCTTAAGCTGTAAAGGAAAAAACAGTGAGTCTTACTTTACACCTGAAAAAGCATCGCGGTACTTCAAAGATATTAAGGAAATATGCAACCGCGATAGTGGTAAGCTATGGGGGAAAAACCTTTATGGCCCTATAATGTTTGTAGAAAGAGTCACTCGCAGAATTATAGCTAATCAACCTGATAATGAGGGCCTTCTGAAATCGAAAGATGGAGTTTATACTGGTCTGTACCCAAAAGAACTAATATTACGTAATGCTCCTGTGAAGTTCGGAGGAATGCAGTATGCCATGGCACCTCTTCCGGACGAAGAAGATGAGTACAGGATAAAAACAAGGGTCATCCACAGTCTGTTCCATCGGTTTCAGGAAAATGAAGGAGTTATTACTTCAACCTTCAACTTAAATAATATGGATGAAAAGGAAGCAAGGCTTTGGATCAAGCTGGAATGGAAAGCACTGCGGAAAGCAATTAATACCGAAGGTGAAGAACGGCAGCTGGCAATAAGGGATGCCCTTATCTTCAGAGGATCCAACAGAGAACTTTATCACAAGTATGCTGCTGATGAAAACAAGTTTGAAACTTATGAGGGACTGGCGACATTTACCTATACCATACTTTGCACTAATTCTCCAGAGGAATACAAGACCAGGCTTTTCGAAAACCTCGACCGGATTTATTCAATGCAATCCTATGCCAGGTCATATGGTATAATACATGGGGCATTATATGCCTCTCTTCTATATGATAAAGGATACGACATTAAAAAAATAAATACCAATAATTTTGATCTTGGAAATGCAGTAGAAGAACTATATGATATTGATGTACCGGCCATATGCAGGGATGTGGCAGGCAGCCTTGCGGTAAATTATGATATTGAGGCAGTTAATAAGGAGGAAGAAAAACGGGATACAGATATAAAAGAGAGTATTCACAGTCAGATAAGCATATTCACTGAGAAACCGGTTGTATTTCTTGAACTTGAAAGCCCGTATTTTGATTTTGAACCGGAAGATATTCATTCGCTTGATACGCTTGGAACGCTGTATAATTCTATGAGGGTATCAGATAACTGGGGTAAACTCACTGTTGACAAAGGTGGTTGTCTTGTATCAAATAATCTGAAGTTTATCCGTGTTACTGCAAAGTCATTCACAGCAGATAAAAACCATATTTCAGGTGATGGCTGGCATCTGATCCTTAATAGCGATTGGGAACTTGTTCCCGTTGATCAGAATTATTTTGTAAGGAAGCTCATGCCTTGAAATCTGTCCTCTGTTCCCTTAGTTTGGTGGCCCCACTTTAGGAGGGTCGGAGGGCAAAATAAGGCAGGCCGGCTATTTTTTAAAAGACTTTAGTGCCTCCTCCAGCGACTTTATCTTCGACTCCGCATCACTCTTTTTCTTTCTTTCCAATTCCAGAACACTGGCAGGAGCATTTTTAACAAAACGCTCATTTTCAAGCTTTTTCATGACATTGACCAGGAATCCCCTGTTATAATTCAAATCCTCCTGAATCTTTGCAATCTCACTTTCAACATCAAGCTTACCGGCAAGCGGTATAAAATACTCAGTGGTCCCTACCATAAATGTCGCTGTTCCATCCTGCTTCTCGGAAACAAATATCACTTCTGACAGATTACAGAGTTTACTAACAACCGGGAGAAATTCAGATTCATAACCTTCTTTATCGCTAAGGATAAGAAGCTCTATCTTTTCCCTGTTTGTAATGTCCTTATTCTTCCTGACAGTTCTGACGGCACTGATTGTCTCCTTAGCAGATTCAAATCCGGTTATCATTTCCTTATTGAATTTTTTAGCCTCAGGCATCCTGGTTATCATAATACTTTCACCTGCTTTTCTTTCATGGAGTAATTGCCAGATCTCCTCTGTAATGAAAGGCATAAAAGGATGGATTAACTTCGTAAGCTGTTCAAAGAGAGTGAGAGTGACATCATAAGTAATCCTGTCAATAGGCTTCTGATATTCAGGTTTTATAATTTCAAGATACCAGCCGGAGAATTCATCCCAGAACAATTTATATGTGATCATGAGAGCTTCTGATATCCTGAATTTTCTGAAATTCGCATCTATTTCATTAATAGATTTCATCAAGACCTCATCCATCCACTTCACAGCAACTTTCGATGAATCAGGCTGATCTATTGTTTCGTCAATTTTCCAGCTCTTTACAAGTCTGAAGGCATTCCAGATTTTATTTGCAAAATTACGTCCCTGTTCCGGCAGACTGTCTTCAAAAAGCAGGTCATTGCCGGCAGGTGAACATAAGAGCATACCAACTCTTACTCCGTCGGCGCCATATTTCTCAATGAGTTCAATCGGATCAGGAGAGTTACCAAGCGATTTCGACATTTTCCTCCTCTGCTGGTCCCTTACAAGTCCCGTAAGATAAACATTGTCAAATGGCTTCTGACCTCTGTACTCATAACCCGCAATTATCATACGTGCCACCCAGAAAAAGAGGATCTCAGGTGCGGTAATGAGATCATTTGTAGGATAATAATATTTTATGTCAGCGTTCTCCGGATTATTTATCCCGTCAAATGATGTGATCGGCCAAAGCCACGATGAGAACCAGGTGTCAAGTACGTCGTCATCCTCGCGGAGCTCGTTCATACTCAAAGCTGGATTTCCGCTTTTTCCCCTTGCCAATTCAAGGGCGTAAGCAATATTTTCTGCGACAACAAATTCATTATTATTATAGTACCATGCAGGTATCCTGTGGCCCCACCAAAGCTGACGGCTTATGCACCAGTCATGGACATTCTCCATCCAGTGGCGGTAAAGATTTTTAAACTTTGCCGGATAGATGTGAACATCTCCGTTCAAAACTGCATCAAATGCAGGTTTCGACAGATCCTTCATCTTTAAGAACCACTGAAGGGAAAGTCGTGGTTCGATAACTGCATTTGTCCTTTCGGATCGTCCTATCTTGTTATCGTAATTTTCGACCTTCACAAGGTTTCCCGTTTTCTGAAGTTCTTTTTCGGCAAGTTCTTTTGCCTTAAACCTGTCAACACCAATAAATAATCCTGCTCTTATGCTCATTGTCCCATCCTCATTGAAGACGTCAATTGATGGCAACTTATGTCTTAAACCGATCTCGTAATCATTAATATCATGAGCCGGAGTAATTTTCAGACATCCTGTACCAAATTCCGGATCAACATAACTGTCAAAAATAAATGGTACCTCACGGTTGGCCATCGGAACAATAACTTTCTTACCTTTCAGATGCTTGTATCTCTCATCATCAGGATTTGCACAAACTGCAGTATCTCCCAGTATTGTTTCAGGACGCGTAGTAGCGACCATCACATACCCATCCTCACCTACTATCTTATAACGAACGTAATAAAGTTTTGATTTTTCATCAGTGTAATTAACCTCTTCATCTGAGACAGCGGTCATAGCCTGGGGATCCCAGTTAACCATTCTTATACCTCTATAAATCAGACCTTTGCTGAACAGATCGACAAATACTTTAATAACAGAATCATACCGTTTCTCATCCATAGTGAAAAGAGTACGGTCCCAGTCGCATGAAGCACCAAGTCGTTTAAGCTGTTCGAGTATTATACCGCCATGTTTATGGGTCCATTCCCAGGAATGCTCGAGAAACTCCTCACGTGTAATATCACGTTTTTCAATTCCTTCAGCCTTGAGTTTCGCAACAACTTTGGCCTCGGTAGCGATTGACGCATGATCTGTCCCGGGTACCCAGCAGGCATTTTTCCCCAGCATTCTTGCCCTTCGGACCAGGACATCCTGTATAGTATTATTAAGCATATGCCCCATATGAAGTACACCGGTAACGTTCGGTGGAGGAATAACAATTGTATAAGGCTCTCTCTCGTCGGGAGTGCTTTTGAAGAATCCATTATCCACCCAGTACTTGTACCACCTGTTCTCAGCTTTCCCCGGCTCGTATTTTGAAGGAATATCCATTGCTGTTTGTCAGAATTAAATTCGTAAAATAGAATTGCAAAAATAGAATATTTCCCGCTGATCTCGCAGATTGATGCGGAAAGATCAGCGAAAATCACCGTAATCTTCGGGAAACTATATCTTTTTCCAAAACTTACCTGAGCAAAAAATTAATAAGTGATTTTTCTTACTTTTGTGTCACTTTAAGAAAGAATTATATTAATACACTATTTATATGCCATCAATATCAGATAAAGGCAAAGCAATGCCTGCATCACCAATTAGAAAACTTGTTCCATACTCAGAAGAAGCTAAACGGAAAGGGAGAAAAGTATACCATCTAAATATCGGACAACCTGATATTCCTACTCCTGAAGTAGCGCTTAATGCACTACGCAACATAAATCTAAAAGTGATCGAGTATAGCCATTCAGCAGGTAATGAATCATATCGCCGTAAGTTGGCAGGTTATTATCAGAAGATCGGGATAAATATCGACTACACAGAGCTTCTGATTACGACCGGTGGATCCGAAGCTATACTTTTTGCTCTTATGTCGTGTGTTAATCCGGGTGAAGAAGTTATAACACCTGAACCATTCTATGCCAATTATAATGGATTTGCAACAACTGCCGGGATTAAAATTGTTCCGGTTACATCCTATATAAAAGAAGATTTTGCACTCCCTCCGATCAGGGATATTGAAAAAAAGATTACATCAAAAACAAAGGGGATTATTGTCTGCAACCCAAATAATCCAACAGGTTATCTATACTCGAAGGAAGAACTTCTTCATCTGAAAGAGATCGTAAAGAAACATGATCTGTTTCTTTTCTCAGATGAGGCTTACCGTGAGTTTTGCTATGATGGCGCTGAACATTTCTCAGCAATGAATCTTGAAGGCATTGATAATAATGTTATTATGCTCGATTCAGTATCAAAACGATACAGTGAATGTGGTGTAAGGATTGGTGCACTGATTACAAAAAACAAAGATGTCATTTCCACTGCTCTTAAATTCGCACAGGCCCGACTTTCCCCTCCCGGACTGGGACAGATAGCCGGTGAAGCCTCAATTGATACCCCTGATGATTATTTTAAAGAAGTTAACAGGGAATATACTGCACGTAGAAACTACATGGTTGAAGCTCTTAATAAAATACCGGGAGTCTATTGTCCTAAACCAAAAGGTGCATTTTATACGGTTGTCAAACTGCCGGTTGATGATGCCGACAAGTTTGCACAATGGCTGCTTGAAGAGTTTGAATATAATAATCAGACAGTAATGGTTGCTCCAGCGTCGGGTTTTTATTCAACTCCCGGATACGGTAAAAATGAAGTACGTATAGCTTATGTATTAAAAATCGATGACCTCAAAAATGCAATGACTGTCCTTGGGGAGGCGCTGAAGGTTTATCCGGGAAAGGTATAATGCAAAGACAAAAGACAAAAGTAAAAAGTTGAGGAACGAAGTGACGAACCGGAACGAAGTGGAGCTCGGCGTAGCCAAATCCCGCAAAGCGGGGATAAAAGACGCTCTGGGACCTCCTGAAAATTAAAAACTGACACAGAGTTTCACAGAGGATTCACAGAGGTACACAGAGAAGCAATCGTCACACATCATCTATCGCTTATAATATTAGTACATTATTGCTTTGCGAACTTTGCGCTAACCTTTGCGGCCTTAGCGGTTAAAAAATTATCGATACAACAAATACTTCTCCCTTATTTTTGCAAATTTTTCTAGCCCCTCTTTCCATGTTTCCCTGATTTGTTTAGCAGTCATCCCCTTCTGTATTTGTTCCCTTAATACAGGTCCTCCCGCTAGAACATCAAAATAAGCATTGAAAAACCTATCCTTCTGTGGGAAATCGTTATAAGCACTGATCAGCCAGTCAAGATTAAGTTCAGGTTTCGGCACCAGTTTATTTTTAACTGCATCCTTCAGGTCAGTTCCAAAACATTTAATCCCCAGGAGTGGCGGATTTTTTGCCCCCGGAACACTTTCGGGAATAAAATTGAACCCCCTGTCTGGCAGGTCCGGACTTCCGAACACCTGAAACGGGAATAATGTTCCTCTTCCTAACGAAATAGCCGTACCCTCAAAAAAGCAAATGGATGGATAAAGATAAACAGATGTCTGGTTTGGCAGATTAGGCGATGGTTTAACAGGAAGTTCATAAAGTGTTTGATGCGTGTAATTCTTACACTTAATGACAACCAGATCGCATCTTAAACCATTTTTCAACCATCCTTCCCCGTTTAACATTTCTGCATACTCTCCAACAGTCATGCCATGTACAACCGGAACAGGATCTATACCTACAAAGGATTTGTATACCGTATCGAGGACAGACCCATCAAAATAAAAACCATTCGGATTGGGTCTGTCAAGTACAAGACACTTAACATGATTTTCCGCACACGACTCCAGAATGTAATGAAGCGTTGAAATATAAGTATAGAAACGCGCACCGACATCCTGAATATCAAAAATCACCACATCAATTCCTGTCAGATCCCGTGCATTTGGTTTCAGGTGCGAACCATAAAGACTGATTAATGGAATGCCAGTTTCAGGATCTTTTCCGTTTTCGATACTCTCACCTGCATCAGCTAAGTCCCTGAATCCATGTTCGGGAGCGAATATTACCTTAATATTTATACCGATTGATAAAAGCTTATCAACCAGATGGGTCGAATCAATCATGGAAGTCTGGTTGGCGACAACAGCAACAGATCTGCCTTCAATAATTGTTCTGTATAATTCAATCTGGTTTGCCCCCGGGATAGGAGGTTTCTTAGCGCCATTGCAGTCTGGAGATATGATAATCAGTGTTGTAAAAATTAGGGCAAAAAGAAATCTAATCATCGACTATGTTTTGAAAATGTAAATCTAGGGATTTTTTTTTGACTCTGTGGTTCTCTGTGCTTCTCCGTGTCCCTCTGTGTAACAAAAAGAACTAACACAGGGTTGCACAGAGGATTCACAGAGCTACACAGAGGAGTTAATCTTAAATTTCTTAAATTTGGGAACTTTTCAGAATAATGAATTTACCATATTTCATAGCGCACAGGCTCATAAAAGGGAGACGTGAAGGCACCTCATTTTCACGTCCTATAAATGTCATTGCAATAGTCGGAATAGCTATGGGTCTTGCAGTTATGATTCTTGCAGTCGCAATACTTACCGGCTTCAAACAACAGATCAGGCAAAAGGTAGTCGGTTTTGGATCACACATTCAGATCATGAACTTCGACTCGAATATTTCATTTGAGACTACACCAATAAGTGATACCCAAAAATTCATTTCCAAAATTAAACAGATCCCGGGGATCGAACATATTCAGGTATTTGCGACCAAAGCAGGGATCATTAGGACCGATGAGGATATCCAAGGAGTAGTACTTAAAGGAATAGGAAGTGATTTTGACTGGAGTTACTTCAAAAGCAATATGGTGGTTGGCTCTGTTTTCACAGTCACAGATACCGGACGCACTGATAAGGTGATAATTTCAAAAAAGATCGCCGATATGCTCAGGCTGAAAACGGGTGATTCATTCGCCATGCTTTTTATACAGGATCCACCACGAATGAGAAAATTTACAATAAGCGGAATATATGAGACAAGCCTTGAAGAATTTGATAAAATGTACGTTTACTGCGATATCGGACATATAAAACGCCTTAACGGATGGAAAGAGGACCAGGTAAGTGGATTTGAATTGTTTATCAACGATTTCGGTAAACTGGATGAAATGACAACAGCAGTCAGAGATGCCATAGGCTATAAAATAACTGAAGAAGATACAAAATTTAAGGTGTCGAACATAAGAATAAGATATCCTCAGATCTTCGACTGGCTGAATTTTCAGGATATCAATGTCATAATCATCATATTGCTGATGCTTATTGTTGCAGGATTTAATATGATATCAGGACTGCTTATCCTTATTCTTGAAAAAACCAACATGATTGGTGTCCTTAAATCTCTTGGTGCCGAAGATATTACAATACGCAGGGTGTTTCTTTATCAGGCTGCTTATCTGATTGGAAAGGGATTATTCTGGGGTAATCTTATCGGAATAGGACTTGCTTATATTCAGCTGAAAACCGGGGTAATTACACTCGATCCATCCTCATATTATATTAAAACTGTGCCTGTTAATCTTGAATTAATTCATATAATATTATTGAATGCCGGAACAATGGTTGCTATAATTCTTATGCTTCTTGTACCATCACAGTTAATAAGCAGGATCTCACCGGTAAAGGCTATAAGGTACGATTAGAAACTCAGGCAAAATACAGTCTCCTTATCCGGTACCGATCGAACTTTCAGGTTTCCTCCATGTACCCTCATGATCTGTTTTGAAATGCTAAGTCCGATGCCTGAACCGTTTTGCCGGGTCGTAAAGAACGGGACAAATATCTCATCAATATTCTCCTCGGAAATTCCAGGGCCATTATCTATAACACATATTTCAGGATGATTGTTAAAATCTCCGGAAGCTACTATCCTTATTTTCCCGTTATTATTATTTTCGTTAGCTTCCAGGGCATTTTTAAGAAGGTTTATTAAAACCTGTGAAATAAGGTTTTGATCTGCAAATATCTCAAGATCAGGGTTTAGCAATGAAACAGACAATTTAGATTTGTCGCTCTTTTCAAGGGAATCATAAAGAATCTGCACCCGGCTCATCAGATCAGCTACCTTAAAAAATTTCTTTTCCGGTTCCGGTACACGTGTCAGTTTCCTGTACGAATCCACGAATGACATCAGCCCTTTTCCCTGTTCCTTAATTACATTCAGGCCCTGTAAGGTAGTGGCAATAGTTTTAATATTTATCTGTTCGGGCAAAACAGGCTTGCCTCCTGCACTATAAATGTTAGACAGACTTTCTGACAGGGAAGTTATTGGTGTAATGGAGTTCATGATTTCGTGCATTAATACTCTTATAAGTTTCATCCACGATTCGATCTCCTTTTCGTCAAGTTCATTTTTTATATCCTGTATAGAGAGAATTACAAGTTCATTTTCATTTGTCTTAAATGATGTAGCTTTCAGCGAAAGCTGTATTTCACCACCTTCATCAGAAATGGCGATGAGCTTCCGTTCAAAAGGTTTAATGCTGTTTATTGTCTCGTAGAGCTTCTGGTCTTTCCGTTCAATCTGGTGCAGGTGTGTAAGAACATCAATAGAAAGCAGCTTTTTTGCCGATGAATTAGCATGCAGAATGAATCCTTTATCATTATAAGTAATTATGCCGGCAGCCAGATGTTCAAGCAATGTCCGGAAATATTGTTCTTGCTGTCTGTTCTCAATTTTTAGCTGCTGAATCTGGTGGTTCACCCTGTTCATGCTTTCATATAACTCCCTTAAAGCCGTATTCCTGGTTTCAACAGGAAAAGTGAGGTTCGAATCATCATTCCTGACAGAATCGAAGAAAAACCTGATCTTTTTATTTGTACTGTTCAGATAAGATATGAGATTGATCGTGAGGAACACTATCATCAGGAAACAGATAATCGAAAACCGTAACGACCGGTCAATTACGGCAAAATATCCCAGAATAGCTGAAAGCAGAACAATTAATGATACTCTAAGTATGATATTGAGATATAGGTTTCTACTGAACATCATCCGGATTTTTTAAATCTGTTATAAAGAGTCTGCCTGGTTATTCCAAGCTGGTCAGCTGCCGCAGTGAAGTTACCATTATTTTTCTCAAGGGCTTGTTGAATCATCAGTTTTTCCATCTCTTCCAGGGTTGTGAAAGAGCTGTTGCTATTAACTGATCCTGTATGACGCAAATATAAATCATCAGGTTTTATTACAGTTGATTCACTTAATATTACCACCTTTTCAATGGTATGCTGAAGTTCACGGATATTACCCGGCCATGAATACTTCAGCAGTTTTTCATGTGCCTGCTGGTTGATTTTCAGACTGGGCTTATTGTATTTATAAGCATATTTTTTCAGAAAGAATTCCGCCAGAATGAAGATATCATTTCCTCGATCCCTCAGCGGGGGCAATTCGATCTGGATTGTGTTGATCCGATAAAGAAGATCCTCCCGGAAAAGTCCCTCCTGAACCATGCTTTCAAGATTCCTGTTGGTAGCACATATCAGCCGTATGTCGGTGGGAATAAGCTGGTTTGAGCCAATACGTGAAAACTGACGATTCTCAATAACTGCAAGTAGTTTGGCCTGAAGGTGAAACGACAGATTACCAATTTCATCAAGAAACAGAGTGCCCTTATCTGCAATTTCAAATTTCCCCTGCCGGTTTTCGCGGGCATCTGTAAAAGCACCTTTCACATGTCCGAACAATTCGCTTTCAAAGAGAGTCTCAGTTAATGCACCCATATCAACACTAACCAATACTTCTTTAGCTCTGTTTGAGATACGGTGTATTTCCTGGGCAATCAATTCTTTTCCGGTTCCATTTTCTCCTGTTATCAGCACGTTTGCATCAGTCTTTGCTACTTTTCTTACCATGTTCAGTACACCAATAAGCTGGGGGGATGAACCTATAATGAACCTCTGGTCACGGTTGATTTCTTTTTTAAGTTCAGTCTCTCTCTCTTTAAGCTGTCGTACCTCCTTCTTTGATAGATTAAGCTGAATCGCTAGTTTTAGAGTTGCAAGTAATTTTTCATTGTCCCAGGGTTTAAGAATGAAATCAGAGGCTCCAGACTTGAGAGCCTTAACAGCTGTATCAATATCACCATATGCCGTTATCATGACAACTGATATTTCTGGTTTGGTCTCTTTAATTCTTTCAAGCCAGTAAATCCCTTCATTCCCGGTATTGACGCCGGCCTTAAAATTCATATCAAGAATTACCAGGTTATAATCCTTTTTAGACAATTCGTTAAGTATCTGATTCGGATTTGAGAGAAGCGTAACCTCATGGAATTCAGGCATAAGCAATATCTCGAGTGCGCTAAGGATACTTTTGTTGTCATCAATAACAAGGATGTTGTCTTTCAGGTTTTGCATAAGTTCGGATATCAAACTGTTTTTACTTCTTGCTTTTTACCCCCCACCCCCCCTTGGGGGTTTGGGGGTTGAAGCCAAGTAGTAAATTTATTTCTTTCCAAATCCAAAGTCAACAATCTGTAAAATAATTTTACGCTATACAGTAAAATATATTTACGCTTCCTAAATCATGTTTTATTTATATTATTGTTTATTAGACAAATACAATTATGGCATCATTATAGCATTTAATTATTAAAAGAATAGAATGATGTTTAGTAACATAAAGTATACTTTCAGAAATTTCAGGAAACAAAAGCTCTTTACTTTTGTCAATCTGGCTGGTCTGACCCTTGGAATAATCTCCACAACTCTTATTCTGATCTATATAAGTTATGAGCTTAGCTATGACAGTTTTCATAAAAACTCCGACCGGATACTCAGAGTCTATAGTACGGCTACTATGGGAGGAGCAAATGTAGCATGGGTTCAGACTCCTACTCCACTGGCATCCTTTCTCCAAAATAAATTTTCTGATGTAAATAAAACGGTTAGGATAGCACGTAGCCCAAAAGCATTAGTATCAGAAGGTGATAAAAACTTTTTTGACGAAAAAATAATAATGGCTGATTCCTCGATATTTGATGTATTTACTTTCCCTCTTGTTGTTGGCAATCCGAATGAGGTATTACAGCAACCCAATAGTGTTGTTTTAACTGAGTCAACGGCTGAAAAATACTTTGGGAAAAGCAATCCCATCGGAAAGATAATCCGCTATAATCGCAAAACAGACCTGACTGTTACCGGAATTATGAAAAACATTCCCGGAAATACTCATCTTCAATTTGACATGGTTATTCCGATGTCTTCCGCAAAAAAATTCATCGGGGATGATTTTCTGCAAAACAGGATGAATACAGTAGTTTTTACATATCTGCTTACAAATCCCGGCACTGATTTCGACAGATTTGAAAAAGCGGTAATTGAGAGCACACGGGAATATTCAGGGGGTGATTTTGGTGATAATCAGCTTTATCATGTACAAACACTTACTTCTATTCATCTTCATTCTGATATGGGTGGAGAATTTGGTACGAACGGTGATATTAAAAATGTATATATTCTAGGTACGATTGCTTTTCTTATTCTGGTTATTGCCTGCATCAATTATATAAATCTATCATTTTCTATAATTACCCGACGTTCAACCGAACTTGGTATAAGGAAGATAATGGGCGCCAGGAAAAAGCAGCTGATATTTCTTTACCTGCAGGATGCGTTCATACTGGCAGGAATAGCAGTAATCGTTTCTGCAGTAATTGTTCCGGATCTTCTTCCATGGTTTGGTGGACTGGTGGGAGTTAACCTTACAGAATATACTAAAATCAACAATTTAATTCCCGGTATAGTTTTATTGTTCCTGATAATTTCACTGATAACAGGACTTTCGTCCGGATGGATATCAACCAGGATCAATCCGATGGACACCCTAAGGAAAACTTTGATCCATAGGAAAAAAAATATTGGAACACAAGGATTGCTTGTTCTTTTTCAATTTGGAGTCTCGATTGCCCTGATATCATCTACGTTAATTGTATCCCGACAAATGAGATTCATCCGGAATCTGAATCTCGGTTTCTCAAAAGAACAGCTGATGATTATTCCTCTTAACGACCAAAAAATTCTTTCAAAAATAAAATCCTTCAAACAGGATCTTCTGACTAATCCAAATATTCTCGCTGCAGGAGCTACTTCCGATTTGCCGGGAGAAATGAAATGGATAACTGACATAAAATTTGACGGGAGCAGTGAACAGTCTCCAATAGTTATTACATACCTTGAAATTGACAAGGATTTTATCAAAACATTTGGAGTTCACCTGAGAGATGGATATTTACCTGGTGATACGACTACTCCATATTCAGGAACTCAATATCTGCTGAATGAATCAGCAGTAAAAAAACTTGGGTGGGACAAGCCTTTAGGAAAAAGATTCTCATGTTACAATGGAAAAGAAGGGTTCGTAACCGGGATAATAGGAGATTTTCATTTCAAAACATTGCATAAAGAAATAGAACCTCTGTTTCTTTATATCAGAGAAGAGGAACCTAAATATCTTGCAGTTAAACTTAATACTCACGATATTACTGGTTCGGTTGCATTCATCAAACATCAATGGAATAACATCGCTCCGGATAGTCCTTTTGAATATTTTTTCTATGATAGCTATTATGATCACCTTTATAAAAAAGAAGCATTATTCGGAAAGATTATTTTCATATTCTCAATGATTGCTATTCTCATTGCGTGCATGGGACTATTTGGGCTTGCAGCTTTCTTTTCAGAAAGAAGGACTAAAGAGATAGGGATCAGGAAAGTTAATGGCGCCGTGGTTGCCGAAATACTAAAAATGCTTAACAGTGAATTTATTAAATGGGTAGTGATGTCTTTTATAATTGCAATGCCGGTCTCGTGGTATGCAATGCATAAATGGTTACAAACTTTTGCATACAAGACAAATTTAAGCTGGTGGATCTTTGCAGCTGCAGGTCTTTCTGCAGTTCTCATTTCAGTATTAACAGTAAGCTGGCAAAGTTGGAGGGCAGCGACGAGAAACCCCGTGGAGGCGCTAAGATATGAGTAGAAAGGGGTGAGGTG
>JADGPU010000095.1 GCA_017882305.1 Bacteroidales bacterium | reverse complement strand
GTTCCACCTCTTCCCATTCCGAACAGAGAAGTTAAGCCCGACAGCGCCGATGGTACTGCAATTGTGGGAGAGTAGGTCGTCGCCGACTTTAAATTGAAGGGCGTTCCGTTTCGGAACGCCCTTTCTTATTATATACCCCCTCGACCTTCGGCCGCTATGTCCAGAGCATTCTGGTAATTATTGACCCCCCACGCCCTTCGGGCACTCCCCCCACGGGGGGAGAAAATTCTGCAGGTAATGATAATTCTAACAAGAGGACGAGTATTTTCGCCCCTTTAGGGGAGATGTCGCGAAGCGACAAAGGGGCTTTTCATCCCGAAACTGACTATGTTATCAAGTTTCTGCTTCATAAACTAATAAAAATAGGGGCATGCCATGGCATGTCCCCATTCTACAAATCCGTTCAACTTCTATTAATAGAATTTATACCTCTTATCAATTATATTAGCACCCTTGCGGAGAGCATCATAGGCTTCGTAGGTACCTCTCATCTGGAAGGTAGTTTTCAACCTGTCGTGTAATAATTTAAGATCTTCCCCCTGAGTAGCTGTTACGTTATTTGCAGCCAGCATATAAACGCCATTGTTGCCTTTCACCGGGCCGGCAAGTATTCCTTGTTTAGCAACAGATGCAGCAGCAATCAATGCAGGTTCTGTACCTGCTCCTTGAACAGTGTATGATCTGAAATTTACCTTTGTAGCCTCCTGAACTGTTAGCCCCATAGACCGGGCAATGTCATCAATAGTTTTTTCTGAGCCAATATTTTTATTAAACTCTGCTGAAATGAGTTCAGCTTTTTTGTCTTTTAGAAGAACAAACCTTATGTCATTCTCAACATCTTTTTGAGCAGCAACTCCATCCTCTTGAACCTTTGTACAATATGCTACCACATACTTTCCACCAACTTCAAAAACAGCCTGTTGACTGTTATCAAGAATTATCTTCCCTTTTTCTGCCTGAAATAAAGACATAATCAGAGACCTTGGATTGTCAAGTCCGGGTAAAGTTTTCTGCTGGGGTGCCACAGCGTTAGCAACTCTTTTGTTCAAATGTTTTTCGGCAATTGTTTTTGTAAATTTTTCATAAGTATCATTTGTCCCGGCAAACTGACTTGCTTCACTATAGGCTTTTTGATTTGTTAGTGAGCCTGGAGCAATTTTCCTGTCGATATATCCAATATTATATTTGCGTGTAACTTTTGATTGGGCAAGAATTTCAATTATATGAATTCCAAAGGTTGTCTCGGCTGTTTTAATTTCACCTTTCTTACCTGTAAAACATGCATTATTAAAAGGCACTACCATTTTTCCCTCAGGAAACCAACCAAGATCACCACCAATTTTTGCGGAACCCTGATCATCAGAATTTGACATAGCGAGAGTTTCAAAGGGAGTTCCTGATTTAATTAATTTGATAAGACTGTCAGCCTTGTGTTTTGCAGCATCTAATGTTCTTATCTTACCGGTTGATAATAATATATGACGGACATGTACAGAATCTGGTCTGTCGCCAATAGCCATCAACTTGGCTACTTTATACGAACCATCCTCAATGTAGGGACCGAAAACACTCGTTAAATCTTCTTTCTTCACAAAATCCTTAAGATTTTCAGGAACACTGGTCAGCGGGATGAAAAAGCCGACATATCTTGAATCAGCACTGAGATTAATATATCCGACAGGATCAGGTGCTGTCGGAAATTCTTCTTTTGTTTTATTAATCCATTGTTCAGTCTGTTTTATATCATCATCTGATGGAATAACATCAAATGTCACGTATTCAATATCTCTTAAGGCAGTTCGTTTGTAGTCTTCTTTGTGTTTTGTATAGTAAGCATCTAAATCACTCTGATAGATTTTAACCGAAGAATCGGGTATCAGTGCATAGTTTTTAAGAATATAACTAAAATCAACAGTACTTCCGTTAATATTTTTATCAAACTCAGCCTGTTTCGTGGTAATATAGAGCCCTTTGGAAACAAGGTTATTGTATTTGGTATTTGTCCGGTCATTTACAATCTCGTTTTCAAAAAATAACCAGTATTTTTTTGCTGTTTCGTCAACCTCAGTTTGTTTCAGGAAGTTCACAAGAAATGATTTATTAAAAGTTCCGGACTGCTGATCGGTAAATAATTGTTGAACAATCTGATGGGGATTGTTTCCGAGAACCAATTCGTCAACTTCTTCAGTACTGACTCCCAAGCCAAGTTTCTTGTACTGCGGATCCAGGATTTTTTCTCTTACCATCTGCTGCCATGTCTGTTCTCTTAATGACTCATTAGTCGCTTCATCAACATTCGATCTTCCTGATAATTTATAGATTTCTAAGAGGTTCTGTAATCTTAATTCATAATCCTGGTATGAAATATATTCTCCACCTATCTGGCCGATTTCATAATATTTTTTCTGCTTTAGTCTCTGACCTCTTCCCCTTCCGAAGAAGTCACTGACAACAAACAGGAAAAGTGAAAAACCAATTAATCCCGCAACTAATACTCCGGCTTTCTCGCGTAAAAATTGAAGTGCTGACATCTAAATATATTCTTTAATAATTAATAGAAATTTACCTTTTTTAATACAGGCGACAAATATAACAAATTTTCATCAAAACTCAGACCTGCCGTTAAATTGTTATTGGTTCAGTAACCCAGAGAAATCGGGTTATGGACTGAGTTTATAAGAGACTGAAAATCACTTCTAAAAACAGCATGACTCTCAAAAAACATATAAAAAACAAAAAATATCCTTAAAAAACAGGGGTATATTAATAAAAAAAGCAGAAAAAAACAAAAAAAGCCTGTGAAATACAGGGCGTATATAAAAATATATCTATTTTTGTAGTAATATTTCGACTTAAATCAGTTTTTTTATTATAAAGCAAAATATTATTTTGACTTTTTTTTGAGCAACAAATACATAAAGAAATCTATTTATACATAATTATTTTTAATAACCTGTAATTATATTTCTTATGACACCAAAAGAATTTTTAGATTTTGCAAAAAAACATGGAGCCGAAACGGTTGATCTTAAATTTGTTGATTTGCTTGGAACATGGCAACATTGTTGTTATCCCATTGATTTGTGGGATGAGGATACTTTTAAAGAAGGTCTGGGCTTTGATGGATCGTCAATCAGAGGCTGGCAAGACATTCATAAGTCTGATATGCTTGCCATCCCGAATCCTTCGACTGCTAAAATGGACCCATTTTTTAAGGAGCCAACTATCAGTGTAATTGCAGATATTCTAGATCCAATCACACTTGAATGTTACAGCCGGGATCCGCGCGATATAGCCAAAAAAGCGACTGCGTATCTTAAAAAAACCCGTATTGGAGATACCGCTTTCGTTGGGCCCGAACCGGAGTTCTTTATTTTTGATGAGATTCGGTTTGATCAAAAACAGAATACGGGATTCTACCATATTGATTCCGTTGAAGGCGCCTGGAATTCAAACCGTATTGAAGAGCCAAACCTGGGTTATAAACCCAGTTACAAAGGAGGATATTTCCCGGTAAGTCCTACTGATACATATAGCGATTTACGAGGTGAAATGGTGAAGGAAATGAGAAAGATCGGTATTAAGGTAGAAGCTCATCATCATGAAGTAGCTACCGGGGGACAAAGTGAAATTGATATGCAGTTTACCGACATTCTAACAATGAGCGATCAATTAATGTGGTATAAATACATTATTAAAAATGTTGCTTTACGACATGGTAAAACAGTGACTTTTATGCCGAAACCTGTTTTTCAGGATAATGGCAGCGGAATGCATATTCACTTTTCAATTTGGAAAGGAGGCAAAAACCTTTTTGCCGGGAATAAATATGCAGGAATGTCTCAGGAAGGTTTATGGGCAATCGGTGGAATATTAAAGCACGCTGCTGCATTACTTGCGTTTGCAGCTCCTACAACAAATTCTTACCGTCGTTTGGTTCCAGGCTTTGAGGCCCCTGTTAACCTGGTTTATTCCGCACGTAATCGGTCTGCCGCAGTCAGAATACCTATGTATTCAACCAATCCGAAATCCAAACGTTTCGAGTTCCGTTGTCCGGATCCTACCTGTAACGGGTATTTAACCTTTACAGCAATGTTAATGGCTGCACTTGATGGTATTGAAAATAAAATTGACCCCGGCAAGCCTTTGGATGAAAATATCTATGAACTATCCGATAAAGAAAAAGCCCGGATTAAAAATGTCCCCGGTACACTCACCGAGTCATTGATGGCATTGCAAAAAGATCATGCTTTCCTTACAAAAGGAGGAGTGTTTACCGATGATGTTATTGAGACGTACATCGATTACAAAATTAAAAATGAAATTTCTGAATTATCCCTACGTCCTCATCCTTATGAATTTGCACTTTATTACGATAACTAAAAATTCAAACAAACTATCTATTAAAATAAAAAGGTTATCATTTCGATGACCTTTTTATTTTTTCATAATTATTGAGAAAAATCAAAAAATAAGGGGTATTTTTTAAAAAAACATGCAATTTTTAAACAACAGGTGGGATTTTTAAGATATTTCTTGAAAAATTATGTATTTTCGCCACCTGCTATTAAAAAAACTATTTTAAAACTATTTTATGGCGACATTAAGATTTAAGGCATTAGAAGAATTATTCAGCAGAATGCCTCTTGAAATTGAATTACCCTCAAAAAATGTTTCCGATTACTTCGGAGAAAATGTTTTTGATCTTCCTAAAATGGAGCGCTACCTTTCCAAGGAGGCTTACAAAGTAGTGAAACGTGCAATTAATGAAGGAAAATCTTTAACCCGACTGGAAGCTGATCAGGTTGCTACCGGTCTGAAAGCATGGGCTACCGGGAGAGGTGCTACACACTATACCCACTGGTTTCACCCTCTTACTGATGGAACTGCTGAAAAGCATGACGGGTTCATTGAAATTGGAGACAACGGACATGCCGTTGAGAAATTCTCAGGCGAAGTTCTGGTTCAGTCTGAACCGGATGCTTCAAGTTTCCCGAGCGGGGGTCTCCGTAATACATTTGAAGCAAGAGGATACACCGCATGGGATGTTTCGTCACCGGTTTTTATAGTCGGAACAACTCTGTGTATCCCAACAATATTCGTTTCCTGGACCGGAGAAGCTCTTGATTATAAAGCACCACTTCTGAAAGCCCTGTCAGAACTCGACAGAGCAGCAGTAGATGTGTGCCAGTACTTTGATAAGGATGTAAATAAAGTAATGGCAACACTTGGATGTGAACAGGAATACTTTCTCATTGATGATGCTTTATATTATGCAAGACCCGATATAGTTCTGGCTGAAAGAACACTGATGGGACATCAGTCATCAAAAGATCAGCAGCTTTCCGATCATTATTTCGGATCTATTCCTGAAAGGGTTATGGCTTTTATGGAAGACTTTGAGTGTGAGGCTTATAGACTCGGTATTCCTGTTAAGACCCGTCATAATGAAGTTGCCCCGAATCAGTTCGAGTGTGCCCCCATCTTCGAGGAGGTAAACCTGGCAGTTGATCACAATCTGCTGCTGATGGATATTATGAGAAGGGTTGCCCGGAAACATAAATTCAGAGTTTTATTTCACGAAAAGCCATTTGCAGGAATAAATGGTTCAGGGAAACATAATAACTGGTCGATGGCTACAAATACCGGGGTAAACCTTTTATCTCCCGGGAAAAATCCTAAAACAAATCTTCAGTTCCTTACATTTCTCATTAATGTTATTAAGGCTGTAAATGACAGCAATGACGTTCTTCGGGCCTCCGTTATGAACGAGTCAAACTCTTACCGGCTTGGAGGTCACGAAGCTCCTCCGGCAATAATTTCAGTCTTTCTCGGGACCTACCTTATAAACATGCTTGAGAATATAGCCCGGAAAGTAACGGACAAGAAAATGACTCCGGCTCAAAAGACCGAACTTAAACTTGGTATTGGTAAAATTCCGGAAATTCTTCTCGACAATACCGACAGGAACCGTACATCTCCCTTTGCTTTCACGGGCAACAGGTTTGAGTTCAGGGCAGTAGGCTCTTCTGCTAACTGTAGCGCTTCTATGATTATCCTCAATGCAGCAGTTGCTTACCAGTTGACACAATTTAAGAAAGATGTGGATCTCATAATCAAAAAGGGAAGGACAAAGGATGAAGCCATTTTCCAGGTACTAAAAAAATATATCCTGGAATCAGAGAGAGTATTATTTGAGGGTGATAATTATAGTAAAGAGTGGCATTCGGAAGCTAAGAAAAGGAAACTCTGTAATATTGCCAGCGTACCAGAGTCAATCAGCCTGTATCTGACCAAACAATCAAGAGAAGTCCTGATTGGTTCCGGAGTCTTTACTGATAAAGAACTTGAAAGCCGTGTTGAGGTCGAATATGAGAAATTCACCAAGAAGGTACAGATAGAATCCAGGGTACTGGGAGATCTGGCTATAAATCACATTGTGCCTATTGCTATCAGGTACATGACCTCCCTCCTCGACAACGTAACAGGTCTCAGGGAAGTCTTTAATGATATTGAATTTGAAAGGCTTGCAGGAGCACGTAAAGAGGTGATAGTCACCATTTCTGACCATATATCTATGATCAAGAAGCTGGTCAATGAGATGGTTGAGGAACGTAGAAAAGCTAATGTAATTGAGGACACTTACAAAAAGGCGTTAACCTATGAAAGCAAAGTCAAACCTTACCTGGATGATATCCGGACTCATATTGACAAACTTGAGCTTGTTGTTGATAATGAAATGTGGCCACTTCCTAAATACAGAGAATTACTTTTCACAAGATAACAGGTTGGTTAGTTTTTTTATGTTCGAGTAAAAGGATTCCTAAATCAGGAATCCTTTTTAATTAAATGGCTATCTGTAATTTTAAATATTCCTTCATTGATTTTCTTCGTTTACCCCGACCCCAAGGGGAGCGAAGAAAATCAATTTACTCCCCCTGGGGATGGGGTAAATAAATTGATTTTCAAGCGATTTTGGATATGTTGTCCATTATTAGTGATACTTATCTGTATTTATAATAATTACAGAACCTCAACGTTTATTATTATTACCAGAATTCCTTAAATTGATTACTTTTATAATCAAAATGAAGGCAGAATCATGAAGCAATTATTACTCTTTTTTATATTATTGATTTTTGTAACTTCTCCCGATGTTACAGCTCAGAAACGCAAATCGGAAAAAGCATATTCCTCCTTTGCTGCCGGAGAATATTTTGATGCTATTGATCTGTTTAAGGATGCCTACTCCAAAACAAAAAAAGCAGACAAAACTTCACGGACCGAACTGGTATTTATGATTGCCGAATGTTACCGTCTTACCAATGATCCAAAAAATGCGGAGACATGGTATAAACTTGCTGTAAAATCATCATCCTCCAGACCTGATGCTCAATTCTGGCTGGCTGAGTCACTAAAGAAAAATGGTAAATATCCGCTTGCGATTGATGAATTTAAAAAATACAAACAGATTTCTCCCTCGGATGCGAGAGCAGAACAGGAAATACGATCATGTGAGCTGGCTATTGACTGGTTGAGGAATCCTGAAGCATATAAGGTAGATGAGCTTAAAGACATAAACTCAAAAGAATCAGATTTCAGTCCGGCTTACGGACGCGATGATTTTGGGATGATTTATTTTACATCCTCACGCGATGGGGCAACCGGCAAAAAGACACATGGTGCAACCGGTCAGAATTTTACAGATATCTTCGAAAGCAAGGTTGACAAAAAATCAAAATGGAGCATACCTGTTCCTGTCGAAGTAATCAACAGCGAATTCGAAGAGGGAACGCCTTCATTTTCATCTGATTATAAAGAACTCTATTTTACACGCTGTGAAGCCGGGAAACGTGAAAAAAAGGGTTGTATAATTATGTACTCAAAGAGAACAGGCGATAAATGGAGTGATCCAAAGAATATTGGAATCCTGCCGGATTCGCTTGTTGCAGCACATCCTTCAATATCGAAAGATGGGTTGACATTATATTTTGTTTCCGACCTTGCAGGTGGTTTTGGTAAAAAGGATATCTGGAAAGTTACCAGACTGAGATCAGACGATGCCTGGTCAAAACCAGTTAATCTTGGTCCGGATATAAATACCCCCGGCGATGAGCTCTTTCCTTATATCAGGGAGGATGGGACATTATATTTTTCATCTGATGGACTGATCGGAATGGGTGGTCTCGATATTTTCAAAGCGAAGCCTCAGCCCGATGGGAGTTGGATGGTTCAGAATATGAAGCCTCCGATTAACAGTTTTGCTGACGATTTTGGTATTGCATTCGAGGATGGAAATGAAAAAGGAATCTTCAGCTCTACACGGAAAGGAAAGGAGAATGATGAACTATATTCCTTTGAACTGCCACCATTGAAATTCAATGTTACCGGACTGGTGAAAGATGAAAAAACAGGTATAGCTATAACGGGGTCCGTTGTTCAGCTCATTGCAAGCGATGGATCGAACCTTCAGGCTGAAACGGGTAGCGGTGGTGATTTTAAATTTGCGCTTAAAGCTGATGTTGACTATATCTTCCTTGCCTCGAAAGACGGCTACCTGAGAGGCAAAGAGAAAGAGACGACCAAAGGACAGGATAAGAGCCGGGACTTTATGGTTACAATCTCTCTCACTCCAGTAGACAGACCAATAGATCTGCCTAATATTTTATACGACTTTGATAAATGGGACCTTAGACCAGAATCAATGGTTTCACTGGATAAACTGATTGAGACTCTTATTGATAACCCAACTGTCACTATTGAAATCATGTCGCATACCGACACCAGGAATACTGAGGAATATAACCTGATTCTGTCACAAAAACGAGCCCAATCAGTTGTCGACTACCTGATAAGCAAAGGCATTGAACTTGAAAGGCTTACTGCCAAAGGCTACGGAAAGTCGAGTACGAAAGTTGTTGATGCAGTTATTACCTCACAATATCCGTTCCTGAAGGCCGGTACACAACTTACAGAACAGTTTGTCAATAGCCTTCCGAATGACGAACAGAAGGAGATAGCACATCAGATAAACCGAAGAACTGAGTTCAAGGTTTTGAGAATAGATTATAAAGCACCTAAAAAATAGGCAAACTCCAGCAATAATTTAACCACAAATTCTCCCCTCCCTTTGAAAGAGGGCTTCACTTTCGTTCAGCCACCCCTCCTTCAAAAGGACTACCCTTTATACACATCTTTTCTTATTATACTGGTATATAGGCAGTTATTAAGAGTGTTATTATCAGATATTAATGTTGAAAGCATTTAATTCCAATAGCCACGGTAGCGTCCGTGGTCGAAGCATTAGTTGATCTATCAACCCCGGAGGGTGTTGAACATGTTTAAGTTATTGAATTGATATTTTATCTACATTTATCAATAGTAATTATTAAGCTATTCTGTCAAATGAAAGCGAAAATCTTGTCTTTTTTAGTATTCCTAGTCTTATTAGTTACGATTTCTACAGCAGATTCCCCTGCAAAACCAATCCGAATTCTGGTTATTACCGGAGGACACGATTACAAAGTGGAGGAGTTCAATCAGATGCTTGCAAGCCTGAGCGATAACATAATATACCAGATAGCTGAATTGCCTTCAGCATATGAAATGTTTCTTCCTGAGAACAGAAGTAAATATGATGTTCTGGTGTTTTATCACATGTGGCAGACAATTACTGAAGAGCAGGCGACTGTTCTCGCGGACTGTATCAGACAGGGCAAACCACTGGTAGTCTTGCATCACAGTATTTGTGCATTTGATGACTGGCCTGAATATATCAATATTATCGGCGGAAAATATTTTCACAAACCTACAACAGTAAATGGGAAAGAATACCCGGCATGTTCTTATGTACACGATTTACATTTTAAAGTCAGAATAGTCAATCCTGAAAATCCTGTCACAAAAGGATTAACTGATTTTGAAATCTTTGATGAAACTTATAAAGGATTTTATGTTGAAGAAGGTACGACTCCTTTATTGACCACTGATGAACCAACCAGTTCTCCTGTTATAGGTTGGTCAAAAATGTATGGTAAATCCCGAGTAGTGACATTGCAAAGCGGTCATGATGTACCTACCTTTGAGAATCCTAAATTCAGAAAACTTCTGAAACAATCTGTAGAGTGGGCCTATAAAGGGCAGTAAACTTATTTATTATCTTTGCCTCGATATTTAACCATTATGTCTTTCGAATCAAAGTACAGCAAAAGAGGTGTTTCTTCAACTAAAGAAGATGTGCATGCAGCAATTAAAAATGTTGATAAAGGCCTGTATCCTAAAGCATTCTGTAAAATAGTACCCGACATGCTAGGTGGCGACAAGGATTTCTGCAATATAATGCATTCTGACGGAGCCGGTACAAAATCATCACTTGCATATATTTACTGGAGAGAAACAGGCGATCTTTCGGTATGGAAAGGAATAGCACAGGATGCTATCGTAATGAATCTCGACGATCTTCTATGTGTGGGTGCTCATGATAATATTCTTTTTTCATCAACGATCGGACGCAATAAAAATCATATCCCCGGAGAGGTTATTGCTGCCGTGATCAATGGAACTGAAGAGGTGCTGGAGGAGCTCCGGAATATGGGGATTGGAATCTGGTCAACAGGAGGAGAAACTGCTGATATGGGCGATCTTGTCAGAACAATCGTTATCGACTCAACAGTTATAGCCAGGATGAAAAGATCAAGCGTGATATCAAATCACACAATAAAGGATAGGGACATAATTATAGGTCTGTCATCTTCCGGAAAAACCAGCTATGAGAAAGAATATAACAGTGGTATGGGAAGTAACGGACTTACCTCGGCCCGCCACGATCTTTTTGCACCATATCTTGCTTCGAAATACCCCGAAAGCCTCGATACAACTTTACCTTATGATCTTATCTATTCCGGTAAGTTTAGGCTCACAGATCCGATAGATGGTTTAAATACCGATGCCGGGAAACTGGTGCTTTCACCTACCCGTACTTATGCACCTGTTATAAAAAAGATCCTTGAAACCTTGCATTCTGAAATACATGGTATGGTGCATTGCTCAGGAGGCGGGCAAACAAAAGTCATGCGTTTTATTGATAATATGCACATTATAAAAGACAACCTATTCCCGTTGCCACGCTTATTCCAGCTGATTCATGAACAATCCGGAACTGCATGGAAAGAGATGTATAAAGTATTCAACATGGGTCACAGGTTTGAAATCTACACTGATCAGAAGAATGCTGCAGAAATTATCAGCATAGCATCCGGATTTAATCTTGAAGCCAGAGTAGTTGGTCATTGCGAAGCATCTGAAAAGAAAAGGCTTACAATAAATTCTGAATCCGGAACCTTCGAATACTAAGCCGCATGCCACATACCGCATACCACAGGCCTTTTTCATAGATTTTCTTATTATCTTTGCACCCTGAAAATTTATTGTACTATGGCAAACAACATGATTCTTGAGAGGCTGGAAGGTGTAAAATCCCGGTTTATTGAGGTTGGTGAACTTCTCACCCAACCCGATATTCTCTCGGATATGAAGAAATATGTCAGATTGAATAAAGAATATAAGGATCTCCTCCCGATAGTTGAGTCATACGAACGATATAAGCTCACACTCAGCAATATAGATAGTACAAAAGAACTTCTGGGAACAGAAAAAGATGAAGAGATGCGTGAGATGGCTAAAGCTGAACTTGATGAGCTTACATCGCGTATACCTGAGATGGAAGAAGAGATCAAAATGCTTATTATTCCTGCTGATCCCGAGGACGATAAAAATGCTGTTATGGAAATCAGGGCCGGGACAGGAGGAGACGAGGCAAGCATTTTTGCAGGGGACCTATTCCGAATGTACAGCAAGTTCTTTGAAACAAAAGGGTGGAAGGTTGATGTTACTAATACGTCGGAGGGAACTGCAGGTGGGTTCAAGGAGATAGTCGTCAGTATTACCGGTGAAGGTGTTTACGGAGTAATGAAATACGAATCGGGTGTGCATCGTGTTCAGCGAGTTCCACAAACCGAAACACAAGGACGTATTCATACATCTGCTGCATCTGTTGTAGTCCTTCCTGAAGCCGATGAATTTGATATTGACCTCCGAAATGAAGATATAAGAAAGGATACTTACTGTTCATCCGGTCCCGGAGGACAATCGGTAAACACAACATATTCAGCAATACGTCTTACCCATATTCCTTCAGGTATCGTAGTTACATGTCAGGATGAAAAGTCGCAGCTTAAAAACTATGATAAAGCACTTAAAGAGCTGAGGACAAGACTTTATAATCTCGAATATCAGAAATATCTTGATGAAGTATCACTCCGGAGAAAAACTATGGTATCGACCGGAGACAGGTCCGCTAAAATCAGGACATATAACTATCCTCAGGGAAGAATAACGGATCACAGGATCAACCTTACAATATATAACCTTCCCTCTATCCTTGATGGAAATATCCAGGAGGTGCTTGATAAACTGCAGATGGCAGAAAATTCCGAAAGATTAAAAGAGAGCAATATCTAAACCAATCGGCAATGGATCAAACCGGATTATTTGAAAACATAGTTAAGAAACGCTCATTCCTCTGTGTTGGGCTCGATTCTGAAATTGAGAAGATTCCAACATTCCTGCTGAAGAGAAAAGACCCGATATTTGAATTCAATAAAAGGATTGTTGATTCAACGCATGAATATGCTGTAGCTTATAAACCCAATGTTGCCTTTTATGAATGTTATGGAGCAAAAGGGTGGATATCGCTTGAATCAACTGTAAGGTATATTAAAGAAAATTATCCTGGCATATTTGTAATTGCTGACGCAAAAAGGGGCGATATCGGGAATACTTCAAAAATGTATGCGAAAGCTTTTCTCGAAAACATGCCTTTCGATGCAATTACTGTAGCTCCTTATATGGGAGAAGATTCTGTATCTCCGTTCCTCTCTTATAAAGGGAAATGGGTTGTTCTTCTGGCCCTTACCTCTAACAAAGGAGCTGATGATTTTCAATATCATAATGAAGATGGAATAAAGCTCTTTGAAAGAGTTTTAACAGTTTCACAGAAATGGGGTACAACAAATAATCTGATGTACGTAGTTGGCGCAACACGTGCTGAATTATTGAAGGACATACGTCAACTGGTTCCGGATCATTTTCTCCTGGTCCCGGGTGTAGGTGCTCAGGGCGGCAGTCTTGAAGAGGTTGCAAAATTTGGGCTTAACAGCAAATGTGGACTTCTTGTCAATTCGTCGCGCGGAATTATCTTTGCCGATAGCACAGAAAACTTTGATAAGGTTGCCGGCGAAAAGGCAAAAGAGATTCAGGTTGAAATGGAAAAATATCTCCGCCGGCATAAACTAATCTGATATGAATGGGCCACGCCATGGCGTGGCCCTACAAC
>JADGPU010000032.1 GCA_017882305.1 Bacteroidales bacterium | reverse complement strand
TCTATTGTGCACACTGTTGTATCTGCACAGGAGGCTGCCATGTACAGTGTGCTTATCCCCAAAGATGTGCCTAATTCAATTATCAGTGGTCTGCCGAATTCAGCAGCCATTCTTGACAATAATTCGCCATATTTCTCAGGAACCGCTGAATATCTGGCAATATCGGATACTCTTCTTAAATTTGTTTTCAATGATCCTGACCCGGAACCAAGATCCTTAACCAATATGCTTCGTTTATCTGAGATCATCTTCCTTCTAACCCGTTCAACGGTAAATAAAATTGCAGGATCAATTTTATTCCTGAAGATTCTTGACACAAGATCAAAAACGAATGGACTATGTATTCCATGCCCCTCCCGGTGATGTGATAGCAGAATATAGTTCAGATATTTGACTGCTCGGGAAAAAATCATTTCAGTGCTGACATTATAATTAGGACAGGTTTTCAAAAATACGTATTTTCGGATAATGAAATCCATTAACCGCAAAGGTCGCAAAGTTTTTCGCAAAGATCGCAAAGACATCAACTATGAAATTGTCTTTGCGTACTTTACATCTTCTTTACTTACAGAATCTGTCTTATATTTAGTCGAGATATGGTGAAGATAAGCTTAGCGTGCTTTGCGGTTAAAAAAAAATCAAAATCCTAAAGGGTTTTTTCAAATGATTAAACAGGAGTTTTTAGATACTAACATTACCTATTTATCGGGAGTTGGCCCAAAAAGAGCTGAACTACTTAATAAAGAGTTGAGTGTTTTTACATTCCGCGATCTGCTATACTATTTCCCATACAAGTATATTGACAGAACCAGATTTTATAAGATTGCTGAACTTGATCCCGACCTTCCATTTGTTCAGATAAAAGGTATCATAAAAGGATATTCTACGGAAGGTCATGGAGTCGGGAAACGGTTGGTTGCTGATTTTCAGGATGATACGGGAACTTTAAAGCTGGTATGGTTTAAGGGTGGAAAATGGATCACCGGAAGCTTCAGCCCCGGAGTTGAATTCATAGTGTTTGGAAAACCAGGTGTTTTTAACGGGATCATTAACATTATTCATCCTGAAATTGAAGCTGCCGATAAGATGGCAGAAAGACTAAATTCGGCTCTTCAGGCACAATATAGCACTACTGAAAAACTTAAAAATCAGTTTGTTTCATCAAAAACAATCAGTAAGCTGATAGGTAATATGTTGAAACAAGTTAAAATAAGATTGCCTGAGACATTACCTGTCTACCTTGTTTCACGTTTTAAACTTATGGAACTTCATGACGCACTCCATAAAATCCATTTCCCGGCTAATCCTGATGAGCTTGAAAAGGCTAGACACCGCCTGAAATTTGAAGAGCTTTTTTATATCCAGCTTAACCTCCTGAGATTTAAAACAAACCGTAGTTTGAAATTTAAGGGATTTATTTTTTCAAGTGTAGGCGAAAATTTTAATAATTTTTATTATAACAACTTACCTTTTACTCTTACTGATGCTCAGAAAAGAGTAATGAAAGAAATAAGGAAAGATCTTGGTTCAGGAAAACAAATGAACCGGCTGCTTCAGGGAGATGTAGGTAGCGGGAAAACACTTGTTGCCCTTATGAGTATGCTTATTGCGACAGACAATGGCTATCAGGCATGTATCATGGCTCCCACCGAAATCCTTGCAAACCAGCATTATCAGACTATCTGTAAATTACTTGAGGGAATTGACATTAAAATACGTCTGCTTACAGGTTCCTCAAAAAAGTCCTCCCGTAAATTAATTGCTGAATCACTGCTCGACAGATCGCTGAATTTACTTATCGGTACTCATGCTCTCCTTGAAGAAAATGTTCAGTTTGCCAATCTTGGACTGGTGATTATCGATGAACAGCACCGGTTCGGAGTTGCCCAGAGGGCCAGACTATGGCAAAAAAACCTCAATCCTCCGCACATTCTTGTTATGACAGCCACTCCCATTCCAAGAACTCTTGCGATGACACTTTACGGAGACCTGGATGTTTCAGTGATCGATGAACTACCTCCGGGAAGAGTTCCAATAAAAACAATGCATTTTACTGATTCAGAAAGAAATAAGGTCTTTGGATTTATCAGGAACCAGATAGCTGAAAAACGTCAGATTTATATTGTATATCCTCTTATCAAAGAATCTGAAACGATGGATTATAAAGATCTTGAGGATGGATGGGATACTATTTCAAGAGTCTTCCCAGCTCCAAAATACTGTCTAAGCATTGTTCATGGGAAGATGACCCCGTCGAATAAGGAGATGTCTATGAAACTGTTCAAGGATGGAGTGGCTCACATCCTGATTGCAACAACAGTCATCGAGGTTGGCGTTGATATACCAAATGCAACCGTAATGGTTATTGAAAGTGCAGAACGATTTGGTCTTTCACAATTGCACCAGTTGAGAGGACGTGTCGGCAGAGGTGCAGATCAGTCATATTGTATACTTATGAGTTCCAATAAACTTTCAAGAGAAGCAGCAAAAAGAATTGAAGTAATGATCAGTACCAATGATGGTTTTGAGATTGCCGAGACTGATCTTCAGCTAAGGGGTCCGGGCGATATTGAAGGAACATTACAGAGTGGTATTCCATTTGACCTGAAGATTGCTGACCTTGGTAAAGACGGACAATTAATTGAATATGTAAGACATATTGCTGAAGAGATAATTAACCTCGATCCTTTACTTGAAAGTAATCAGAACCTGGTCTTGAGATCCGAATTAAAAAGACTTTTCAGTCAGAAGCAATCGTGGAGTAACATAAGCTGAAAACATGACACTTACAGATTATTACGAAATTCTTGGTCTGCCGGCAAATTCTACAATCGAAGAGATAAAAAGAGCGTACAGGAAAAAAGCGCGCCTTTACCACCCCGATATTAATCCCGCCCCTGATGCAAAGGATCATTTTATAAACATAACCGAAGCCTACGAGTTTTTAATGGCAAATCAAGAAAAGATCAAAACTGATGATCAGGCATACCAGCAGGCAATGGAAAACTGGAGAAAATACAGGCAGGACAGGTCTCGAAAAAGAGCTACGGTATATGCCCGAACCTCCTATGGAACATTCAAGAACACGCAGTTTTACAAAACCACCAGAATCTTTGATGGGACGACAATAATTTTCAGTTTTATAGTCTCTATAATGGTTCTGAGTTATACTGTTTATGGATATACCTTCAGATTGAAACACCCTATCCCCGGACTGGAAAAACCATCAGTTTTCGCTTTTATAATGCTTCTTTTCCTGGGTATGGTCTTTTTTGTAGTATCATTTATTTATCTCAGGGCATATCAGGAAACTTCAAAAAAACGAAAAAAGAAATTTTAGTCAAATGGCATGGTTTTTGAACATATTTACTTGATAACCCGGACTTAACTAAATTGGATCTGCTTCAGTTTTATAAGTCCCCAAAAGGTGAGGATTATGAGTAAAGTTATTTTCAAAGCCGCGATTGCATTATTATTCACAATTCCTTTGACTTTTTTCTCATGTAAAAAGGAACCTGCTGAAACTTTTCCGACTGCTCCTGTTCCTATAGATCTTACCACCGATCAGATTTCACTCATTTCATCAGAAAATTCTTTTGCGCTTGATATCTTCAAAAAGGTTATAGAAAATTCTGTTGAATCAGAGAATGTCATCATCTCCCCTCTCAGCATTTCATCTGCCCTTTCAATGACACTTAACGGCGCTAACGGAGCCACCCGCGATGCAATGCTTGATGCTTTAAGAGTGAATGGATTAACACCGGATATAATCAATAACTCATATAAGACTCTTACTCAGGCACTCCTGAATGTCGATAAACGGGTTTTAATCTCTATTGCCAATTCTTTATGGACCGAGAAAAATTTTGTCGTAAAAAAACCCTTCAAAGATATACTTACCCAATATTATACTGCTGAATCAAAGTCATTTGACATTACAGATCCTCTGGTACCAACACAGATTAACAGTTGGATTGATAGTAAAACAAACGGATTGATAAAGAATATGATTGACAAACTGGATAGCAGTACTGTGATGCTTCTGATTAATGCAATTTATTTTAAAGGAAAGTGGAATTCTCAGTTTGATAAAAACAATACTGTCCAGGGACCATTTTATAAACCGGGTGGAGAAACTGCCCAGGTTCCAATGATGAAACAGACTTCTGAGTTTAAGATTTATAATGGGGAAGGATTTACTTTAGCTGAATTTCCATATGGTCAGGGCAATTTCGTGATGGATGTGATCCTTCCTGTCGATAATAATGGAATTAATAACATATTACCATTGTTAAATGACAATAGTCTAAAAAGCTGGCTCAGTCAGATGTATGAAAAAAAGACCGATCTTACATTTCCACGATTTAAATATGTGTACAAAAAGGAACTTAAGGATATTTTAACCGATATGGGAATGGGAATAGCTTTTACAGATAATGCTGATTTTTCAAATATATCGGATATCAGTCTTTTGATAAGTTTTGTTAAACACCAGGCATTTATTGAAACGAATGAAGAAGGTACGGAAGCAGCCGCTGCCACTGTAGTCGGTTTAGAACCTACTGCAATAATTAGTCCTTTTATTATGAATATCGACCATTCATTCCTTTACTTTATACGAGAAACAACTACCAATTCTATACTTTTTATGGGAAGAGTCGTCGATCCACTGGCTGAGTAATCTACCTCTTTGCCGAGGGCTACACCTTGGCATGACCATCAAACCTTTGCACGCTTTGCGGTTAATTGCATTTGCCAGATCGTGCCATTTCCAATTTTTAACTACATTTAGACCAATAATTCTTAACCAGGATGAGGTAATGACTGACAATTAAATGTAATTCCTACTGCATTTTTATCTATGACAAAACTAGCGAAAGAACTAACTCTGTACGGGCTGATAATGGTTGCCATCGGTTCTTGTATCGGATCAGGAATTTTTGTTACGCCTTCACAAATTGCCGGTTTGATACCATACCCTTTATTAATCCTCGCAGTATGGGCTATCGGTGGAGTAATCACCCTGACAGGCGCTCTCACCTTCGGAGAGCTTGGTTCAATTTTTCCACAGGCCGGGGGAATCTATGTTTTTCTCAAAGAGGCTTACGGCGGCTGGCTCGGGTTTCTTTATGGATGGGCATACCTGCTTATAATTACATCCGGTTCAATTGCAGTTTTGTCACTTGCATTCTCCTACTATTTAAGTTTTTTCATTCCAATGAATGACTCCTGGAAAATTATAACGAGTATCATAGCGATAAGTGTCCTTACTACACTTAATGTCTTAAGAGCAAAATTCGGAGAAATGTTCTCAAATATCTTTACAGGATTGAAAATTCTTGGCATTGTTATAATTATTTGTGTCGGAATAATCTATGGCAAGAGCGATATTTCATTCAAAGCTTTAAGTTTATCATCATCGGGAAATAGCAGTTTATCTGGTTTTGGTGTGGCGCTTGTAGGGGTTTTGTTCTCTTATGGAGGCTGGCAACATGCTTCGTTTCTTGCCGGTGAGACAAAAAATCCTTCCAGGAATGTGCCTGTTGCCATGATAACTGGCGCAATTGTGGTAACAATAATTTATCTGCTCGTTAATATAAGCTACATGCTTCTTCTTCCAATAAGTGCAATTACTTCATCGGAAAAAGTTGCTGCGGAGGCAGTGAGCACAATTCTTCCGTTCGGAGGCAAACTTGTAGCCGCAATAATCGCTGTAAGTACACTAGGGACAATTGGCATTTACACCCTCTCTGCTCCTAGAATATATTATGCTATGGCAGAGGATGGCCTGTTTTTTAAAAACATAGCAAAAGTTCATCCTGTTTTTAAGACGCCTATAAATGCAATTATTGTTCAGTCCATATGGGCAATTGTTCTCCTTTTGTTCTGGAGGACTTTCGAAAATCTTATTACATATACTGTCTCAGTTGAATGGATTTTCTTCACTCTGGCTGCAGCTGGAATATTTATTTTCAGAAAGAAGCTTAAAAACATCGAAAGGCCATATAAGACCTTTGGTTACCCGATAACACCAATAATATTCATTTGTATTTGTACCTGGTTTGTTCTTAATATAATGATAAGCAAGCCTTTGCATATGGGATTGGGGATCGCTTGCGTGCTGCTCGGCTTGCCTGTCTATTTCTTCTTCAGGAAAAAGAACTTTCCTTCTTCAAAATAAAATTATAACCTTATGAAAGATATCTCATACATAATTAACCATCTTGGAGAAGAAAGAGAAAAATATTCTAATGCTATCGCTCCTCCACTGTTTCAGACGAGTAATTTTGCTTTCAGGGATGTCGAGGAATTGAAAAAGGCGATTGCTGATGAAAAAAACAGCCTCATCTACTCACGCGGAAATAACCCTACGGTTGATATCCTATGCAAAAAGATCGCAGCCCTGGAAGACACTGAAGAGTCTCTCGCCTTTGCCAGCGGGATGGCTGCAATCTCGACAGCAATAATTTCATTTGTCAATAGTGGTGACCATATAGTCTGTGTACGTAATAACTATAGCTGGACAAATATGCTGATGACCCGGTTCCTGACACGGTTCGGTGTTGAAACGACATTTGTCGATGGACGAGAATCTGAAAACTTTAAAAAGGCATTAAAGAAGAACACCAGAATTATTTATCTTGAAAGCCCAAATTCATTAACATTTGAACTTCAGGATATAGAAGCAGTTGCTTCAATTGCAAAGGATGCAGGAATTACAACTTTAATTGACAATAGTTACTCCTCTCCCCTTACACAGTCTCCGGCTGCCATGGGAATTGATATAATACTTCATTCAGCTAGCAAGTACCTGGGGGGACACAGTGATATAGTTGCAGGGATGGTCTGTGGATCATCTGAGAATTTATTAAGAATTTTTAAAAATGAGTATATGGGGCTTGGCGGAATAATTTCTCCATTCAATGCATGGCTTATGCTCAGAGGATTACGGACTCTTCAGGCTAGAATTGACAGGATTTCGGCAACAACAACGAAGGTCGTGGAATATTTTGAAAATCATCCTATGGTAACTGATGTTTTACATCCTCTCTCAAAGAGACATCCACAGTACAACCTGGCAATCAAACAGATGTTAAAGCCAACCGGCCTGTTTTCCATAAGGCTGGCGTTAACTGATAAAACTAAAATAGAACTTTTTGTAAACAGCCTCAGGCAATTCATTATCGGTGTCTCATGGGGCGGACATGAATCGCTTGTTTTTCCTGCATTGTCGTTTGATGATCAGAGGACAAAAGAGGGATATTCAAACAATCTTATAAGATTCTATGTTGGTCTGGATGAACCAGATTCATTAATCAGGGATCTCGATCAGGCTTTCAGGAAGATCACTTAAGTTTGATAAAATTAAACCGTACATCAAGTACTGAAGCAAAGTACTCTCCACGTTCAAGGATATCATCATCACCCTCTTCGTAATACCAGTTGAATATGAATTTTTTATGCTTTAAAGTGACATAGGTAATTTTTTGTAAAATATGTATAAATACTTTGGCACTGGCACTGTTAAAATATTCCAGATTTAAATCCACACTGGTTATTTCAGCCGGAACCGTGATATAAGTGCTAATCCAATCTTCTATAGGTTCAAAAAAATCAGCTACATTCTCGTGTATTGACCGGCCCTTAATACGAATTATCCCCTCAGGATTTAAAATTATCTCAGGTGTATTCTTTGTTGGCGAAATCCTCAACTCCTCCATCTCATATAATTTGTCACGAAATTACAAAAAAAAATTAATAAAATAATTAATATCTGGCCATTGGAGTTACATCATGACCTGAAAATTCACCTTTCAGATATTTATAGTAACCAGTAATGCCAATCATTGCAGCATTATCTGTGGTGTATCTGAATTCGGGAACAAACAGGTTCCAATTTCTCTTTTCAGCCTCCTTTTTCATCTCTTTCCTTAAACCTGAATTTGCTGAAACTCCTCCGGCAATCCCGATCTCCCTGATTCCAGTTTGCAGGGAGGCATTTACTACCTTACTAATAAGAACGCTGATTATTGTATGCTGAAGAGAGGCGCACAGATCCGCTTTATTATGTTCAATAAAATCAGGTTCCTCATTTAATCTGTCGCGCAGAAAATAGAGAAAGCTTGTCTTTAATCCGCTAAAACTAAAATCAAGACCTTTGACATGAGGTTTTGAAAACCTGAAAGCATTCATATTTCCGTCACTGGCTAGCTTATCGATCAGTGGACCTGCAGGATAAGTAAAACCCATTACTTTTCCACATTTATCAAAAGCCTCGCCAGCTGCATCATCAATTGTGTTTCCGATAACCTCCATCTCGAGCTGGCTTTTCATAATAATTATCCGCGTATGACCACCTGACACAAGCAGACAGAGGAAAGGGAAAGAGGGCAACCTGTTATTCTTATCCTTCTCTAGAATAAAGTGCGCCATAACATGTGCCTGAAGATGGTTTACCTCAATTAAAGGAATGTTTTGAGCAAGAGCAAATCCTTTTGCAAATGAAGTCCCTACCAGGAGTGAACCCAGAAGTCCTGGTCCACGGGTAAAGGCAACTGCGTTAATTTCTTCCGCATGTATTCCGGCTTTTAATATAGCCTGATGTGTAACTGGCACAATGTTAGCCTGATGAGCTCTGGATGCCAGTTCAGGGACAACACCGCCGTACGACATATGAATATCCTGGTTGGCAATAAGATTGGAAAGAACGTAACCATCCCTGATGATTGCAACTGAGGTATCATCGCAAGACGATTCTATTGCTAAGATTGTAACTGCCATCAATACTTCGTTTTTCGGAATATTTTAGGATATTTTGATTGTCAATTTATTAAACTCTTCTTAGTCAGAATAAGTTCTTTGAAATAATATCCATTTTCTGCTTTCACTTTTATTAATTTCAGTAATTTCAATCTCTTTCTTTTCATATCCTCTTATTTGGCAGTACTGATAAATATGCTCATAAGCCATAGATTTGTGTGCTGACGGAACGGAAAAAACATGAAGAATTTCCGTTTTATAAAATACAGTGAAAGAAACCCATCCAAACCATGTTTTTACTTTTGTTTCGTAAAAAAAAGTATCATTTTTATTGTAACTTATTATTCTGAATCTTTGTTTTTTCATAACCAGTTCCGGAATAGTTTTTTGATAAGAAATCTAAATTTTAAAAGTGTTATATTCTGATTGCATTAAAACGTTATACTATAATATCAAAATATTGTAAAGGAAGTAAATGCTGCTCCTGGCAAATATCGAAAGTTTATTAAAGATATGCAAAAATAAGAATTGAACTTGTAACTTTGGTAATAGAAATGAACTAAAAAGTGCAACAAATGAATGAAAAAAATAAGATGATCAGGATTTATACGGGGACTGAAATATCCGTAATTTCACTTAAAAATAAATTGGAAGAAACCGGAATATATCCATTAATCAAAAATGACTACAAATCAGGTATGGCTGCAGGAATTCTGGTAGGTACTCCCTCAACGATTGATCTCTATATCCAGCAAACTGACTATAAAGATGCGGAACCAATTATAGGTGAATTTATCAGGAATAAAAACAAAGCGATTTGACAGGATTAATAAAACCTGACAATTAATCTGAGTTTCACTATCTTTAAGGCTTTAAATTCTAACGAATCAGGAAATTGATATTTTAAAACCTTTTTCATTTTAATCTCAAAAAAATTAAAAGATCACTTAAATATTTTGTTATAGTTTTCGGGGTCATAATAATGCTCCCCACTGTCCTTTATCTCTTATTGCAGACTTCTGAAGTACAGACATTCCTGGTAAAAAGAATAACAAATCACTTTTCAAACAAAATCAAATCAACAATATCTATTGGTTCTATTGAGTACAAATTCTTCAATAAACTGTCTATCAATGACATAATCATTAAAGACAGAAATAATGATACTCTGTTATATTCAAAACAGATTCAGGTCGGCATCAGGAGAATGGATTTTAAAAATAGATCATTCAGGCTGGGAAATGTAAGTTTGATCGAACCTGTTATTGCACTTATAACCGACTCCACAGGTCTGATGAACCTTACATGGTATCTTAATATGATTAAGAACCCTGCTGACTCTGTAAAAAAAGGCGAAAGCAGATTCTCAATTGATCAGGTTGATATCAATGGAGGCAGATTTTCTTTTATTAACCGTAGTGCTCCCGCGGGGAAAACCAGGATGGACTTTAATAACCTGAATCTTTCAGGGATTAATGGGATCGTTGAAGATCTGAAGACACTGAATGATACAACTACTTTTAACATCTACAAACTGGGATTTAAAGAATCAAGCGGTTTCACTTTGAAGACGATGAAGAGCTCTGTCATTATTGCTAAACAGAACATTCTCCTTAATTCAGTTTCTATCAAATGTGACAGCAGTATATTTAATATTACCAGATTCGGTCTGATTGCTGATTCAGCAGGCTCATTTAAAAATTTTGCAGAAAAGGTAAAACTCGATATTCTGCTGGATAAATCACTAATAAATACTTCTGATTTTCAATATTTTATGCCCTTTACTGATAGCATAAACGAGTCAGTATGGTTATCAGGAAAGATTCTGGGAACCATATCAGAACTAAGAGGTCGTAATATCAAACTTACGTACAGGAACTTTACTTCGCTTGATTGTGATTTTGATTTTTCAGGCCTCCCGAAAATAGAAAATACCTACTTATATATCGGAGTTAACAGTCTTAAGACTAATGCCAAGGATTTCGAGCAGATAAATCTGCCAGGCAAAGGGTTTTTAATAATTCCTGAGGCTATCAGGAAGCTTGGGAACATCTCATTTAACGGTAGCTTTACCGGATTTATGACAGATTTTGTAACCTATGGAGAAATCAGAACCAGCCAGGGAAATATTCGTACCGATATATCACTCAGACCAGGAGAATCCAAAAAATACATGGTAAAAGGACTGGTGAAAGGAAGTGACATAAATATCGGAGAACTTACAGGCAAATCTGAACTTTTAGGGAACCTCAGCATGCAGGCTAATGTTGATGGATATGCCTATTCTTTGAAAAAATTTGCTGCTAATCTTACTGGTAAAATTGACAGTATTGAAATAAATAAGTATCTATATCGTAATATAACTTTGAATGGATCTTTCACAGAAAAAACCTGGGACGGAAGTATAAACATTGTCGACCCTAATATTAAGCTGAACCTTCTGGGATTACTTAATTTTAATAATAAGCTGCCAGAATTTGATTTTACTCTTAATATCGCAGATGCAAATCTTCATAAGTTGAATTTTGATAAACTTGACACTACTTCTACTGTCACTGTGCTCCTGACATCTAATTTTAAAGGAAATAGTATAGACAACCTTGATGGTGAAATAAAACTTCTTAATTCAAAATTCAGAAAATATAACAATAACCTGGAACTTTATAACTTCTCCATAAGGACCTACAAAGAAGGCAATGAACCTGAATTAAGTCTGAGGACAGATTTTATGGATGCAGATATAAAAGGTTACTATAATTTTGCCGGACTTGGAAGGCTGGTAAAATCTACACTTGTATCCCTGATGCCTTCACAGTTTCATATCAGCGGTAAACAGGACGTTCTCAAAAAAAATAAGTTCATTTTTAATCTTAATTTTAAGAATACCGATAAGATCAATAATTTTTTCAGAACAGGAGTATTAATATCTGATAAAAGTTATATAAAGGGGTCGATATTTGCCGATAGCACTATAAACATTAGAGGGAAGGCAGATTTACTTACAATTAAAAATAATGTTTTCAAAGATTTTTCGTTTGATGCCAGTGTTTCAGGATCTGAATTAATATTGGGCATCAATAGTTCATCTTTTAACATTATGGGACAATCTGAACTTAAGGATTTTTCAGTAGGCCTTAAGACAAAACCTGATAATTTCACTTTTAAAGTTAATTGGGATAATAAAGACACAATCATCAACCAGGGAAATTTTACGGCACGGGGTACAGTAGTTAAAAATACAATTGGGAATCGCTATGCGATTCTGAGGGTTGATATTGATTCCTCCCATATTTATTCAGATAATAATCTCTGGAAATTAAGCAATTCATCAATTCTGATCGATTCAAATTCAATAAACATAAATAAGCTTTTTATTACAAGTAAAGAACGGTCCTACCTCATTGATGGTTCTGTTTCGGAAAATCCTTCTGATACGTTATATCTCGAGTTTAAGGGAATTGATATTGCTCCTCTGAACTATTGGATAAACCGGAAGAGGAATAATGATCCTGGTGCGATTCCTCTCGATTTTAAGGGTAGTCTTAACGGAAAAATCCTTTTATCCAATGTTTATAAAAGTTTATTACTTGCCGGGAATATTGTCATTGACAATTTCGCTGTGCTTGGCAGCAAGTTTGGGAATATATCAATTAACTCGGTTTTGGACAATGCCAGAAAGGTTGTAAAAATAGAGGCCAGCAATAACCTCAATGGAATAAAAATGTTTGATATTTCAGGAATCTATGATCCTTCCAACAAAAAAATAAATCTTGCCGCCAAAGCTAAAAAATTACCGGTAGTTTTTCTAAATCCGTTGCTTAAGGTGTTCGCTTCTGAAATTAGCGGTTTTGCATCGGGTAAGTTAAATTTATCAGGAGAAACAGGCAATATTTTTCTAACAGGTGCAGCGATGGTTGAGAATGCGTCTGTGAAGATTAATTATCTTCAAACCAAATACTCTCTGAATGATACCATCAGGTTCGATAAGCAAGGAATTAAATTCAATGATGTCAGGATAAAGGATATAGAAGGCAACATTGCAACTCTTTCTGGAACAGTTAATCATAAAAATTTCCGTGATTATGCTGCTGATCTCACAATCAATATCGATTCAAAGGGTTTTTTGGTATTAAACACCCAATCTAAGGACAATCAAATGTTCTATGGCACCGTTTATGTTGAAAAAAGTATTGCAAAAATAAAAAGCGATCAGAATACTCTCTCATTTGATATATCTGCCAAAACAAGTAAATCGAACAAAACAGGAAAAACCTCAGAACTTTTAGTTCCTATAAGTAAAGGCCTTTCAGTGTCTGAATATTCATATATCTCTTTTGTTGATTCAAGTAAGGGTAAAAAAGCAGAACACAGTGAAAGGAACATGATACCTCTCGCCTCTTCAAAACAAATCGGAATGGATATTACCATGAATCTGGAAGTGACACCGGATGCTGAGATCCAGATTATTTTTGATTCAAAGGCAGGCGATATCATGAAAGGTCATGGTTCAAGCTATAACCTGAAGGTAAGTCTTAATAAAAAAGGGGATTTTGGAGTATTAGGTGACTATACGATTGAAGATGGGACTTATAATTTTACTCTTGGTCCTATTATAAACAAACCCTTTCATGTGGAAAATGGAGGTAAGATAATGTTCAACGGAAATCTTAAGGATGCAGAAATTGATTTAAAAGCTTCCTATTTGAACCTGAAAGCGTCACTTGCCTCTGTACTTGACGATCCGAACTATAGTGAACGAATACGTGTTGAACCTCAGCTGAATTTATCAGGTAAACTATTCAATCCTGTAATTGAATTCGATATTTATCTTCCGGATGCTGATGAAGCCACCAGAACCAAGCTGCAAAATGCAATTTCAACACAAGAAGAATTGACACGCCAGGTAACTGCTCTCCTCTTAATAAACAATTTTATTTCTACTGGAGCTTCTTCACTCTCAACAACCACAAGTGCCACATCGGCAATGGCAGCAACATCTTTTGAAATGATCTCAAACCAGGTCAGCAACATGTTATCACAATTATCCAAAAATGTTGATATTGGATTAAATATAAGGCCAGGATCCACTGCAATAAGTCCGCAGGATGCACAGCTTGCTTTATCTACCCAGATTCTGAACAACAAAGTAGTTCTTAATGGCAATTTTGATGTCAGGGGAGCTGGCAATAGTACTAATCAGCTAACGGGTAATACTAATCAATTAACAGGGGATTTTGATGCAGAATTAAAGCTTACTCAAAAACTACGCTTCAAAGTATTCAACCGTTATAATGATACGTATATGGGATCCGGAATGAGTCCATACACTCAGGGTGTCGGTATATTCTACAATCAGGATTTTAACAGGTTTTCTGATTTGTTCAGGAAAAAAGCAAAAACCGATATGAAGAAAGAGGATGAGACAAAAATAATAAATAAATAGACCTGAATAAATTCATTTTTATCCGATATTTTAGTTAATAAATTTTTATCATTGTTATTAACCGGACATAATAGAACTGGATATCATTTCGTTTATTCATAACTTAGCCTGGCGAAAACCTGTGAAGGTTGAGGATAAACTATTAAGAGCGAATAATTGCAAACAAAACTAAATACTGAACTACAGAAAACTGCATCAGGTAGAAGGAAAGGGATTCTGGGTACCACATTAATACATATAATGTTGTTTGGTTTCCTTATTCTGGTTGGGTTTTCTACTCCTCCCCCTCCTGAAACGGAAGAAGGTATTCTTGTTAATTTCGGAACCGGGGAGAGCGGTATGGGTATGATTGAACCCTCCCCACCAGCACTTAAGGGAAAGTATTCCCCGCCTGCAATTAAGGAAGTGACCTCTCCTCCTCCTTCATCTGCAAAAGTTGTTGCAAAAACTAAAGTAGAACCTCTTTTGACTCAGAATACTGAGGAAGCACCCGCAGTTAAGAAAGCGGACCCCGAAGCTGCAAAGAAAAAACTTGAGAAGATAGAAGCTGATAAGAAGATTAAAGAGCAAAAGGAAGCTGAAAGAGTCAGGATCAGAGAGGAAGAAGCTGAGAAAAAGAGAATTGCAGCAGAACAGCAACGTGAATCAGATATCATGAACAGGACAAAAAATGCACTGGCAAATTCAAAAAACACAGGAACAAACTCTACAAGTGAAGGCATTGCCGGGGGAAGTGGCAACCAGGGTGACCCTAACGGATCTATAAATTCTAAGGTTCGCGGTACCGGAAGCGGACTTGGAACACAGGGTACCGGTACTGGAGGCCCAGGAGGCAAGGGAGGTATTTCCTATAGTCTTCAGGGGCGTGGTTTCCAGGCACTGCCTCCTCCCAAATACGATTACCAGGGTGAAGGTAGAGTAGTAGTTGAGGTAAGTGTTGACAGGTCAGGTAAAGTTGTTCAGGCAACCCCGGGTACAAAAGGCTCAACCACACTCGATGAATATTTACTGAAGGTTGCAAAAGAAGCTGCTCTTGAGGCCCGGTTCGAAGTCAAACAAGATGCACCTGCAATCCAGAAGGGTACAATCACATATAATTTTATTCTGAAATAGGATTGTGTAGTTGTAGGGAATAGTCGCGACTATTCCCTGCAAATCATTTCATTTCTATTGCCTGGCAAATAATTCGCCGATAGCAACATTGAGATTATCGATTAGATTATTGTCTTTAATAATATAATCATCAATACCTTTCCTTGCAAGTTCAAGAACAATCTCTCCTTTTTCCTGACCCGATAACATTATTACAGGAGTTTCAGGTCGTAACTCTTTTATCTTGTCGAAAACTTCCATTCCATTCATTACTTTATGTTCATTATTGACAAAATAGTAGTCGAGTATTATCAGATCAGGTTTTTTGTTTAGTGCCCTGAGGCAATCTTCACCATATAAGAAGGCTTCAAGACGGAAACCTTCAGATGTAAATCGTTTAACAACCAACATGTTAATAAAAGGATCATCGTCAACAATAAAAATAAGTTTCTGGTTATTCATCGATTAGAGGTTGAAAATAGGTATGTACAAAGTTAAAATAAAAATCTATATCAGTTAAGTTTTAATAATTCAGTTCTTTTTTGTTATTATCACATCGAAAAGAGAGGAAATGATTTCATCATCTTAACCACTTTCTCTCCTACCCTTGCAATAACTGCTTCATTTTCAATATTCGAAATAACCTCATCAATCAGGTCAACTATTATTTCCATATGGTCTTCTTTAAGGCCCCGGGTAGTTATTGCCGGAGTACCGACTCTTAAACCGGAGGTCAGGAATGGAGAACGGTTATCAAAGGGCACCATATTTTTATTTACTGTAATATGGGATAGTACAAGAGTGTTTTCAACTTTTTTGCCTGATATTTCCGGGAATCTGGTCCTGAGATCAATTAACATCAGATGATTGTCAGTGCCATCAGAGATGACTTTATAACCTTTATCCATAAATGCTTTTGCCATCACAAAGGCATTCTTTTTAACCATAGCCTGGTATTCATTGAACCCGGGAGAGAGTGCTTCACCAAAAGAGACTGCTTTTGAGGCAATTACATGCTCCAGAGGACCACCTTGTATGCCAGGAAACAAAGCAGAGTTTAAAAGAGAAGACATCATTTTTAATTCACCTTTTGGTGTAGTTGTACCCCATGGATTTAAAAAATCCTTGCCCATCAGGATAATTCCTCCTCTTGGTCCGCGAAGTGTTTTATGAGTTGTTGAGGTAACAATATGTGCGAATTTCAAGGGATTCTTCATAAGACCAGCTGCAATTAACCCTGCCGGATGTGCCATATCAACAACCAGAATAGCACCGATCATATCCGCAATTTTTCTCATTCTTTCATAATCCCATTCACGCGAATAAGCCGATGCCCCCCCAATTATCATCTTTGGCTTTTCTTTCAGTGCAATCTTCTCCATCATATCATAATCAACTAATCCGTCATCCTCTTTAACGCTGTAGGCAACCGGCCTGTAAAAGATACCCGATGAATTAACAGGAGATCCATGTGAAAGATGTCCCCCATGAGCCAGATTTAATCCCATAAAAGTATCACCCGGCTTAAGCACCGTCATAAACACAGCCATATTTGCCTGGGCTCCGGAGTGAGGCTGAACGTTGGCATATTCAGCATCAAAAAGTTGTTTCACCCTGTCAATAGCTATCTGTTCTGTCTGGTCAACTATCTCGCAACCACCATAATAACGGTTTCCAGGATACCCTTCAGCATATTTATTTGTCATTACCGATCCCATTGCTTCAAGCACTTGAGGACTGACAAAATTTTCGGAAGCAATTAACTCAATTCCATTTATCTGGCGCTGACGCTCCTTTTCGATAAGTTCAAAAATCAAATTATCTCTTTTCATGCTATATAATTTTAATACGTCTATTCTTCTGAAAATTCAATAAGCAATTCGCGATATGTTGAATAAATCCTTGATTTGGAGATAAATCCAATATAATATCCCTCCAAGAATAAGCCTCAAGTAAGAATTTATGATATAGCTACCCGACACTGATGTAATCCTCTCGGTAAGAATTTTATGTGTATAATGAATCGAATACTTAAGTAAAGCGGCAGCGATCGGACTCAGTAATCCTACAATAAGACTAAGGAAGTAGACTAACTTAACCTGATCAATTTCAAATAGGTTTTGATGAAGTATTCTTCTGAAAAAACGATTTCTGAACATAATTATGCAAATATAAAAACAATACTAAACCTTCACTGTTTTTTAATTAAGTTTGTCATCAGCCATTATTACGGTATGTTCGCATCCATTTCTGATAATTGAAGTTAAGATGTATGATAAACTATAAAAGATTTTCACTTGAAAATGGATTAAGGGTTCTGGTACACGAAGATAAATCTACTCCCCTTATAGCTATGAACCTCCTTTATAATGTTGGATCGAGGGACGAGGATCCGGCAATGACCGGACTGGCACATCTATTTGAACATCTTATGTTTGGAGGTTCAATGAATGTTCCTGATTACGACACACCTCTCCAACTGGTAGGTGGTGAAAATAATGCATTTACCAATAATGATATTACAAATTATTATCTTACAGTTCCTTCAGAAAATATTGAAACAGGTTTTTGGCTTGAATCCGACAGAATGCTTGAACTTGATTTTTCCCAGAAGAATCTTGATACACAGAGAAATGTTGTCATTGAGGAATTCAACCAGCGATATCTTAATCAACCTTATGGAGATGCCCTATTAAAACTGCGACCATTAGCTTATAAAGTACATCCATACAGGTGGCCGACAATCGGAATGGATATGGCTCATATTAGAAATACCAACCTTGAACAGGTAAAAGGTTTTTTCTTTTCACATTATGCCCCAAATAATGCAATACTTTCACTTACCGGCAATATTGGATATGAACTTGCACTTAAACTTACACAGAAGTGGTTTGGCCCTATTGAAAAAAGAGCAGTACAGTCAAGAAACCTTCCTGCCGAACCAGAACAGACAGAGGACAGAATCCTCACTATTGAAAGAGATGTGCCATCAACGGCATTATATAAAGCCTGGCATATTGGTCCCAGAAACAGGAAAGATTTTTATACACTCGATCTTGTTACAGATCTTCTGGCCGGAGGAGAATCCGGCAGATTATATACAAAACTCGTAAGGGAAAAGAAATTGTTCAGTGAAATAAATGCTTACCTGACCTCAGATATAGATCCGGGACTCATTATTGTCCAGGGAAAGCTAATGAAAGGAGTTGATATACAAAATGCTGATGAATCTGTAAATGAAGTAATTAGTGGTTTGCTAAGCAAAAATGGAATTAAAGATGAAATGGAAAAGGTGAAGAACAAATTTGAATCTACAACTGTCTTTTCCAATACCAGTATTCTTAATAAGGCCGCAAATCTTTCATTTTTTGAACTTCTTGGAGACCCCGGATTAATAAACAACGAAGTTGAGGCATATAGAAATGTCAGTTATGATATGGTAATCGAAGCAATAAAAAGATACTTTGTTCCTTCTAATTGCAATACCCTGAATTATATATCAACGCGAGAAGAGAAATGATGAATAACCTGCAAAGAATACAACCACCGGTATTCCCGGTTGAAAAGGTATCTATTCCTGAAGCAAAATCATTCGGTCTGAATAACGGTGTACCGGTTTATTTGATCGAAGCCGGCACAGAGGATATTATGCGTCTTGAATTTGTTTTCAGAGCAGGCCAGATTAAGGAATATAAGCCATTATTAGCTTCGACCTGCAATATGATGCTTACTGAGGGTTCTCAGAATTACAGTCCTGAAGAACTAAACAGGTTACTCGATTATTATGGTATATTCCTGAACCTGTCCATTGAAAAGGATTGTTCCGGAATTATCCTCTTTTTCCTGAACAAACACATTGAAAAGGTTCTGGAACTTAGTCGTGAGATATTGTTTCGCCCTGTTTTTCCTGAAGCTGAATTAAATTCACTTATGAAAAAACGGCTTCGATGGTATATGGTAAACAGGGAAAAAGTTCAGAACCTTGCAGTAGATCAGTTTTTTGAATCTCTCTTTGGAAAGATTCACCCATACGGTTACCAGATTCGTGAACAGGATTTTGAAAATATGACTCCTTCACTGCTTTCAGATTTCCACTCTAAATATTATACTCCTGAGAATATGGCAGTCATAATATCTGGTAAAATTCATTACAAAACTACTGAATTTCTCAATTCATATCTTGGTAATATCGGTTCAAGGGAAAATGATGATGAAGATCCCGTTAGACTCCTAAAAAGTGAAAAATTAAAAAAAGTCCATATTAATAAACCCGGAACAGTCCAAACTGCAATCAGGATAGGCTCAGCAACCATCAACAAAAGGCATTCTGATTATCCGGGTCTGAAGATTCTTGATTCTATCCTGGGAGGTTACTTTGGTTCACGACTGATGAAAAATATTCGTGAAGAAAAGGGGTACACTTACGGGATAAGCTCATCAATCTCCTCACTTGATCTTACAGGTTACAAAATAATCTCAGCAGAGGTCGGTCAGAAAAACTGTCAAAAAGCGATTGATGAGATATACAGGGAGATAAAGATTCTGCAGGATGTCGCGGTGAAGAAAGAAGAGATGGCAGTTGTACGTAATTATATGTCGGGTGAGATGGTCAGAATGTTCGACGGACCCTTTGCTCTTGCTGAAAGTTTCAGATCTGCATGGGAATTCGGTCTGGACAGTAGTTATTATTACAGGTTGGCTGAAAAAATAAAAACAATTGATCCTGACGAAATAATTGAACTGGCCAGGACGTATTACAATATTAATGACCTTTATGAAATAACAGTCGGCTCTGAATGAAAAACCGGTATTTTTATTTTATCATTATTCTATTCAGTCTTTGGTCAGGAGGCGCTTTCTCCCAGACTAATTGCATTACGGATCCGCCGTTACCTCCTGTACTTACATCTGTCTCAGTGCAGTCAGAAACAGGTAATACTAAACTGACGTGGATTTTGAGTCCGTCACCTGATATTGCCGCCTACATTCTCTATTCATATAATGATGGAGATGGAATGCCAATCGATACTGTTTGGGATCCTGCTGCCACAAGTTATACACTCTCAAGTACTGCTTCAAAATATTTTACTGTCTCGTATGTTGTTGCAGCCATGAGACTGCCAAGATGTACAAGCATTTTTTCAAACATACTTAATTCAATTTTTGAGGAGGTTTCTATTGATACGTGTACGAAAAAAATTGTGGTATCGTGGAACAGTTATCCATCTTTCCCGGAAAAAGTTACAGGTTATTCTGTTTTGTTGTCTGTCGATGGAAGCACTTATACTGAATCAGGAAATGTAAATGCCGGAGATACAAGCTTTATTCTTAATGATTTTTCAATTTATTCAGAATATTGTTTTGTGGTTCGTGCAAATCTGGAAGAAGGAACATTTTCCACATCTAATAAAATCTGTTTATCAACAAAGATGCAACGTGCACCTCAATGGATAAACGCCGACCAGGCAACTTTAAATTCTGAAGGCAAAGTGTCCCTTTCATTTACAATTGACCCGTTATCGGAGATAAAGAATTTCAGCCTTGAGAGGAAATCCGGACCATTGGGCGCTTTTCAGGAGATATCGAAACCCGTTTCAGTTAATGGATCAGTCTATTACACTGATATTCAGGCAGAAACAAACATTATTAACTATTACAGGCTTTTAGCTGTCAACAGTTGCAGCCTTCCGGTGATGATATCAAATATCGCTTCTAATATGGTGCTTTCATTAGAAAAGTCGGGAAATAATATCATTCTTTCATGGAATCCGTACAAAAGCTGGTTGGGAACAATATCATCATACAAGCTATTTGTGAACAGTGGAAATGGATTTGAAGAAAAAGCGGTTATCCCTGCTTCCGATACAGTTTTCGTGCAGAGATATCAGCAAATCATGTACGAAGTATCCGGAAAGGAAGTATGTTTCTACATCAGTGCCTCCGAAACATCAAATCCTTATGGTGTTTCAGGAGAAAGCATCTCATCAAAAATTTGCACTTCTCCGACTGAGATTATAACAGTTCCTAACGTTTTCACTCCCAATAACGACCTGGATAATGATAAATTCAAACCTGTCCTGTCATTTACACCACTTGAATACCATCTTATAATCAGCGACAGGCAGGGCAATATTTTATTTGAATCCAGAGATTATCTTGCAGAATGGGATGGCTCACAAAATGGAAATCCTCAACCTCAGGGAGTCTGCTTATGGTTTTTAAAATTAACTACCCCGTCGGGAAAGATAATTTCAAAGACAGGAACTATTACTATTATAAGGAGCAGGTAATAAAATCATCATTTCTTTTGCAGTTATAGCTAGCAACTTTAAGCCGGAAAAGCTATATTTGTACATTGGATAAGAACTTGCTGCGCAGTTATTTTATGGGGTACAAAGATATTTTTGATGAAGAGGACAGAAACCGTATTCAGGCTGAATATGATAGTCTGATAAATAATCTTCTAAGGTGCAACAAACCCGGGGACCGGGAACTTATTGACAAAGCTTTTAAAATAGCAAATGAAGCTCACTGGAATATGCGCAGAAAATCAGGTGAGCCTTATATCATTCACCCGATATCAGTTGCAAAAATAGTTAACCGTGAGATAGGACTTGGTGCCAAATCAATTGCCGTGGCTCTTCTTCATGATGTTGTAGAAGATACTGAATATTCACTCGAAGATGTTGAAAGAGATTTTGGTCCTAAAATAGCGTCTCTTATTGATGGACTGACAAAAATATCAGGCACTTACAATAAGGAGAATTCATCATCGCTGCAAGCTGAAAACTTCAGGAAAATGCTGCTTACTCTTTCCGACGATCTCAGGGTCATTCTCATAAAAATTGCTGACCGTCTGCATAATATGAGAACACTCGATTCAATGCCTGAACATAAAAAGATGAAAGTGGCAGGCGAGACTATTTTTCTTTACGCTCCTCTCGCCCACAGGCTTGGTTTATATGCTATTAAAAGTGAACTTGAGGACCTCAGCTTCAAATTCCGGCAACCCCATATCTATGAAGAAATTTCATCAAACCTGAAACACAGTGAAAAAAAGAATCTTTCTCTTATAAATAAGTTCTCTATACCCATAATTGAAAAACTCAATGAATCCGGTTTGAAGTTTGACATCAGCGGAAGACCGAAATCCATTTTCTCAATATGGAAGAAGATGCAGGCTAAAAATGTTCCATTTGAAGAGATTTATGATGTTCTCGCCATAAGAATCGTATTTGAACCCGTAGCCGGAATTCCTGAAAAAACTCAATGCTGGAATATTTATTCCATTATTACTGATTCTTATATGCCGAAACCTGACAGGCTTCGCGATTGGGTAAGCCGTCCTAAGCCAAATGGATATGAAGCATTACATGTGACTGTCATGGGTCCCCAAGGTCAGTGGATTGAAGTACAGATAAGAAGCAACCGGATGGATGAGATAGCGGAAAGGGGTTATGCGTCACACTGGAAATATAAAGGAGACGATGCTCAGGAGAGTGAACTCGATAAATGGATAAAAAAGATCCGTATAATGCTTGAGAATCCACATGAGGACCCTATTGAGTTTCTTGACGAATTTAAAATGAACCTGTTCTCGTCAGAAATTATGGTTTTTACTCCAAAAGGGTTTCTTGTAAGCCTTCCAAAAGGAGCCTCAGCCCTGGATTTTGCTTATGAAATACATACTGAGATCGGGAATAAAGCTATCGGTGCAAAAATAAATTATAAACTAAATCCTATAAACTCAATTCTGATGAGTGGGGACCAGGTCGAAATAATTACTTCCGATATAGCGAAACCCGATATGGAATGGCTCTCCTTTGTGAGGACATCGAAGGCTAAGGAGGCAATTAAAAACGCTTTGAGGAATGATTCGAAAGATAGTATTCAAAAGGGTATGGAGATTCTTGATTCCAAACTTAAGGAAATTGGAGCCACTGTAAATAACGATATCCTCAAATCACTAATTCTTTCCTATGATGTTCCGAATAAAGAAGATTTATATTCGGGAATAAGCATGGGCAGGATTAATCTCGACAATCTTAAGAAGACAATTAAGAAGAATCCTACCAAAAATGTTATTAAATACTGGGAATTAAAACTGATCGGATCAAAGAAAGAGAAGAAAGATTCTGAGGTCCAACAGGGAAGTATTGATAAAAATGTCCCGTTCCTTCTAAGGGAAAATGTTGATAATGCAGAACAATCATACGAAATAGCAAAATGTTGTAATCCAATCCCGGGCGATGAAGTTACCGGTTACCATTCCCCGGAAGGAACCATTATTATTCATAAACCTAAATGCCCGGTAGCTATTAGGATCATGTCGAATGAAGGAAACCGGATCATAGCTGTTAAATGGGCTATCCATAAACTGGTTTCTTTCATCGCCAGAATAAGCATGACAGGTATCGACAGGATCGGACTGGTAAATGATATAACAAATATCATATCGGCCGAACTTAAGGTAAATATGACAAGAATTAATATTTCAGTTAATAATGGCATTTTTGAAGGGACAATTGATTTATTTGTTCATCATACAAAAGACCTGAACAATCTGATACTTAAAATATCCAATATCAATGGTATTGAAAATGTCAGGAGAGTAGAAGATTTCTCTAATTAAATTTTCTGTTAATTCAACCCCGGATATCCGGGAAAATTGCATACTTTTGTTATTATTTTAAATTAGACCAGATATGATTAGTGATGATACCAAGTTAACAGTAAAGAAGATCTTCACTGAATATCTCGAAAAGAAGGGGCATCGGAAAACACCGGAGAGGTATGCAATTCTTGATGAGATTTATTCACGATCAGGACATTTCGATATTGAGTCGCTTTACATTTTTATGAAGAACAAAAACTACCGCGTGAGCAGAGCGACATTATATAATACAATTGAGTTGCTGCTCGATTGCAATCTGGTTATAAAACATCAGTTCGGAAAAAATATTGCCCAGTTTGAAAGAGCATACCAGTGCGGACAACACGATCATCTTATTGATATTGAGACAGGCAAAGTTATCGAATTTTGTGACCCACGAATTCTTGAGATCATAAAAACTGCCTGTGAAATGCATAACTTCACACCCCAATACCACTCCCTTTATATTTATGGTTCAATTAAAGAGGACAGGAAATAGATTATAAAAATCAAAAAAAAGATTTTGAACTTTTCTTTCCTTTTCTTACCTTTAAAATTATATATATTAATCACACTAACGAATTCTCTAGACGGTCTGTATTGTAGCTGTATGTTTTTACCATACATATATTAATATTCTGACTACAAATATTACAGAATTAACCAATTATGCCCGCGAAAAGGTATAAGCAATTATGTAATCTATATTAATTCAGTCCGTTTTAAAACAATAATCATGAAAAGTAAAATAACCTATTGCAGCAGAATTATAAGGTATTTTATGTTTACCTTGGTTGTAATGTCTTTAATGCCGGAAAAAGTTAACGCTCAGCAAATTCTTACCGGTGAATTGTCCAAAACCTATCAGATTACGCTTAAGGATGGATCAATCGTTTCCGGGATATTATTATCCGTAACAGATAAAGAGGTTATTATTCATTCAGGAACGATAGGTGAAGTTCGGCTTCAAAAAGAAAATATTAAAACTATGGTCCCTGTTTCTTCAATTGATGAGAAGAAATCCGAAATCTGGTTCGCAAATCCGAATCCTACAAAGTATCTTCTGGGCAACTCTGCCATACCATTAGAAAAGAATTCCGGATACTATCAAAACACGTGGATCTTTGTTAATTCCTTCAGTTATGCCTTTACCAATAACTTTAGTATCTCAGGTGGTTTCGAAATTATATCTCTTATGGCAAAAGAGGGGCCTTATGCATATTATATCAATCCTAAGGTCTCTTTTAAAGTGGCGGATAACTTCTATGCCGGAGGATCTCTTTTATATGCAAATACTCTAAGACACATTGGTGATTTTGGAGGCCTCGGCACATTAAATGCATTTGGTACATATGGAAATAAAAATAATAACATTACCGGAGCGCTTGGTTGGGGCTGGGCAAATGGTAATTTTAGCTCCAAACCTGTGATTACGATCAGTGGAATGACCAGATTATCAAAGAGAGTTGCACTTGTTAGTGAAAACTGGATCGTGCCGGCAGGAGCTTCAAGCAACAGTTATTATGGAATCTTTTCTTATGGCATCAGGTTCTTAGGTGAAAAAACATCTATTGACCTTGCATTTGTGAATAATCCCGATATTGCCAAAGAAATGTCAATCGGAATTCCATGGCTGGATTTTGTAATTAATTTTTAAACCTTTAATTATATGTACGTTATATAAAAAAATAATATATGAATATAATAGGCCCGATATTGGGCCTTTTTTATATCGAAACAATAATCTGTCGACGGGCATTTTCTGATTATTTTTTGTAACTTGCAAAGCATTTTTTAAAATTAATATTTCTATCTAACATGAACATTGACATACTGTTAGGTCTGCAGTGGGGAGACGAAGGAAAGGGTAAAATTGTTGATGCTCTGAGTCCGGTTTATGATGTTATTGCCCGTTTTCAGGGTGGTCCCAATGCCGGGCATTCTCTGGAGTTTAATAATATTAAACACATTCTTCATCTTATACCTTCCGGTATATTTCATGCTGACAAACTGAATATTATAGGAAATGGAGTTGTATTAGATCCTGCTGTTTTTAAAAAGGAGATCGAAGAGTTAGGGCCTCCTGTCAGCGAACTTACAAAACGGCTTATAATATCCAACAAGGCAAACCTTATTCTGCCGAGCCACAGGATACTCGATGCTGCTTACGAATTTAGCAAAGGCAATTCCAAAATAGGATCAACACTAAAAGGCATTGGTCCTGCATATACCGATAAAACAAGCCGGAATGGACTGAGAGTTGGCGATATACTAAAGGAAGATTTCAGGCATAAGTATAATGATCACCTTAATGACCATCTGACGATACTGAAAAACTACGATTTTAAATTCGATCTGAAAGAATATGAAAAGGGCTGGTTTGAAGGTATTGAGATGTTAAAAAAATTTCCAATAAGTAATACTGAATACCTTATTAATGAACTTGCCGGAAAAGCCAAAAGGATACTTGCCGAAGGAGCACAGGGAACCATGCTCGATGTGGATTTTGGTTCATATCCTTTCGTAACCTCATCAAATACAATCAGTGCCGGTGCATGCACAGGTTTAGGTATTTCACCAAAACTTATCGGTGATATTTTTGGCATTTTTAAGGCTTATTGTACCAGGGTCGGATGTGGCCCATTTCCTACCGAATTGCATGATGGAACGGGTGATAATTTAAGAAATATCGGTCATGAGTTCGGTTCAACAACGGGGAGACCCAGACGATGCGGATGGCTCGATTTGCCTGCAATGAAATACTCTATTATGATAAACGGTATCACTAAGCTCTTCATGACCAAAGCAGATGTAATGTCGGGGTTTAAAACCATTAAGATTTGCACCTCATATAAAACTGACGGGAAAATATGCTATGAGTTACCATTCAGCATCGATTCTATCATTGAACCGGTCTATACGGAACTAGAGGGATGGAAAGAGGATATAAGTGGGAAAAGAAATTTTAATGAATTGCCGGCAGCCCTTAAAAAATATATAGAATTTATAGAAAATCAGACTGGTGTCCCAATAACAATGGTTTCTGTTGGCCCTGACAGGGAAGAGACTATTTTCAGAAATTAAGAAACAGGCGCTATTTCTTAATATATATCCAGGCTTCAATGTGAACTGTATCCTGAAACTGTTTAAGTCGGGAAAACGCTTTTCTGAATTTATTATAGGCTTCAACTGAAACAAGTTCAAACTTTCCTCCCTCCATATTTATTATTTTCTGATCATAACCCTTCTTCCGGTATTACTCCTATAGCCCTTTTGTATATTCAGGAGTAATAAAACTGCCAATGATAATATTATACTTGTAACTGGATTCCGAGGCTAACCATACTTCCTTAGCTTTTCCGGCTGAATCAAGTTCGCGCTTTTATGTATCTAAAAAATCCTAATCAAAGTTACAAATTATTGAAAACCAAATCAAAAGATATATTTATAACTGCTTCATGTCAAAATGTTGCGGATTTTGTATATTCGGCTTATAAAATTTGGGGACAAATATAAACACAGGGCTAATGAAATCTTTAATACAGTTCTTCGAAGAAAGTGTTGAAAAGTACAGTAATAATGTTTATCTGTGGGAAAAACCTACTGATAAGTATGAAGGTACAACTTATGACGAGACAAGAAAGCAGGTTTATGAATTTGCCGCCGGACTTATAAAACTCGGAATAAAAAAAGGCGACAAGATAAGTCTTATCTCGGAAGGCCGAAACAGCTGGGTTATTGGGGAAATGGGGATTCTGTATACAGGTGCGGTTAATGTACCGCTGTCAGTAAAACTAAATCCTGACGAAATAAAATTCAGGATTAATCATTCAGAGTCAAGAATGATCCTGGTCTCTTCTCTTCAGGCTCAGAAACTTAAAGAAGTTTTAGGAGAATGCCCTGCAATAGAAAAAATAATACATTTCGATACCCAGGAAGAGTATGCAAATAATGAGGTCCATTTTAATGAAGTCAGAAAATTCGGAAGAGAATGGCTCGAATTGCCTGAAAATCTGACAAAATTCGAGGAATTGTTTAAGAGTCTTACTCCTGACAGCTTTGCAAACATCTGCTATACATCCGGTACAACATCAGATCCTAAAGGTATTATTCTGACACATGGGAATTATGTAACTAATGTATATCAGGCCTATAGTCTGATGGATATACCCTCTTTCTACAAGACCCTCCTTATCCTTCCATGGGACCATTCTTTCGGTCATACCTGCGGAATATTTGCATTTATGGGCAGGGGAGCAAGCATTGCATCCGCTAAAACAGGAAAAACTCCAATGGAGACTTTAAGGAATCTTCCGGCCTGTCTGAAAGAGATTAAACCAAATCTGCTTATGAGCGTGCCTGCCATTGCAAAAAACTTCAGAAAGAATATTGAGAAAGGCATAAAGGAAAAAGGCAAAGCGATTGAGATTCTTTTTAATCATGCACTTAAAATTTCATATTCATATAACAAGGAAGGCTGGAATAAAGGAAGAGGATTACAAAGACTTAAAAAGCCTCTGCTCAGGTTTTACGACAAGCTCATCTTCAGCAAAATCCGCGAAGCTTATGGTGGGGAACTTGATTATTTTGTTGGTGGTGCAGCTCTGCTTGAAATTGAACTTCAGAGATTCTTTTATGCCCTGGGAATTCCAATGTATCAGGGATACGGATTAAGCGAAGCTTCTCCGGTTATCTCAGCTAATTCCACCAGTCGACATAAGCTCGGTTCTTCAGGAGCTCTTGTCAATAATATGGACCTTAAAATTTGCGATGACGATGGAAATGAAGTTCCCACAGGTCAAAAAGGAGAAATAATCGTACGAGGTGGAAACGTAATGTACGGCTACTGGAAAAATGAGGCTGCTACAAGAGAGGCAATAAAAGACGGATGGTTATATACCGGTGATATGGGGTACATGTCCGAAGATGGATTTCTCTATGTGCTGGGACGATTTAAAAGCCTCCTCATTGCAGATGATGGAGAGAAATTCAGCCCGGAAGGTATTGAAGAATCGGTCTCAGAACAATCAAAATACATTGACCAATGTATGCTTTACAACAATCAGAAACCTTATACTGTAGCTCTTATAGTACCGAACCAGCATGCACTCAAACTATATCTTGAAGAAAAAATCCTGACTGCGGACTCAGATGAAGGGAAGCGGGCTGTTATTACATTGATCGAAAGTGAAGTCAATGAATACCGGACAAACGGAAAATTCGGGAGTATGTTTCCTCAGAGATGGCTTCCTGTTTCAATTGGTATCCTTGAAGAGAGTTTTACCGAGGATAATGGACTTATGAACTCTACAATGAAAATTGTGAGAGGAAAAGTAATGGATAAGTATCAGGAGCTTATTGATTATTTATATACACCTGATGCAAAAGCTGTTACTAATGAAAGAAATATCGAAGAGGTAGAGAAAATGAAACTGGGGTAGGAAGAGGATGGTGCAGCGTAGTGGGTACAGAATGCAGTGGTAGAGGTTGAGGTTGAGGTTGAGGGCATTAACACTCCGTGTTACTCCGTGAAAGACTCCTTGAACTCCGTAGTTAAAAAATGTTCTCCCGCAGATATTGCTGATTGACGCAGATCGAGAGATATAATCTGCGAAAATCAGCGCGATCAGCGGGAAATTAATGATTCCCGTATTATATGATTACTTTATCTGTTTAAAGTTTACAGTTTACTTTTAATTTTTAACTTTTCAATTATAATTATGAGACCTTTTCGTGTTGCCGCTGCTTTGATGATTTTTTTAAGTGTATCCTGTACACATAAAAAAGATATAAACTGGAAACTTGCGGAAAACCCAATTCTGACAAAATGGGCAACAGATGTTGACCCATTAAAACCATGGTTACAGTATCCTCGTCCTGATATGGTAAGAAATGCCTGGATGAATCTTAATGGCCTCTGGGATTATGCTATTACTCAGAAAGGAATAAAACCCGAGAAATGGGACGGCTCAATACTTGTGCCATATCCGGTTGAATCAGCTATTTCAGGAGTCAGAAAGAAAATCTCCGAAAATGAAAATCTCTGGTATAAAAAAACCTTCACCATACCTAATGTATGGAATAAGAAACATATACTTTTAAACTTTGAAGCATGTGACTGGGAGACAATGGTTTGGGTTGACGGAAAAGAGGTTGGAACGCACCGTGGCGGATACGACCCGTTTACCTTTGATATCACAGGATACCTGGGCAATAAAAAACCACACGAATTGCTGGTTTGTGTCTGGGACCCGACTGATAAAGGAACGCAACCACGTGGGAAACAGGTTTCATCCCCTGGGAGTATCTGGTATACTTCAACGACAGGTATCTGGCAGACTGTGTGGATCGAACCTGTAAATGAATCCTATATAGCCTCATTCAGAACAATTACAAATCCTGATAACGGGACAATTATCTTTAAAACTGATGTCAAAAATGCAGGTGCCGGTTCTCTCCTATTCAAAATAAAAAACGAAGGAAGAACAGTTGCGTCAGCAACCGGAAAGGCCGATGGTGAAACCTCTTTACAGATTAAAGATCCTGTACTCTGGTCGCCTGACAAACCCTTTTTGTATGACATTACAATCGAATTAAAAAGCAATAATAAGACAGTTGATCAGGTGAAATCCTATACAGGCATCAGAAAGATATCGATCGGAAAAACTGCTGACGGATTTACCAGAATGCTCCTGAATAATGAATTTATATATCAGAATGGTCCTCTTGATCAGGGTTTCTGGCCTGATGGTATCTACACTCCCCCCACTGAAGACGCAATGGTTTATGATCTCCTGATGATCAAAAAAATGGGTTTCAATATGTTGCGGAAACATGTAAAAGTTGAAAACAGGATCTATTATTACTGGTGCGATAAGCTGGGAATTCTTGTTTGGCAGGATATGCCTAGCGGTGATGAGGCAATTTGGGGTAATATGCCCGATATAAACAAGTCGAAAGAGGCAACTGAACAATATGAGTTCGAATTGAAGAGGATGATCGAGACAAAATATAATCATCCGTCAATTATCCTGTGGGTTCCTTTCAACGAAGGATGGGGTCAGTTTGAAACAGGAAGAATTACACGGCTGATAGCGGATTATGATTCTACGCGACTTGTTAACAGTTCTTCGGGCTGGACTGACAGAGGGACAGGAAATATAAATGATATCCATCATTATCCCGATCCTGCCGTTCAACCGGCTGAAGAGAAAAGAGCAATAGTGCTCGGTGAATTTGGCGGACTAGGACTTCCTCTCCAGGGCCATACCTGGGAGCAAAAGAACTGGGGATACAGGAATATGGCTGACACGCTTCAGTTACTCTCGAGATATGAATCATATTTTGATATGGTTCACAGGTTTGTTAAAGAAAATGGTCTAAGTGCAACTATATATACTCAAACCACTGATGTTGAAACTGAAACAAACGGTCTCATGACCTATGACAGAAAGGTAAATAAAATGGGAGCTGAAAACGTTTTCAGAGCAAATCATAACATTATTCCTCCATCAAATGTATCACATGATAGAATATTTACTGATAGTTTTACTATTGAACTAAAAAATTACAGGAAAGGCGGTAAAATTTTCTATACAATTAATGGCAGTGACCCTACTGAGAATTCTGCTCAGTACACAGCACCCTTCAGGATTTCGGAAACAAGTACAATTAAGGCATTTACGAAATGGAATGATACACAGAGTCGTATATCTTCATTTTTTATAGAGAAAAAAATTGCAATGGCTCCAATTGACATAGACAAATTAAAACCAGGACTAAAAGCACTTATTTATGATGGAAATTTTAGTGTATTACCTGATTTTAAAGCACTTAAGCCTGTTACAACAAAAACTGTATCAGGCATATTTTATACGGTAGCAGGTAAAGACTCGTTATTCAGTATTGTATTTGAAGGATATATTCATATCCCTGCTGATGGTGTTTATGGGTTGTATATAAACTCAGATGATGGAAGTAAATTGATTATTGACGGAACCGATCCTGTTCTCAATGATGGGATCCATGGAATGAGGGAAGAAGGGAAAAGCTATCCGCTTGCCAAAGGATACCATAAATTAAGAATTGAATATTTTCAGCGTTTAGGTGGAGTAGGTCTCGAATTCCTGGTTGAAGCTCCCGGGCAAAAAAAGATTCTTGTCCCGGCTTCCTGGTTATTCAATTAGACTATTAACCTGCTTTTAAAAGGCAGGAAAGTCATAAAGTCGGCATGATGAACAATATATGCCTCGGTGGTTCTTTTCACCAGATCACCTTCATGTGCATGTGCTGCAATTATATGGCAAACTTCAGGAGGTATCCCGCACTCTTCTGCCAGTGCGACTCCTGAGAAAGGATGCCTCAGATACTGACCATATTTCCCCTGAAAAGCTTTGCTTTCTTTATCAAGCTCATATTCAAGCAATTTACCGACATCGGCAAGGATAGCTCCTGAAATAAGGACATCCATATTCACGGGAAGGTCGGAACCGAAAAATCTATTCATCTTTTCACCACTTGCCCGGGCTAT
>JADGPU010000031.1 GCA_017882305.1 Bacteroidales bacterium | reverse complement strand
TGGTAAACAAGGATTTAATCATTGATGTTGGTGATTCCGAGGTTTCTTTAGCGTTGTTGGAAGACAAGCAGTTAATTGAGTTAAACAAGGAAAAACGTAGTGTAAAATTTTCAGTCGGGGATATTTACCTTGGTAAGGTAAAAAAGATCATGCCCGGGCTTAATGCTGCATTTATAAATGTAGGTTACGAACGGGACGCTTTTCTCCATTATCTTGATCTTGGCGCACAGTTCAGGACACAGCACAGATATTATCTCACAGCTCTTCAGAAACAAGGTAAAGTACCACCAGTACATAAATTCAAGCCTGAACCTGATATTGACAAAGATGGCAAAATAAAAGATGTTTTAGTTACGGGTCAGACTGTAATTGTTCAGATCACGAAGGAACCTATTTCAACGAAAGGTCCAAGGCTTGCGTCAGAAATTTCCCTTGCAGGAAGAAACCTTGTCTTGATGCCATACTCAGATAAGGTATCCATCTCTTCAAAAATTGAGAGTATAGAAGAAAAAAACCGCCTTAAAGCTCTTGTGCAGAGCGTTAAACCACGGAATTACGGAGTTATAGTACGGACAGTAGCTGAAGGTCAAAAAGTTGCCGTGCTGGATGCCGAGCTGAGGGAACTTGTCCAGAAATGGGAATCGGCTTTCATTTCAGTAAAGAAGGAGGTAAAAGCGCCAAAGTTGTTCATCGGAGAGATGAACAGAACTTCAACAATCCTCAGGGATATGCTTAATGTTACATTTAACAGTATTCATATTAATGAGCCTACTTTAGCCGAAGATATAAGAACATATATAAGGGAAATTGCACCTGAGAAGGAAAAAATAGTCAAATATTATAAAGGAACTCTTCCCATCTTTGACCATTTTGGAATAAATAAACAGATAAAAGGACTCTTCGGAAAGACTGTCTCTTTCAAACATGGCGCATATCTGATTATTGAACATACCGAGGCACTTCACGTTATTGATGTCAACAGCGGAAACAGATCGAGGTCGGGGAATGATCAGGAATCAAATGCGCTTGAGGTTAATATGGAAGCTGCATCGGAAATCGCCAGGCAATTGAGACTCAGGGATATGGGCGGAATAATTGTTGTTGATTTTATAGATATGCAATCACAGGAGAACAAGCAACAACTTTACGATAAAGTGAAGGATGTGATGGCAAACGACAGGACAAAACATAACATCCTTCCTCTTACCAAATTTGGACTGATGCAGATAACGAGGCAACGGGTTCGACCAGAAATGAATATAATTACTAATGAAAAATGCCCTTCATGCCAGGGGACAGGTGAAACTAAGCCCACCATACTATTTACTGATGAACTGGAGAGAGGTCTTTCCTTTATTGTAGATAAGATTAAGACCAGGAAACTCATTCTTAATGTTCATCCATTTGTTGCATCTTATCTTAAGAAAGGTTTCTTCCCTATCTTTAGGAAATGGAACTTTAAATTTAAAATCAGTCTTAAAATACAGGCAGTCACCTCGTATTACATGCTGGAATATCATTTCTACGACCATTTTAATAATGAAATAGATCTGGCCTAAGTCAGGGCACAGGGTACAGGACCCAGGGCAAAAAACAGAAGAGTTCTCAGCAAAGATCTCTGTGTAACTCCATGATTCCTCCGTACAACTCCGTGTAAGTTCTTTTTTTATTTCTTTGCGAACTTTGCGTAAAAACTTTGCGACCTTTGCGGTTAATGGATTTCTGTAATCAAATATAAACAGCCACTATAATGAGAAAAATTTTACTTATTATATCCTTTATCCTTTTTGCCTCTCATATTTCAGCTCAGATCTATGATCCCGTGACATGGGATTTCAGCTTTGAAAGGAAAGGAGACAAACAGTATGAACTTATTTTTACTGCGATTATCGATAAGAATTCACATATTTATTCGATGGACATACCTGAAGGAGGACCGATCCCGACAACTTTCAGATTCGACACTTTACCCGGTTACATTCTTACAGGCAATGCGTATGAAGTTACAAAACCGGTGGAGGTTCTTGATGATGCGTTTGGTTTTAAGATCAAAACATTCAGTAATACTGCAGAATTCCGGCAAAAAATAATGGCAGTTGCATCCTCTTTTACTGTTACAGGTGCAGTAGATTTTATGGCCTGTAATAATGCCACATGTTCTCCTCCTAAAAATGTTGAATTTGCAGTAAAAATAGGAGATAATGCTGAAAATACAGTTATTAACAACAATATTAAGGCTGGAATTGAATCTGTACCAATTAAATCTGACAGAGGATTACTGAAATTTTTTCTGATTTCTCTGCTTGCGGGATTTGCCGGGGTTCTTACACCCTGTGTATTTCCAATGATCCCGATGACAGTGGCCTTCTTTTCAAAAGGTTCAGTTGAGAGGGGCAAGGCTGTTTTTAAGGCACTTATTTTTGGTGTTTCAATAGTTCTGATTTACGCATCACTTGGGATAATTGTTTCACTTACAAGCGCAGGGGCCGGATTCGCAAATACATTGAGCACTCACTGGATTCCCAACACAATATTCTTTGTATTGTTTATAGTATTTGCAATTTCATTCTTTGGTGCATTTGAGATTCTGCTTCCAAACAGTTGGGTTACGAATGCTGATTCAAAGGTTGACAAAGGAGGTATTCTGGCAGCATTTTTCATGGGATTGACAACAGTCATTGTCTCATTCTCTTGTACCGGCCCTATTATTGGTGCTCTTCTTGTCGAAGCAGCTAGTGGCGATGTTCTAAGACCAACATTCGGAATGATCGGATTTGGTATTGCATTTGCACTGCCGTTTACAATATTTGCCTTATTCCCCTCAATATTGAGCCGGATACCCAAATCAGGGGGTTGGTTAAACTCGGTAAAAGTTGTGCTCGGGTTTATTATGCTCGCTTTCAGTATGAAATTTCTGCTGACCATTGATAGTGTTTACTCACTTGGAATATTATCACGGAGCCTGTTTATAGCAATATGGATTGTTCTGTTTTCCCTTCTTGGATTATACCTTATGGGAAAGATCAAGTTTTCACACGACAGTGATCTTAAGTTTATTGGAGTCTTCAGATTATTCCTGATAATCATTGTGTTTACATTCGTGGTGTATCTGATCCCGGGGCTTTTTGGGGCTCCCCTCAATGGATTGTCATCGTTCCTGCCATCTCAGGAAACTTCAGAATTCAATCTTTCACATCCCTCTGTACAATCTGCAGAAACAAATACGCTTTGTTCTGAACCTAAACATGCTGACATATTTCATATGCCTCTCGGTCTAAAGGGCTACTTCGATTATAAACAAGGTCTTGCATGCGCTAAAGAACAAAATAAACCTGTTTTGATAGACTTTAAAGGACACGCTTGTGCTAACTGCAAACGTATGGAAGCTAAAGTATGGTCCGACCCCGAAGTATTGCGAAGACTCAGGGATAACTTTGTGATAGTTGAACTTTATGTTGATGACAGAACTCAATTGCCAGAAAATGAATGGATTAATTCAGCAGTTGATGGCAAATTAAAGAAAACAATAGGGAAAATATATGAAGATCTGGAAATATCGAAGTTTAGGACAAATGCCTTACCTCTTTATGTTATAGCAGATTATGAGGGAAATCCATTGAATAAACCGATGCCTACCAATTTGAACGTTGCAGAGTATAAAAACTGGCTCGACGAAGGAGTAGCTTTGTTTAAATCCCAAAATCCGAAATAGCCTTATTAAATAGCTCTTTATAACTCTTTTTTGCCTCTCCCTAAATCCCTCCCCCAGGGGGGAGGGACTTAAATCATTAATATATTGCAGTTTACCCCCTTCTCTCTTGGGAGAAGGGGGCAAGGGGGATGAGGTAAACGATTCACAGAAGATAGCTTATCAGAATTTTCCGAACTCTTTATTCAGGAAATTAAAAAACATAAGAAACTGAGAGAGCAAGGTCAAATGGCATCACTCTAACAAACGCCGGTATCATTATTTCAATAAGAAGAAATTATTTAAGATAAATATTACCCCGAGTGGCATCTATCTTGACTTTAGCAGTTCCCGGATTTTTACCTACTGTACCATATGTCATATACTCCTTCTTGTCCTCATTCAGTGCTTTCTGTTCAGTTTTTATATTCTTATCAGGTAAAACAAGAAAAGCATTTATGTGCCTGATATCCAGATTATAAGATGAACCAGGATCAAATCGTAATGAGAGGTCCGAGTAGCCTGAATTAATACTTATAGATTCAAATCCCTTCTCAATAAGGTCAGTACTGACACTTCCATATCTGGTTGTCAGATTTATCTCCTTCCTGATGTTGTTCACTTTGTAATCGGTAAAATAGGCATTACCCTGCAGAGATTCAATATTCTCAATGAAAAATTTATCTCTTTTTGATTCACCCCGTATCATTCCGGCTTTTTTGATATCATATTTTGAGGAGATAGAATTTATTGACAGATTTTCTGTTTCCCCTATTGAGACCTCTGAAAAGGATGCATCAATATTGCCCGAAACGATTGAGTTGATTTTAGCATCACAGAAGACCATTGTTATTGATGAATTTTTCCCAAGGGAATTAGCTTTAAACGATCCATTGGAAATTGAAATTTTAAATTCACCGGTATTATCCTCCATATAAACATCCCCGTATTTATTTTCAATCTTAAGATTCAGATATTCAGGGATATTTATGTAATAATTGATCTCAACATGTGAATCGTATGATATTATCTTGCTTGTCATTCCTTTAAAGCTCTCGAATAACATGTTTATATTCGAAGTAAATTCTGTCTGAGCTCTTACAAGGTATTTTGTATCAGTGATATTTACAGTAATTCCATTAAACATCTTCCCAAGCTTTGACCTGTCTTTTGCAAAAGCTTTTACCTCGGCCCTTATATAGGCTGAATCTTTATTCCATGGTGTAATCTGGATTGTCCCGTATTTGTTGGATACCTCCAGGGTAGTCTCTTTCCCTACCGGCACAGTCTTGATAAAACTCCGGGTTTCCGAATCATTTTGCGCCGATAATGAACTGAATATTAGTAACGTCAGGCTCAGTGTTATGGTAATTTTAAAGTTCATAGCTTTTCTTTTTTTCAGGGTTATTTTCATTTGCCTTCAGTATTGTCAGCATATCTTCCAGAATTCGGATTTTTATCCTGTAGTTCTGTATCAATGCCTCGACAACATCCTGGTTCGAAACGTTATCTTTCAGATCTTTTTTAAGGTCTGTACAAATACTGTCAAGCTGAGATAAGTCATTATTAAGTTCTTTTTTAATCTCAGGATTTTTTGTCAGTAATGGCGTCGCTTCTTTGTAAAGTGAGTTTACAAGACTATTATAGTAGGTTTCAGTCTCTTTCAACTGAGGATAGGTTTGTGTTATTCCTTCATAATTGTTTTTTCGACTGTTAGGATCTGACCATCTGTATACCGGTCTGAATAAAACTATAGCAGTACCAAGAATAACAACGATCATTGCAGCGATGGAAAGCCATTGTCTCATCATGAATTTTTCCTTTTTTAATTCCTTCCTGATCCTTCTCCATATACCTGCAGGTGGACTATACCTGTCCAGATCTTCCCTGTTCTGCCTGATATGTTCTTCAAGTTTGTCCATAATATTAATTTTTTGAAAGTAAATATCTTAACTTTTCTTTTGCCCTCGAATATTGGGATTTTGAAGTCGATTCAGATATTCCAAGAATCTGTGAGATTTCAGAATGGTCGTAGCCTTCAATCAGATAGAGAGTTAAAATAACTCTGTAACCATCGGGAAGCATTTCAATGCTTTTAAATATTCTTCTGTTATCATAAACAATTTCCTCTTCTTCTTCATAAATAGTTGACGGCAGCGTCTCACAGAGTGTCAGGTCTATCTTTTTTTTCTTAATGTGATTTATACATTTATTTACAACTATTTTTTTAAGCCACGCGCCGAATGTTGATTCAAACCTGAATGAATCAATGTTTCTGAAGCATTCCACAAACGCCTCCTGAAGAATATCCTCAGCGTCTTCCCTGTTATTCAATATTCTGTATGCCAGGTTGTACATAGCTTTTGAATATTGGTCATAAAGCCTGAACTGAGCCTTGCTATTGCCTTTCCTGCACTCCTCAATCAGAGGGGCATGTATGTATACATTCAAATTATCCACCTGATAAGCTTACCTGGTTATAAAGACAACATGATATCATATGGGTTGCACTATTTATCGGAATGGTTTAAATTTTTTTCTGATTGGAATCGCAATGAAGACGGTAAAAATGATAATCACGCTTGTAAATGCAGAAATCCATAACAGATAGTCGCCATAATTTACATAGGTTGTTATTCTGGATTCAGGGTAAATTTCTCCTTTTATTACTGCCTTGCTCCACCAATCAGTCTCATGAGTTCTCTTACCTCTGATATCAATAATGCATGATACTCCTGTATTAGCTGATCTTACTACCGGTCGCCTGGTTTCAATTGCTCTTAAAGAAGCGAAGTAAAGATGCTGTTTATAACCATTGGTATTTTTCCACCAGCCATCATTAGTTATTATAAATAATGCCTCTGCCCCTTTCCTGACATAGTCTGTCACAAATTTTCCGAAGACAGATTCATAGCATATAACTGGTGCTATTTTCATCGAAGTGGCAGTATGTTCAAAACATACTCGATCTTCCTGGATTCCGTAACCCCATTTGGTACCTCCAAGATATGGCAATATTCTTGTAATAATTCTCCCGGGGCCATTTGAAAATTGCATTTCAATACCCGGAACCAGTTTCGATTTATGATATATCCCGAAAAATTTTCCGGTGTCGATCTGAACCGCGGAATTGAAATGGTCATAATACGACCCGGATACATCAATTCTTCTTGCACTGACAGTTGGAGAATTTTTCGTCGGTGGGTAGAGCCTGTAGGTTACAAATCCTGTAACCACATTTATGCCAGGGTGTTGTATTATCATTCCCTTAATCAGCTTCACATATTTGTTATTTGCCAGATTATCAAGATTAGCAGGATCGTCAACAGTTGTTTCAGGAGTAATGACCCAGTCGGTTTTATCTGTTATTCCGGCATTTGCCTGTGTGATCACTTTTTTCAGTTGATCTTCGAACGGTATAGTGAACTTTTCAGTATAAGGATCTGTATTTGGCTGTATGATTACTACTTCTGATCCATTCTTATCGCTTTGTTTTATTGTATAGTATCTATAAATGGAAAACGCTGACGGTATGATAATTATCAATAGCCAGATGAAAAAGTAAACTCCGATCCTTCTTTTTTTTGTCAGAGAATTTACAAGGAATAAAGTAAGGAAAAGATTGGAGCATAAAATCCATAGAGAGCCGCCTGCAGTTCCTGTCACCTCATACCATTGAATGAAAAGGATATCTTTTGACAACCCGTTACCAAGATTTAGCCAGGGGGAAATAATATTGACATTCAGGCTTATATATTCATATCCGAGCCAAAAGGTGATTATAGATATAAATCCTGTAAGGTTTCCTGCCCTCAGACGTACGATGTGAGCCATCCATGTAGTGAATGCCATTAAAAATGATAATCCCATTATTACACAAATTGCTCCGGTAATACTGGCAACTCTCATCCAGGCGAGGGAAATTATGCTAAAAATCACAAAGCCCGGAAGTAAGAAGATAAAAAAGGCATTTGGAGTAAACCTCTTGGGATTCTCGAATAAATAATTTTCAATGAGGAAAAATGGTACAAATGCGATAAGCAGGATAAGCCCCGAACACCAACCTGTCCAGGCTAATCCCGACAGGATTCCTCCTGTAACCGACAGACCGACAAGGGTGTATTTGTTCATTAGGTTTTAGATAATTAAAATGATTCTAAGAATAATCCAATGCCGGATTTTCCTTTTGAATCCATATTAAAATTACTCCCAAAAATAGCAGAAGAATTACAGTCTGTGTTTGATTCCTGAGAATAAAAAGTGATTTGCGGTTTTTTGAATGGATTTCATTAAAAAGATTCTGGTCATCATTCCGGATTCATTATACTATTCAAAAACAAATACCGTTTTTGAGGCAAATAAACTTCATATATTTGCTTCTTATAATCTCGAAAGATGATTCCTGCGATAGAAATACTACTTAAAGGAATAATTCTTGGGTTGGTAGTTTCAATGCCACCTGGACCGATCGGCATTGTACTGATTAACAGAACAATAAAGAGAGGATTGCTCTCAGGATTCGTCTCCGGATTAGGTCTTGCAACTGCCGATACATTACTTGCAGTTCTGGCGGGTTTAGGATTTACAGTAATAATCAGTTTTATTAAGGAAGAAAGATTCATTATCACCATAATAGCAGGTTTAGTTATTATCGGAGTAGGATTGAAAGTGTTTTTATCCAATCCGGTTAAGGACATGAGAAACAAGGAGAAGTCTGAAAAATCTTTATGGCGTGATTTTTACTCGGTATTTGTACTTTCGATTTCGAATCCCTATACGATTTTTATCTTCGTGGCTTTCTTCTCAGGAGTAAATATAGCTGGTAACGTAAGACCTGAACTTTTGCCTTTCTTTCTTATACCCGGGGTATTCTTAGGAGCAATATGCTGGTGGTTTTTCCTGAGCTATTTTTTCAGCCGGTTTAAAAAGAACATCAGGTTACGGGCTATTGTCAGGATAAATAAGGTGGCAGGAATTGTAATAATTGTTATAGGTGTGATACTCCTGTTAAGTGTGTTTACCTCCCTGAAACTTTAGCTAGTCTAATGTCCCGTTCTTTTCATGGCTGCCCGGCTTTCACGTCGGGGCTTTTTGTATTGTTAAAATAGGTTAAACAGACAAGAAACATAAATCGCCGGAATCATTTTGCTTATCTTGCGACAGATATCAACAAACGATATGAAAATATTTATTAATTATTTACTTGTAACCCTCTTTCTGGCTGGTTGCGGAAACAGCGAAGAACGACTTATTAAACGCGCTAATAAAATTCATGCATCTATCCTTACAGTGGATACTCATTGTGATGCTCCGATGGAATTTTCAGATCCGGCATTTGATCTGGGGGAAAGGCATAACGATGGATGCGTCGATTTTCCAAGAATGGTTGAAGGTGGACTTCACGCCGAATTCTTTGCTGTATTCACTGGACAAGGTCCAAGAAACGACTCAACTTACGATATAGTCAACCAGAAAGCACTGGATATTTTCAATGCAATACATAAAAATGTTGAGAAAAATTTATCGATGGCTGAAATTGCAACAACACCGGAAGATGCATACAGGTTAAAGAAAGCAGGGAAAATCGCTACATTCATTGGTATGGAAAATGGTTATCCTATTGGCAAGGATATTTCAAGGATCAAACAATATTATGATCTGGGTGCCAGGTATATAACGCTGGCTCATACTAAAAATAATGATATCTGTGATTCATCAACCGATCCTGCAGGAGCGGAAAACGATGGCCTTTCTCCATTTGGATCGCAGGTAGTAAAAGAGATGAACCGGCTTGGTATGATGGTGGATATTTCACATATTTCTGATAAATCTTTCTTTGATGTTCTTAAAGTTACCGACGCTCCAGTTATTGCATCTCATTCATCGTGCAGGGCATTGTGCGGGAGTCCCAGAAATCTTACTGATAATATGTTGCTGGCCCTTAAAGAAAACGGAGGTGTTATTCAGATCTGTATGCTGGGGAATTACCTTAAAACTCCGGAACCTAATCCGGAATTGGATTCAAAGCTTAAAGATCTCCAGAATAAATATGGTGATTATAATGCCCTTCCTGATTCGACTAAAAAACTAGTACGCAAGGAATTTAAGGATATACAGAAGATATATGAAAAGTCTGCTAACGTTAAAGATGTCGTAGATCATATTGATCACGTTGTTCAGGTGATAGGGACCGATTATGTTGGAATCGGAACTGATTTTGACGGAGGTGGAGGTGTAGATGGATGCAGAACAGCTTCTGAAATGAAAAACATTACAATCGAACTGCTTCGTCGTGGATATTCAAAGTCGGACATAACAAAAATATGGGGTGGCAACATAATGAGGGTGTTGAAGAAAGTTGAAGATCTGGCTAAAAATACTGAACCCCGGATCTAGTTAAGTCCGAGGCAAAACCCGTTAATCGCATTGACCAAAAGAATCATTTAGACTTTTCTCTGTGAAACTCCGTGCTTCTCTGGGTAACTCAGTGTAAGTTCTTAATTTTTAGTTACACAGAGAGCCACAGAGTCCCGATAGCTATCTGGATCACAGAGGACTACAGAGAAAATCCAATAATTCAATGCTTTACTCTCGAAAACCTCAATGTTTTCACTATCCAGTCGGGAAGCGATTTGTTGGGGTCTCTTTTTCTCAGATCCAGGTACCAGCCAAGTTTCTTCAGAATTGGCACTTTATGTGTTTCAACAAATTCGATAAGTGTTCCGTCAGGATCTTCTATATATGAGAAGTGACCGGCTGCTTCACCCATATCGAAGCTGTTACCCTCATGACTCTTTTTACTGTCGACGGTAAACGGAAATCCTTTACTTTCACAGAAGTTCTTAAGTTCATCCATTCCATTCATATCATAACAGAGATGAATAAAACCAGGATCGCCCCAGTACCGGTTCTCATATATCTTTTTGCCAGGATTTCCCGGGCTGGTAATGAGTTCGATTACACTCTCCCCAAATACTTTACTGAAAGGGCCCGTGAACGATTTTGATCTCTTTAGAAGTACCCTTCTGCATTCTATATTTCCTCCGGGAAGATCTGCAAGATCGGTGAAAATACCAGTTGTATCATAAATAACTTCATCGTAACCAAGTATATCAGAGTAGACAATTCTTGCTTTATCAATATCGGATACTCCTATGATTGCTCCATAGGAACCACCCGTGGTTTTTTTCTCATTTAAAAACCAGTCGGTTGCTTCCACCAGCTGAAAGATATTTCCGTAGGGATCTTTCATAAAAAAAGTCATTTTTCCTGAAGGATCTACAGTTGCCTCAGCCGGGACGGGAATCCCTTTCTTTTGAAATAATGTCAAAGTTTCGTTTATGTTCTTTGATTTTATCTTGCAGGAGATGATACCAAGATCCCCGATCCTGATCTCTTCTTTTATTTTTAAAGGATCTCTTCCTTTGTATTGCCATATCTCGAATCCACCACCACTTTGAAGATTCAGCGCCAATACTGCGTGTCTGCTCCTTGGTTGTCCTCCGGTATATGGAAGCATCAGTTTAGCTATGGCCTCATCTTCAAAAATACGGCAATCCATACCAAACTGGTCGATATACCATTTCCATGCTTCTTTAACATTTATTACGCCAATTCCCATCTGCTGGATTCCACTAATTATATAACCTTTCATATTGTATGATTATTTAATTTATCTGTGCATCATTTGACCCCCTTTCTTATTTCCCCCAAGGTGGAAAAGATTTATGTCTACTCCTTCTCCCTTGGGGGAAGGCTTGGAAGGGGGTATTGTAAAATAATTATAGTCTAAATATTATAGCATCTTCTACATCGCTTTTATTTTATCTGCAATTCTGAAAAAAAGCCATGGACAGTATCTTCTGATATACAATAATATCAGTTCCTTTCTACCAACAAGAATTTCCCGCTTGTTTCTGATCATTCCATTAATAATTATTTCAGCTGCTTTAACGGGAGAAAGTCCCTTTGCCAGACCCTCATCAAGTTTCCCATGTTCCTTGCCTTCAGCATCGAGTGCATGAAATGAGATTGAAGTCCGTACTCTGCCAGGGATAATTACTGAAGCTTTTATATTGAATTGCTTATTTTCCAGGTAAAGTGTCTCGAAAAATCCATGAAGGGCTTGTTTAGAAGCTGAGTAGGCAGAACGAAGTGGAAATCCAAATCTGCCTGAGATGCTGCTTGTTGCAAGAATATGTCCTGATCGCTGTCTGATCATGAAAGGCAGAACAGCTTTTGTTATAGCTATTGTTCCAAAATAGTTGATCTCAAATATTTTTCTGTCGAGCCACAGAGGTGTTTCGTCAATTCTTGCCCTCTGGCTTATACCTCCAATATTAAGTAGAAAATCAATTTTCCCATGAGCACTGACTTGTTGTTCAACAATCTTATCTATTCCCGATGTGTCAGAAAGATCAAAAGGGATACAATGAACCATTATAGATTTATCTTCACATTCTGCTTTTACTCTCTCCAGCCCGGGCAGATCATTAGATGAAGCTATAACTGTTGCACCTCTTCTTACAAATTCATGAACAAGTGCTTCCCCGATACCTGAAGATGCACCTGTGATCCAGGCTACTTTCCCTATAAACCGCTTTTCTTTCTTCATTCTAATCCGGCAATCAGATTTAGTAGTTCAGTATGATTACTTCTGAGAATGCTGAATTCTTCATCTTTACGTTTAATAAGACTTCTTATTCTGAATCCTCCTATTATTCTGTGAAACTGAAGGTAATAATTCCAGGCAAAGAGACCTGAAAGGGGGAGAGTTAGAAAGATAAGTAGTCCCATCCACCAGGAGGAAAAAATGAAAAGCGAAAGAATCAGGTACGCAGGTAAGAAAACAAATGCAAGTGCTAATGAAATACCATACCGTATTGACGAGTGAAACTGCGGATCTTTAATCTTACGTATCTGTAGATTAGGAATTTCGAGAAAAGTCAGATTGAAGATATTTCCATAAATAAACAATGGGAATGTAAGTACAATACCAATCATTCCGGTGATCAGCCATCCGAGAGGGTGTTTTCTTTTTTCGAGCAATCTATAGTCTGTATTAAGTGCTTTAGCTTTCTCTTTTACCTTAATACTCAGGGAGCATATTCTCTCATAAAGAGAAGGATTAGAGGACTTAAGCAGATTCACTTTATTAACGAGGATTCTGTCTCTGAATAGTTTTGGGAACCTGATATCATCACTGAATCTTCCATTAATCATGCTTCTGAGTTCATCTATAGCTTCATAGTCTTCTTCAGATTCGATGTGTACCATATTACCTTTCATCTCATTTGAAAGTCTTGATCTTAATTCGTTAAGGGCTCTCTCGGGGCTGGCTTTGTATGAATCAAAGTATTCCGATACCTCGATAGGCTTCCCATATGCGACAGTAAGCACCTGTCTGAACCTGCTGTAGTTTGAGAATTCGAGACCCACCGGTACAATCTTGATCTTTAGGCTAAAACCAGTTGCTTCATCAGACTGAAAAGCGACTCTGCAGATACCTTTTTTTAATTGTCTGAGCCTTCTGAATCCTACATGTTCTCCTTCAGGAAGAATTACGAGTCCATTTTTGTTTTTCAGCACATCAATGGTTTTAAGGAATATTTCATCGTTGCCTTTGAGGCTGCTGAAACCGTCCCTTATTCTGTAAACAGGCAGGATCTTAAGAAAATAAAGGATTGCCGCAATTGACTTTCTTTTAAAGATATCGGCTCTGGCAAGAAATATTGGTTGTCCCTTGTGGGTAAACAGAACTGCGAGTGCATCCATTAAAGCATTCTGATGGTTTGGGGCAAAGATCAATGGATCGTCGGGATTAATATTTTCGCGACCAAGCACTATGACTTTCCTGTAGAAGACATTATTATGCCAAAAACCTGCTACAGACTTTAAGAGTGCGTATCTGGTCGAATACTTCTCAATATTTTCCTTCCCCATTTATAAAAAGAATATGCACCAAGATGTTAAGTGCAAGATAAAAAAAAGTGAAATGTTGTTATTAAAGCTGAATTACTTTTACAACAATTTTTGAAATATTACGTCTTTATACCACCCTAATTAGGTTAAGGCAGAGATTAAGGTTGAGAAACTAGTCTGGTCTTAACCTTAACCTTAACCTTGACCTTAGTCGTGGATATTATCTTTGATCCTGTCGATCTGCCTCCGCTCTTTTTTTGTAGGGCGACCGGTACCTTTATCTCTATATACAATTCCAGTAGCCTGCCGGATATTCAGTTTCGTCTTTTCCTCATCTGTTGTCAGATCTTTGATAAATTGTTCGACCAGTTTTGCTGACACCCGGTTTCCTATTGGTTCAATAACTCTGTAGGAATAAATTACGGGTGGTTTTTTTACTGTTATTATTTCATTCTTTAATACGGCTCTTGAAGGTTTTACCTGAATATCATTGATGATTATTCTTCCTTTCCGGCATTCATCAGAAGCTATGCTCCTGGTTTTATAAATCCTTACCGACCAGAGGAATTTATCTATTCGTATAGTTTTATTATCAGCCATTAATTCAATATTAGCCTGAAACTTAAATACATAAACATTCAGAGGATTAGTCCCGCTGTGCGGGAGTTGGGGGGTCTTTTTCGGGAGATGGCACCTTGCCCACCTTATTAAAAGATGTCATCGTCAGTTCAATCCCGGCATATGCGAATGATTTTATCATATCGATAACAATTGAAATTCTATCCGCCATAAACTTTTTCTCTTCAGAGTCCCATTTCCCAAGAACGAAATTTATCTGCGCCCCTTTCCGGAAACTGCTGCCAATACCTATTCTTATCCTTGGGTAATCATTAGTTGCCAGGATGGTACTGATATGAGCCAGGCCGTTATGGCCACCATCGCTTCCCTTTGGTCTCATTCTGATACTTCCAAGAGGGAGGGCAATGTCGTCAACAATGACAAGCATGTTTTCCAGTGGGATATTCTCTTTTCTGAGCCAGTAGTTTACTGCATTTCCGCTGAGATTTACAAAAGTAGATGGTTTGAGAAGGAAGAGATCGCGTCCTTTGTATCTGATTTCACAAACCGCACCATAACGTTTCTCTATAAAAGAAATATTGGATTCCATGGCCATGGCATCCAATACAGTAAATCCTATATTATGTCGGGTGTCTTTATACCCTTCACCTATATTTCCCAGGCCAACTATCAGATATTTCATCAAGCCTGAATATTTTTATAAAAAGGTCAGATTCTACTTAGCTGCAGGTGCTTCAGGAGCTGCTGCTGCTCCTGCTGATGCTGGAGTTGCTGCTGCTGCCGCTGCTTCAGCTGCTGCTGCTTCAGCCAGAACCTCTTCATCAGTTTTCTGAGCAACCCGTGATGTGGCAATCGTGAGAACCATGGATTTTTTTGGGTCAAGTAACTCTATCTTATCATAGGATAACTCACCAACCTTTATCCCTTCATGAATTTTCAGATTAGTGATGTCAATAGGAAGAGCTTCCGGAAGATCAATAGCTAAACCTTTTACTTTCAGGTTTCTTCTTTTTATACTTAATTTTCCACCTGCGATTACTCCGACTGAATCTCCTGAAACTTTGATAGGAATATTGATCACTACCGGCTTGTTGTCGAAAACTTCAATAAAATCTGCATGCAGAATATTATCTTTTACCGGATGAAACTGCATATCTTTAAGTACAGCTCTATACTCTTTGTCATCAATGCTGAGTTTTACCAGATGCGCTTCGTGTGTATATACAAGGTTTTTAAAACTGTTCTCATGAGCATAAAAGTGAATATTCTTTTCTTTCCCATAGATAACACATGGTACGTTACCTGTTTTTCTGATTTCTTTGGAACTTTTCTTGCCTAATTCTGTTCTGAAAGATCCTTTAATTTCTATAGTCTTCATTTGTCTTAAAGTTATTGTGCTACTAAGAGTTATCATCCCGATAACTCCCCATTACACGTTTGACATTAATTAAAAAATTGGCCTGCAAATATAGAACAAAGGTATCAGAATACAAAATTTGTACTAATCGACTGATTTTCTGTTACAGCCTGAATTGTTTTAGCAAAAATATCAGCAATAGAAAGCACTTTGATCTTTTTGGAACTGTTTTCAAAAGGAACTGAATCGCTCACCACAAGTTCCTCTATAGCTGAATTGTTAATTCTTTCCAGAGCATTGCCTGAAAGTATTGGGTGTGTAGCGAATGCCCTTATGCTTGTGGCACCTCTCTCTTTCATCATATCAGCTGCCAGGACAAGCGTACCGGCAGTATCAACCATATCATCAATTATTACAACATTTCGTCCTTCCACCTCACCTATAATCGACATTTCTTCTATAACATTTGGTTTTTTACGGAGCTTGTAACATAATACCATTTCTGACTGAAGGTGCCTGGAGTAAGCATTAGCTCTTTTTGATCCGCCCATATCGGGAGCTGAAACAGTGAGATTCTTAAGTTTAAGGTTCGCAATGTACGGCGCAAATATTGCTGAGCCGAAAAGGTGGTCAACCGGCACATTGAAGAAACCCTGGATCTGATCTGCATGCAGATCCATTGTGATGACTCTGTCTACACCTGCAGTACTCAGGAGATCAGCTGACAACTTGGAACCGATAGAAACCCGTGGTCTGTCTTTCCTGTCCTGCCTTGCAAAACCATAGTAGGGTATAACAGCAATCACTTTGTAAGCAGAGGCTCTTTTTGCTGCATCGATCATAAGCAGGAGCTCAAAAAGATTATCTGCAGGAGGATTTGTTGACTGTATAATAAAAACCATACATCCTCTGACCGATTCATCAAAACAAGGTTGAAATTCTCCATCGCTGAAGCTGGTAACGGAACTTTTCCCGAGTTCAATTCCAAGTTTATCTGTAATTCTCTGAGCAAGATCTTTTGAAGACCTGCAGGAAAAGATTTTCATAGGTGCCGTTCCAAACATTTTCCTCTTTTTTTATCAGTTAAGTATAGAGATCAAATTTGAGTACAAAATTATAAATTCCGGCCGATATCAGGTGCCAGTTGAAAAATTGTTCATAGATTCTTCTATATAGTTCAGAATTTCGTTCCTTCCATTACCTTTTATCGCCGAGGTAACGAAGGAAACAGGCAATGACTCCCATTTTTTCAACATTTCCGAATTATATTGATTTACTGAATTCTCCAGTACAGTAGTTGTAAGTTTGTCGCTTTTAGTAAAGATTCTTGCAAATGGGATCCTGTTTATCCCGAGAAACTCCATAAATTCAAGATCGGACCGCTGAGGTTTATGTCTGGTATCGAGGAGAACGAAAAGAGATACAAGGTTTTCCCTTTTCAGAATATACTCCTCAGTTGCTTTTACCCATTTTTCCCTTAGCTTCACAGGTACCTTGGCATAGCCGTATCCCGGAAGATCGACAAGGTACCAGCTGTCATTTATAAAGAAGTGGTTAATTGTTCTGGTCTTTCCCGGTTGAACTGATGTTTTTGCAAGCTTTGACCAGCCTGTTAACATATTTATCAGTGAAGATTTACCTACATTCGATCTGCCTATAAACCCGAATTCAGGTTTTAGAGTTGCCGGACACTCTTTGATTGTGGGGCTACTTTTAATGAAAGTAGCTGAATGAATGATCATATAAATCCTTAGTTTAGATCGTGGTAAGGTAACTCGATCTTCTTAGAAACCAGATAATTGTTTCCAAAATTGGTAAGGATCTCAGCAATTACACCTAGATAGGAGGATTTGGGTGATCCGGTTTTTTTCAGATCGAGAGAACCGATCCCATTTATAGTTTTTATTATTTTACAGTGAGCAGTATCAAATACTCCATTTAAAAGCTCGCCACGCCAATATTTTACTCTATTTGATTTATCTGATAGTTCAAGTGATACTCTGTAAATACCTTTAATCTTGTAATTATCCAGGACATTGACAACCAGTGTAGAGTACCCCCCGACAAGTTTTCCTTCCGTAGTATATTCTTCAAAAAATGCTGTGCGTAACCCCTTGGAATAACCTAGTTTGGCTTTTAACTGGCCCGTCCTGTAATATTGTTTTTGAATACCGTTTATGGTGTCTCTTTTATATGGAGTGGATCGAAAGGGTTGACCTTCCTGGTAATACCACAGTGATGAATCCTCTCTTAAACCATTCTTGTACCAGAAAGTCTGACGCACCTCCCCGGTCTGATAGAATGATTTCATCAACCCCTCTCTTACACCATTTTTGAAGGTCACTTCTTTAACAAGAACCGTTCCGTTCATATACTTCTTAATACCTGTATAGCCTGTATCAGGAACTGTAATTGAGTCAGTTACTGCATGTGTTTCTTTCTTAGCGGGTCCTTTCCCGTTGCATCCTGAAAAAAGGGAGACGGCTAAAATTAAAAGCAGCGAAGTGGAAAATATTTTCATAGTCTTAATAATTATTATTTGACTTTAAACTTTTACATTTTACCTTTTGTCTTTTTACTTTTATCTTCTGTCTTGTCAGCTGGGAATCTCAGAATTAATATATACCTCAAGTAAACGTGTTTCATTTAAAGGTTTCAGTGTAACCTCCTTTATCATCGCAGGAAGAAGAACAGTCTCGCCTTTTGTTACTTTCTCGGTTTTGTTGTCCCAGCAAATTAAGAATTCACCTTCAAGGCAAATGTACACAACAAATGAATCATTAAAGTAGTATTCTTTCTCTATGGCTATGTTGAATACGATAATATTAGTATTAAAAAATTCACAGTTGACAATGTTTACAGTTTTATTGAGTACCGGGTTCAGCCTGATCTTGTTTTTTCCTGCCTGGTTAAAATCGATTGCATCAAGAGCAAGATCAGTTTGCAACTCCCTTTTTTCCTTCCCTGAGTTCTTTCTGTTCCAGTCATAAATCCTGTAGGTAATATCAGATGTTTGTTGTATTTCAACCAGAACAATTCCTGAACCGATTGCGTGTACTCTGCCGGCAGGCGTGAAGAAAGCATCTCCGGCATCAACATTTTCAACATTCATCAGATCCTCAATTCTGCCTTTACTTACAGCCTCTTCGTAGATCTCCTTCGTAACTCCATCTTTGAAGCCTGTATAGATCTTTGAGCCTTCTTCGCATTCGAGGATGTACCACATCTCGGTTTTACCATAAGCATTATGTCTCTTTTTTGCCAGGTCGTTGTTGGGATGAACCTGGATCGAAAGATCCTCCCGGGCTTCAATAAACTTAATTAACAGAGGAAACTCATCTCCGAAATTTTCATATATCGTGTCTCCTGTGATATCACCCATGTAGACTTCGATGAGTTCCTCAATATTATTACCAGCCAGGAACCCATTACTTATAACCGATTGGTTATCAGCAACACCCGACAATTCCCAGCTTTCACCAATATGAAGTGAACCTGTGGCTGCCTTATTAAACCTGGTTACAAGAGCATTCCCACCCCAGACTTTCTCTTTTAAAACAGTTTCGAACTTTAGCGGATATAATTCAGACATATGATTTTTTATTAGAAGTGCCTGGAGTTACTTTCAATATATTTAACTTCAACTTTAGGCACTCCAAACTCTAGTCACTCCCAACTTTTTATTATTTTTGATATTTAGTACTACAAAATTATAAAAATATGTTGATAGTAGGAATAGCAGGTTGTATGGGTTCAGCAAAAACCAGGTGGAATCGAGATTTTAATTCTAATTATTGAAATGAATCAGTCAGTAAGTAAATCATAAGTATATGTTAGATAATATAAAAGTAGAGGATGTGATGTTTCTGGATATTGAAACGGTACCGGAATCATCCGCATATGAACTTCTAAATTCGACAATGCAGAAGCTGTGGGATAAGAAATCCAGACAGTTCAGGGCACCTGACCAAACAGCACAGGAAGTATATGAACGGGCTGGAATTTACTCGGAATTCGGAAAGATTATTTGTATCTCTGTCGGTCTTATCAGGGAAAAAAATCCCTTCAGTTTCAGACTAAAATCTTTCTTTGGTAAAGAAGAAAAATCAATTCTTTCGGAGTTTTCAGGTATGCTTACAAAATTCTCCAGGACTAATAAAGAAGCTATTCTTTGCGCTCATAACGGGAAAGAATTTGACTTCCCCTATATTGCCAGAAGGATGATTATTAACGGACTTCATATCCCGGAAATACTTGATAATGCAGGTAAGAAACCATGGGAAATAAAACTACTCGATACTATGGATTTGTGGAAGTTTGGCGATTATAAAAACTATGCATCACTCGACCTGCTTACATCAATACTGGGTATACCCACTCCTAAAGATGATATTGACGGTAGTATGGTTGCAGGTATTTTTTATAATGACGACAATATTCAACGAATCGTACATTATTGCGAGAAAGATGTTCTGGCAATTGCCAGGATTCTCTTACGGTTTATGAACCTTCCTGAAATAAAGGAGGATAAAATAGAATCAGTAACATTTCTGTAATCAGTTGTCCCCCAGTAGCTTTTTAAGGTTCTTTACCACCTCATCAGGCCGGTCAGTATGGATCCAGTGGCCGGCTCCCGGAACTTCTATAATTTCAGCGGCAGGAAATACAATTTGTATATCCCTGAAATCCTCTGATGGAATATAATCTGAATCACCACCTTTGAGAAAAATAACCGGGAATCCTGAAATCTGCAGGTTGTAATCAGTCTGACGTTCAACCCCTTCCATTATTTTATCAAGGTTTTTTAGTAATGATGAGGAATTCAATTTCCACATAAAAGTATTATCGGCGGTCCTTTGGAGATTTTTGAGAATAAGCCCTCTGACCCTTTCGGAAGGGATCATGTCGGACAAAAAAGATTCTGCTTCTCCCCTGGACGAAATCTTCTGCAGATCAAATGAGAGAATTGCATTAAGGATTGTGAAATGTTGGGAATATATCGAATATCTGCCTTTTTCATTGGTAAATGGAGAGATATCCGCGATCAACAAGCCATTGAGCATTTCAGGCCATTTAAGAGCAAATGAAATTGCTGTTTTTCCACCCATACTATGACCGGCAAGGAAAAATCTCTTAAGCGATAAGAAGGTTACCAGTTCAAACAGATCGTCTCTCATCGAGTCATAATCATGTACTTCACTATGGGGAGACTGGCCATGATTCCTCTGATCAGGCAGATAAACCGTGAAACTGTCACTCAGCCTTTTTGCAATTGTCACCCAGTTGTCGGACGACCCATACAAACCATGAAGAATTATCAGAGGCGGACCGTTGCCATATTTCCTGTAGAAGAGTTTCATCAGTCAGGTAGTCAGGCTAGTTGTCGCTTGTACATCTGAATAGTATTTTCGAGTCCAAGATAGAGGGCATCTGAAATAAGTGCATGACCGATAGAAACTTCCTCAATCCAGGGTAAATTCTGATGAAAGTATCTGAGGTTATCAAGGTTCAGATCATGGCCGGCATTTAATCCTAATCCGGCTTTCCGGGCTATCCCGGCAGCCATTATAAAAGGTTCAACAGCTTCAATGGCACTCTTATTAAAACCTGAGGCATATGGTTCTGTGTATAATTCAATCCTGTCGGTTCCAGTTAAAACAGCATTTTCAATATTAACCATGTTTGTATCTACAAACAGGGATGTACGAATGCCTTTTTTCCTGAATTCTGAGACAATTTCGGTAAGAAAGATCCTGTTTTTCAGTGTATCCCACCCGGCATTTGAGGTGATGGCATCATGAGGGTCAGGTACAAGGGTGACCTGATCGGGTTTTACTGACAGAACCAGAGTGATGAATTCTTTTGACGGATAGCCTTCAATATTAAATTCAGTCGTGATGAGCGGTTTGATCTCCAGGACATCACTATATCTGATATGTCTTTCATCGGGTCGCGGGTGAACCGTAATACCATCAGCTCCGAAAAGCTGACAATTAATTGCTGCGGTTAATACATTCGGAACATTTCCACCGCGGGCATTTCTCAGAGTTGCAATCTTATTGATATTAACACTTAACTTTGTCATTATAATAAATGTAAGAATTATCCATATTGTAATTGTGGTGCAAAATTACAATAACTGGCTTTTTTTTTACTATTTTAGTTGAAAATAAAACTGGCATGGTTGCTAAAGATTTAATATCCGAAGTTATCCCTTCCCTCAAGACATCCGATCTGGGGCAGACAGCTTTGAACTGGATGGAGATATTCAGGGTATCACATCTGCCTATTGTCAACAACCAGGATTTTCTTGGTCTCATTTCGGATGCTGATATATATGACATGAATCAGCCGGAAGAACCTATTGGAAATCATTCTCTTACATTGTTTAAACCATATGTTGACGAGGAGCAGCACATTTTTGAAGTTATTGGTCTGGCCTCCCGTTTGAAGCTGTCAATTGTCCCTGTTCTTGATAGTAACAATCATTTCAAGGGGGTGATAACAACAAGCGACCTGATAAGACATTTGGCTGGTATCTCATCAATGGATCAGCCGGGTGGTATAATTGTTATTGAGCTTATTGAAAGGGATTACTCACTTTCTCAGATTGCCCAGATTGTAGAAAGTAACAATGTTAAAGTACTTAGTATGTATATCACCTCTCCTCCGGAATCAACCAAGCTGGAGGTAACCCTGAAAGTGAATACAGGCGATTTAGTTTCGGTCATCAGAACATTCGAACGTTATAACTATGAAATAAAGACCTGGGTTTCAACTAATGATTCGATGGATCGCTTCTATTCTGAAAGATTTGACCTTCTGATGAAATACCTTGATATCTGAAAAATGTTGGAGAGAGTAGCTATATACTTTAAGGATAATAATTCAAAAACCCGGGATAGCGTTGACAGACTGGTTGATGAATTTTACAGAAGAGGAATTAAGATCCGGATATATCAGAAATTAATTAATCCGGTTACCGGTCCCGGTTGGCAACCAATTGAAAAACCTGGCGGACTTTCCTTTAATTCAGAATTGGCAGATCTTGTTTTGAGTGTTGGCGGTGATGGTACATTTCTGGAAACAGTGCTTAAAGTAAAAGACATGGGAATTCCGATTGCAGGAGTTAACACAGGGCGAATGGGTTTTCTGGCAAACATTTCAGCTGACGAGATAGGCCATTCAATTGATATGCTTTGTGAGAGTGAGTATGATATCATTGAAAGATGTCTTCTTGAAATTTCACAGCCATCAGGTTTATTCGAAGGAAATTCTTCCTCTGCTCTGAATGAGATAACTATTCAGAAAGCTGATTTGAGTATGATAACCATAAGTGTATTTGTTAATGATATTCATCTTAATACATACTGGGCTGACGGATTGATTGTTTCTACTGCCACCGGTTCAACTGCCTATAATCTGAGTGTCGGGGGTCCGATACTATCACCTGAAGATGAGAGTATAATTATTTCGCCTATCGCGCCTCATAATCTGACTATCAGGCCAATTATCCTTTCAGGGGAAGGTAAGATAAGAATGGTAATAGAAGGACGGAGTAATGAGTATCTGGCAACTTGCGACTTTCGGTCAAGGAAGGTGCCATTCAGCGAAGAGATCCATATTGTAAGAGCTCCCGGAAAAATAAGAACAGTAATGTTAAAAGGAAGAGATTTTTACAGCACTCTCAGAAATAAGCTTATGTGGGGTGCTGACCGGAGGAATTGAGATAAATTTGTATATTTGCTTTGTAATAAAACTGAAATTCCTATGAAACGGTCCTTTCTAACTATATTACTACTTTGTTTCATTGTTTCATTTGCTGATGCTCAGATTTGGAAAATGAAGAGATATGAGGCAGTTGTAGGTCTGGGACCATCATTTTTCTTTGGCGATGTAGGAGGGTATTCAAATACTAAAAACATTCTTGGCATAAGGGATATAACATTGAGACAGACTAGATTCGACTTAAATGTTAATTTAAAATACAGGATTACACAGACTTTCAATATCAGACTGAGCCTTGCATCAGGATTACTGCATGCAACAGACATAAGAGGATCAAACGAAAACAGAGGATATGAAGCCTCCATGCAGATCTTTGAACCTGCACTTATCTGCGAATACTATTTTATTAAAAATAAAGCTGAAAACAGCTGGCTGTTTATCAAAGGCCAAAAGACTGGTTTAATCGGATTGATAAGGTCCCTGGATTTTTATGCATTTACCGGCATTGGTGGACTAAGTTATTCGATCAAAGGAAATAGTAAACTTGAGAATTTTGGAATTAATCATGGAGGATTTACCGCTGTTATCCCGGTTGGCCTCGGGAGCACACTAATCTACACCCCCAATTTTAATTTTGGAGTTGAACTAACAGGCAGATATTCATTTTCCGACAATCTTGATGGTTATACTTCACAATATTCCAGCTCAAATGACGTTTATTATTTTTTCAATTTTACAATTATTTACAAGCTGAAGACCGGAGCAAAGGGATGGCCCTCCTTCAGATGATAAAGAGCTGGATCAGTTTTAATGAAAAGAATACACTGGTTATTATTATTTTTAATTCTGTCACTCTCCTTATCCGGTCAGCGTAATTCCGATTATGGAGTATTTGCAGGGGTCTCATCGTACCTTGGCGACATAAATCCAAACAGGCTTTTATATTCACCCCTTCCGGCCGGGGGAATTTTTTACAGATATAACTTTAATCCTCGGCAGGCTTTAAGAACCAATCTGTTCATCGGTGGTTTACGGGCAAACGATCTCGATTTTAGCAATAGTTTTCAAAAAGCCAGAGCAGCATCATTCTCTGGTATAATAGGTGAATGGGCTCTCCAGTTTGAGTTCAATTTCTTGCCTTATTCAACTGAAGGGAAGCGATGGGATTTTACTCCCTATTTTGCTGCAGGTGGGGGAATTGCCTTTGTCAATACAGTATCTTTTTCATATGTACCTGTTATTCCATTCTCATTTGGTTTTAAAGTTAATGTATTTAAAAATGTCGGATTGGAAGCCGAATATGGTTTTCGTAAAACTTTTTATGATAACTTTGACGGCGTAAAAGATTTGGTTGCCCCGTCAGATTATTCATGGATCCATAACAATGACTGGTACACTTTCACAGGAATAGCAGTCACATGGAAAATCTATAATAAATTGGCTGGTTGTCCTGCTTACGGCGAAGTGGATTCTAAAAGGAAACGCTAGGTTATGCAGTTAAAGAAACAGATAGATATTAATAAATTGCCTTTACATGTGGCAATTATTATGGATGGAAACGGGAGATGGGCACGGCAACGGGGCCTTGATAGAATATTTGGGCATCAGCAGGGTGTCAATGCAGTCAGAGAGGTGATAGAGACCGCCGCAGAGCTTGGAATCGGATTTCTTACCCTTTATGCTTTTTCAAACGAAAATTGGGGAAGACCTGATGAAGAGGTATCTGCATTAATGGGAATAATGATCCAGTCGCTTAGTAATGAGACAGAAACATTATTAAAAAACAATATCCGGCTAAAAGCAATAGGTGATATGGACCGGCTTGCCGACGATGTAAGGGAAAGGCTCTTTGAAACAATAAAACTGACTTCTGTAAGTACCGGACTTAACCTGATCATTGCACTGAGTTACAGTTCGCGCTGGGAGATTACAGTGGCAGCAAGAAAAATATCAACTGCTGTGAAAAATGGAATTCTTAATCCAGCATCAATTACTGAAGAGGATTTTGAAAAATACCTTAACACCAATGGTATCCCTGATCCGGAACTAATGATCAGAACCAGTGGTGAGTTACGAATAAGCAATTTCCTTTTATGGCAGGTCGCTTATACTGAATTATACTTTACTGAAACACTTTGGCCTGATTTTGGTAAGGACGATTTTTATAATGCTATAATTGACTTCCAGAAGAGAGAACGAAGATTTGGAAAAACGAGTGAACAAGTTTCGGAAAAATGATAAGATAATGGTGATCAAAAAAATTAGAAGGACTTTTGTTGCAATATTTATGGCTCTTTTGAGCCTTTCATTAAATGCTCAGGAAAAGCAGAAAATCATTGATTTCATGACGGTTGAGGACTACATCATAGGTGGTGTTACAGTAACAGGGATCAGATTTCTTGACACAAACGCACTTATCGGAATTTCCGGACTGAGAATAGGCCAGGCAGTTGCTATTCCGGGTGATGCTGTAACGACTGCTGAGCAGAAATTGTGGCAACAAGGGCTGTTTTCCGATGTCAGAATCTCTATATCAAAGGTCCTTTCAGATACAGTTTACCTTGATATCAACTTACAGGAAAGACCGAGAATATCATCCATAAAGCTTAATGGCCTGAAAACTTCAGAGACAACTGATCTCAACAAGAAGATAAATCTTCCTATAGGTTCTCAGGTAACCCCTTACTTGCTTAATACAGCCCAGAAAATAATTAAGGACCATTTCATAGAAAAAGGTTTCCTGAACACACAGGTGACTTTTGTCCAGAAAGATGATCCTGACCAGCCAAATAATGTCATTCTGAATGTCAATGTCGACAAAAAAGAAAAAGTAAAGATTGCCAAAATCACTTTTGTCGGAAATGAGTACTTCGAATCCTCAAAGCTCCGGAGAAAATTAAAATCGACAAAAGTAAAGAATCTTAATTTTTTCAGGGCTTCAAAATTTATCAACGAAAAGTTCATAGAAGATAAACAGAAACTTACTACTTTTTATAATGATAACGGATTTAAGGACTTTACTATCCTATCAGATTCCCTTTATACAGTCTCAGAAAAACGGGTAGGCTTAAAAATAAAAATTGATGAAGGGAAACAATACTTTCTGAGAAATGTGATTTGGGTAGGTAATAGTGTTTATAGGAAGGAGGATCTTAGTAAACAATTTAATGTTGAAAAGGGATCAATTTACAACCAGTCACTTATTGATGACAGACTAAACGGATCTTCAGGTGCCCTGGATGCTGTAAGTAATTTATATCAGGATAATGGCTACCTGTTTTCAAGGCTCACACCAGTTGAATCAAAAATTGATCATGACTCTATCGACCTTGAAGTCAGAATTTACGAAGGAGACCAGGCCTATCTCAATAATGTCCTCATTACAGGTAATACCAGGACCAACGAACATATTGCCCGCCGTGAACTCTATACATTACCTGGAGACCTTTTCAGCAAAACTAAGATTATCAGGTCTATCCGTCAGTTAGGAGTACTCGGTCACTTTGACCCGGAAAAGATAAAACCGGATCCACTTCCTGATATTACGAACGGAACAGTGGATCTACTTTACAAACTTGAAGAAAAAGCAAATGACCAGTTCGAGGTCTCCGGCGGATGGGGTGCCGGTATGCTTGTCGGTACAGTTGGTGTGCGATTTAATAACTTCGCCATGCGTAATTTCTTCAACCCGAAGGAGTGGCACCCTTATCCTTCCGGAGATGGCCAGTCAGTTAGTATCAGGGCTCAGTCTAATGGACGTATCTATTCATCGTATAATATATCATTTGTTGAACCCTGGCTTGGAGGTAAGAACCCTAATACATTCTCCGTTTCACTGTTCCGATCAATAATGACAAATGGAAAGAAGGTAGGGGAGGACGGACGCCAGTCCATGATAATCGATGGCGTGTCAATTGGTTTGGGGAAAAGACTCTCGTGGCCCGATGACTACTTCTCACTCTATGGTGAATTAAACTATCAGAGGTATAGCCTGAATAACTATACTGTTTACTCATTCCTTTTTGATAACGGAAACTCCAATCTTTTTAGCTTTACAACAAAACTAACGAGGTTTTCAACGGGTCCTAACCTGATATATCCTGAAAGCGGGTCATCTTTTACCCTTTCATTACAGGCAACTCCACCCTATTCGCTTATAAGCGGACAGAGTATGAAAAATGTTTCAGATCAGGTAAAATACAAGTGGATTGAATTTCATAAATGGACCTTTAAAGCAGATTACTATTATCCATTGACCAAGAATGATAGACTGGTTCTTAACACCAGGTTTGCTTTTGGGTACCTCGGGTTCTATAATAAGGATATTGGGCCATCCCCATTTGAGAATTTTTCGGTTGGAGGTGACGGTATGACGGGCTATAGCTTTTATGGCCGCGAAATGATAAAACTAAGAGGCTATTCTTCAGGTAGCAGCGGGGTAGGATCGTTGACTCCCCTCATCATTGATAAAGCTGGTCTACCTGTGCCAGTAGGAAATGTTTATTCAAAAATCACAATGGAACTGCGCTACCCCGTATCTCTTAATCCTCAGGCAACTATTTACCTTCTCACATTTCTTGAAGCAGGAAAAGCCTGGTATCAGCTGAAGGAATATAATCCATTCAAGATGAACCGGGCTGCTGGTATCGGAGTAAGAGCCAATCTTCCTATGTTTGGATTACTGGGTGTCGACTGGGGCTATGGTTTCGACCCTGTTCCTGACCCTACTCATTTCCCAAATGCTAATCACTCTCAATTCCAGTTTACGATAGGCCAAGAGTTTTAATAAAGTAATAAATATTGACAGTTATGAAAAAAATATGTGTATTATTAGGATTATTTATTCTGACTTCGGCTTTGGCTATAGCTCAGAAATATGCTTTTGTTGATTCTGAATATATTAGGAAAAACATTCCTGCATTCACCACTGCTCAGGAGCAACTCGACAAACTTTCCAAACAATGGGAAAAAGAGGTTACCGACGGATATGCTATTGTTGAACAGATGTATAAGTCATATCAGAATGAGTCTGTTCTTCTTTCCCAGGATATGAAGACCAAAAGGGAAGAAGCAATAGTTGCTAAGGAAAAAGAGATGAAGGACCTTCAAAACAAATATTTTGGTGTGGAAGGCGATCTTTTTAAGAAGAGGGAAGAGTTGGTTAAGCCAATCCAGGATGAAATTATAAAAGCTATAAAAGAGATTGCAGTTGATGGAAGTTATGCTGTCATTTTTGATACAGCAGCAGGTGGTAATATATTGTTTGCCAACCCAAAATTTGACATCAGCGATCAGGTTCTTGAAAAATTAGGTTATAAAAATTAATTAATTACTTTTGCATAAATTGTTTAATAAAATTATTTAAAATGAGAAGATTTATAAGTATAGCAGCGTTGATGATTATCGTTGCTTTGGCAGGACAGAGTGCAATGGCTCAGAGCTTTAAGTTTGGGCATATAAATAGTGATGAACTCATTCAATCAATGCCGGAATACGATTCAGCCACCGTTAAGCTCGAGAAATTCCGCAAAGAACTCGTCAATGCCCTTGAATTGATGCAAGTTGAATTGAATACTAAAAGCGATGCATATCAGAAAGAGAGTAAAAACCTTAGTGATATAGTGAAACAGACAAAAGAACAGGAACTTATGGATATGCAGAAAAGAATTCAGGACTTTCAGACAAATGCTCAGTCACAACTTCAGAATAAACAGACCGAAGTTTTCCAGCCCATCTATGCAAAAGTTGACAAAGCAATAAAAGATGTCGGTAAAGAGAATGGATTTCTTTATGTATTCGATGTTGCTAAAGGTGCTCTGCTATATTTTGATGAAGCAAAAAGTATTAATGTTTTATCTCTTGTTAAAACAAAGCTTGGGTTAAAATAATTCAAAAATCTTATATTAATGAGGCTGCTCAGAAGGGCAGCCTTTTCTCTTAGCTATTGTTTATGAACCCATCCCAGAAAAAGTTGTGAATCAGAAATATACCCCTTCCCTTATTTTTTAAGGGAAGGGGATAGGGGAAGGGTTAAAAAAAGCAGAAGGATGAAAGAACAACCAATTGGAATTTTTGATTCAGGTGTCGGAGGACTAACTGTGGCTCATGCAATAAAGCAGATTTTGCCTGGCGAAAGCCTCATCTATTTCGGAGATACAGCCCACCTGCCGTATGGCGATAAATCGGCAGAATCTATCAGATATTATTCTCAGCGGATTACTGAATTCCTGCTGGAACATAATTCAAAAGTTGTTCTTATTGCCTGTAACTCAGCATCTGCTTCGGCATTCGATTCACTTAAGAAAGAATTTGAAAACAAAACTATACTTATTGATGTTATAGATCCGGTTGTTGACTATCTGAGTACCAGGAGTTTTAATAAAATCGGAGTTATCGGTACAAAGAGGACAATCAGTTCAGGAACTTATGAGAAGAAAATAATGGAAAAATCGCCTTCAACCACTGTTATCTCAATGGCAACTCCCTTGCTGGTACCGATGATTGAAGAGGGATTTATATTCGACGATATCAGTAATGCAATAATTCGCTCTTATCTGTCAAGTGAATCTCTTGCCGAAATACAGGCATTAATACTTGGCTGTACACATTATCCGATAATTAAAAACCAGATAAGTAAAATATTTAATTTTAATGTAGAAGTTGTTGATTCAGCCAGAATTGTTTCTATGATCCTCAGAGAGGTACTTGATAAAAACAACCTTTTAAATGATTCCGGAAATGTAAAAGACCAGTTTTTTATTTCAGACTATACTGATTACTTTGAGAAGATTGCAAAAATGTTCTTCGAGGGAGAAATAAATCTGAAGAAAGCAGATATCTGGAGCTAGGTATGCCACCTGGGGTTTGCCCCCCAAGCCACCTGAAGGGGGGCAAAAACATGATCAATATCATACTCAAAAATCTTTTTTTGTACGATTTTCAATGTTTTAAAGTTAATTTTGTGCATTAGAAGCAGTTAGTTATCTTATTTTTTATACTATGCTGAAATAAAATAGAAGGTATCATGAGAAAGAAATCAGAGGTTATCGAAAGAGAAGAAGTGGTTATCCGTTTCTCGGGTGATTCAGGTGACGGGATGCAGCTGACAGGGACTCTCTTCTCCGACACTGCCGCTTTATTCGGTAACGATTTATCAACTTTTCCTGACTATCCCGCAGAGATACGTGCGCCACAGGGAACAGTCGGAGGAGTTTCAGGATTTCAGGTTCATCTGGGACATTCGAAAATAAATACCCCTGGTGATTTTTCTGATGTGCTGGTGGCAATGAATCCGGCAGCTATCAAAGCCAATGCCAAATGGATCAAACCAGGCGGGACCATAATTTATGATGAAGGTAATTTCACTGAAAAAAACATCGAGAAAGCCGGTTATAAAAAAGACCCCATAGCTGAGGAAAAGCTTGAAAGTTACAATGTTATAGCAGCTCCTATTTCCTCGATGGTAAAAGAAGCCCTAAAAGACTTTGGTCTTGATCCAAAATCAGTACTGAGGACAAAAAATATGTTCGCCCTGGGAATGGTTTACTGGTTATTTGACCGCAAGCTCAAGTATACTGAAGATTATTTTGAAAAGAAATTCAGGAATAAACCAGGTGTGGCTGAGGCGAATAAAGTTGCATTACGGGCAGGCTACTACTATGCTGAAACTATTGAAGCTTTGAATCCTACCTATAAAATTCTTCCTGCCCAGATCGCGAAAGGTACATATCGTAATATTAACGGAAATTCAGCAACAGCCTGGGGTTTTATGGCAGCAGCCGAAAAAGCCGGTCTGGAACTGTTTATTGGTTCATATCCTATTACCCCTGCAACAGGAATCCTTGAAGAACTTGCTGCCCGCAAAGACCTGGGTGTTAAAAGTTTCCAGGCTGAAGATGAGATAGCCGGAATCTGTACTTCACTCGGTGCAAGTTTCGCAGGCAATCTGGCTGTTACATCAACTTCAGGTCCCGGACTGGCTCTTAAATCAGAAGCTATCGGACTGGGAGTAATGGCCGAACTTCCGATTGTAATTGTGAATGTTCAGAGAGGCGGCCCATCTACCGGACTTCCGACAAAAACTGAGCAGGCCGACCTTTTGCAGGCTCTTTATGGACGCAATGGCGAATGTCCGGTTGTGGTTATTGCTTCAAGTACACCATCTGACTGTTTCCATTTTGCTTATGAGGCAGCAAGAATCGCTCTGGAACATATGACTCCCGTATTACTTCTTTCCGACGGTTATCTGGCAAATGGTACAGAACCATGGAGAATTCCGGAAATGAAAGATCTTCCAAAAATCAAACCTCCATTTGCTGACAGAACTGAGATCCCGTTTTTACCATATAAACGTGATCATGACAGGCTTGCCAGATCGTGGGCCATACCGGGTACTCCTGGTTTGGAGCACCGGATCGGGGGTCTTGAGAAGACTACCAAAGGAACAGTTTCTTATACACCCGAAAATCATGAACAAATGGTTAAGCTCAGGGCAGAGAAGGTTGAGCGAGTTGCAAATGATATTCCCGACCTGGAGGTTTACGGTGCTAAATCAGGGAATGTACTTGTAGTCGGCTGGGGCGGATCATTCGGATACCTGATAACTGCTGTTCGGGAATTGCAGGAGGAAGGACATCATGTAAGTCTGGTTAATTTCAATTATATTAATCCTCTGCCAAAGAATGTTAAAGATGTTTTCAGTAAGTTTAAAAAGATAGTAGTTTGCGAATTAAACATGGGGCAATTTGCTGACTATCTGCGTATTAAACACCAGGAATTCACCTATGAACAGATTAATAAAGTTCAGGGTGTACCGTTTACCGTAAATGATATTAAAGAAAAATGCATCAAAATGCTGGAGGATAAATAAAATGGCTGATACATTAGAATATAAATATACTGCGAAAGATTTTAAGAGTGATCAGGAAGTCAGATGGTGCCCGGGTTGTGGTGACCATGCAGTTTTGAGTTCTGTTCAAAGAGCATTGGCTGAACTGGGTATTCCTAAAGAGAAGTTTGCGTTTATTTCCGGAATAGGTTGTTCATCAAGGTTTCCATATTACATGGATACTTATGGTTTTCATGGAATTCACGGACGTGCCGCTGCAATTGCCTCGGGCGTAAAGACTGCCAATCCTGAATTGTCAGTGTGGCAGATTACCGGTGATGGCGATGCACTTGCAATCGGAGGTAATCACTTTATTCATGCCATAAGGCGCAATATTGATATTAATATCATATTATTTAATAATGAGATATATGGTCTTACTAAAGGCCAGTACTCTCCCACTTCCTCAAAAGGACTGGTAACAAAAACTTCCCCTTTTGGCACAGTTGAAGAACCATTTTCAGTAGGGGAGCTTGTAATTGGCGCAAAAGGCAAATTCTTTGCACGTACTATTGACACTAATGTTGCTTTATCGACTCAGATTTATATCGAAGCCGC
>JADGPU010000030.1 GCA_017882305.1 Bacteroidales bacterium | reverse complement strand
TCTGAAAATTCCAGAAGTAAGCTATTGAAAAAATTTAATCCTGACATTGAGACAATGGAAGGTGCAACTTTTTTCTATATTTGCTGTCGGGAAAAAATTCCTTTTCTGGCTCTGAGGGCAATCTCAAACAACGTTGAACCACGCAATAAAAATAATTGGAACATTGCCCTTGCTCTTAATAATTTGTCAGAAAAGCTTATTGATGTACTTTTAACACTGCATTGAAAATATGAGATTAACTTTGGGTTTTTCACCATGTCCTAACGATACCTTCATTTTTGATGCAATGGTACATCGTAGAATTGATACAGAAGGGTTGGAGTTTGATTATTTTCTCACTGACGTTGAAGAGCTGAACAGAAAAGCTCTTAGTTCTGAAGTGGATATTACAAAAATCAGTTACCATGCTTATGCCTACGTGGCACAAAACTACCTAATTCTGGATTCCGGAAGCGCACTCGGTAACAGAAATGGGCCATTACTGATAAGCAAGCGTCGACTGGGTATCTCTGAACTTCCCGGTTTGAGGATTGCAATACCGGGTAAGTATACTACTGCCAATCTCCTTTTCAGCATAACCTGGCCTGATGTGGTTAACAAGACTGAATATCTTTTTTCAAAAATTGAAGATGCCCTTTTAGCAGATGAAGTTGATGCCGGACTTATAATCCATGAAACAAGATTTACATATTACAGAAGAGGACTTCATAAATTAGCAGATATGGGTGAGTACTGGGAGGCACTTACAGGGCTTCCAATACCCCTTGGTGCAATAGTCATAAAGAGAAATATTCCGGATGATATTGCGCAGATAGTCAATCGTGTAGTGCGAAGAAGCCTTGAATATGCATACAAAGATTCTTTTGCCTCTTACGATTTTGTCTCAGATAATGCCAGGGAGATGGACAGCACTGTTATGAATAACCACATCAAACTATTTGTGAATGAATATACCCTCGATCTTGGAATCAGAGGAAGGGAGGCAATTGTTGAACTATTCAGAATTGCAGGAGAAAAAGGAGTTATACCATTATTACCGGAAAGGATTTTTCTTACCTCTCTTTGATTTCACTCTCGATTAATATGCTAAATTTGAACATAGATAATTGTTCATTGTTTTAGATCTGAGAGTATTAATTCAAAACATTAAAATCATGGCATTTGAACTACCAAAACTTCCGTACAAGCTAGATGCACTTGTCCCGTACATAAGTGAAGAAACGCTTGATTTCCATTATGGTAAACATCATCAGGCATATGTCAATAACCTGAACGGACTAATCCCCGGTACAGAATTTGAAAAAGCCGATCTGGAAACAATTATTAAGAAAGCTGAAGGTGGCATTTTTAATAATGCAGCACAGGTATGGAATCATACATTCTATTTTGAATCTTTTGCGCACGTTGGCAGAAGGATCCCAAAAGGTGATCTTGCTGATGCAATAAATGGTTCATTTGGTTCATTCGATTCATTTAAGGAACAATTTAATAAAGCCGCAGCCACACTTTTCGGAGCTGGATGGGCCTGGGTGGTAAAAAAAGAAGACGGAACACTTCAGATTGTACAGGAATCAAATGCTGGCAACCCTTTGCGAAGAGGGCTCAAACCTCTGATAACTTGCGATGTATGGGAACATGCATATTATATTGATTACAGGAATAAGCGTCCCGATTATATAAAGGCGTTCTGGGAAATTCTTGATTGGGATCAGGTTTCAAATAGGTTCTGATATTTTTCATGTACTTTTTACCAGAGAATCCATTGGAGATTTGTTCTGTAAATATACCTTGAGATTAACAAAAATATAGATCATGAACTTAAAGGAACTGATATTTAAAACCCGGTCTTATCGTCGTTTCGATGAATCGTATCAAATTGATGCTAATATAATTGAATCGCTGATTGCTCTTGCACGATTGTCGCCGTCAGGGGCAAACAAACAACCTTTGAAATATCTGTATTACAACACTACTGAGAATTGTGAAAAGATTTTTCCATACTTAGCGTGGGCCGGATACTTAACGGATTGGCCAGGACCAGAAAAAGGCGAGAGGCCAACTGCATATATTATAATTCTTGGCGATAAATCTCTATCAGATATATTTGGTATTGATCACGGAATTGCAGCACACAGTATTTTACTTGGTGCAACTGAAGCCGGATTTGGGGGTTGTATTATCGCTTCAATTAAACGGGAAGAACTAAACAATGAACTTTCAATCCCTGATAATTATGAAACACTTTTAGTTCTTGCACTGGGGAAACCTGTTGAAAATGTAATTATTGAAGATATAAAAGACGCTGATGTGAAATACTGGAGAGATAAAGACAAGAATCACCATGTTCCTAAAAGGAGCTTAAAAGAGCTCATAATTAAGTTATAACTTGATTAGTGTCGACGAAGCGCATTTTTCTATTTATTATTTTTTCTTTCTATATAATTCAATCCTGTCTCTGTCAGGAAAAAGAAAATGCAGGAGTAAGAATTCTGTTTCGTGGTATTATAATGGATACCAAAACGCTTTACCCGATTTCCAATTCGCAGATTTTTATCAATCGTTCCTTCTCTTCGGTAAGCAACACAGACGGAACTTTTACTTTTACTGTAAACCGGAATGATTCGATACTCTTCAAACATCTGGGATATAAGTCTGTATTATTGTCTGTAAGTGATACTCTTGCCGGAAATGATTTTGTTACAGGGATATACATGAATAGTGATACATTGGCAATAGGGGAGGTTGTTATTGTTCCGAAGTTCATCAACCTTAAATCTGAAATAATGAATGCCCCAAGTAAGATCCCTTCTACAATGGATAATGCCAGGTATAATGTGGCCATATCTGCTTACCAGGGACGAACCACACAGGGAAGACTAGGAGATCCGTCAGCTAATTATGACTTGTTACGCCAGAGACAGAAGGTTGATGCCTACGAAAAAGGTGGCATTCCCTCCGACAAAATGGTAGGAATAAGCCCGTTATTATTGATTCCTGCAGCTTATCTTCTTATTCATGGGTTACCTGAAAAACCTGCTCCCATGCAAGAGAAGCTTACTGAACAGGAGCTTAATCAGATTCATAAGAAATACCTCGAATCGCTAAACCAGCAGAAGTAAGAAAACAGACACACGACTCACGATTCACGACACACGGAAAACTCAGTTGGCTTTCTTGCTTGTGTCTTGTACCGTGAGTCATGCGTCTTTTTATCCCTTGTAGAATATTGCTTTGATTATATGAGTTGCCATCTTAGGATTTTCTTTAAGTCGACGTGTTGAATAACCAAACCATTGTTTCCCGAACGGTACATAAACTCTCATTGTATGTCCTTCATTTACAATGCTTTCTCTAAGTCTTGGTGTAACTCCATATAACATCTGAAACTCATACATATCTTTAGGTACATTATATTTTTTAATCAGGTTGTATGCACCTTCCACAAGTGGCTTATCATGGGTCGCTATACCTACATGTATCTTATTCCTGAACAAGAACTCAAGGTCTTCAAGAAAATGGTGGTTGATCTCCTCATATTTTTTAAAAGAGATTGATTCAGGTTCAACATAAATTCCTTTACAGAGCCTGTAACTGAGAGGTATTTTAATGCTGTTAAGGTCCAGCATTTGTTCCAGATCTTTCAATGTTCTTTTTAAGTATGCCTGTAAAACAAGTCCGACATTTGCAGGAAATTCAGACTTTAGTCTACGGAATAGGGTAATCTCATCATCAGTACAGGGAGAATCCTCCATATCAATTCTGATGAACCCGTTGTATGTTGTAGCTTTTGCAACTATCTCCCGGATGTGTTTATAACATATCTCCTTGTCGAGCAGTAAACCGAAGCTGGTAGGTTTGAGGGAGAAATTTCCATCAATATGGTTTTTGTAGGAAATATCAATAAGATTAAGATACTCTTTTTTATTTGACTCCGCTTCTTCGAGAGTTTTTATAAATTCCCCAAGAACATCAAGAGTTACTTTTATATTTTTGTAATTCAGATCTTTAGAAACACGTATCGCGTCGTCAAGAGTTTCACCCGATATATATGATCTTGAAAATATCCAGATAAACTTCTTTGGGAACCAGGGCAATATTGCAGCAATAAATTTGTTGAACATAATTTGACTTTATACCTTAAATAAATTAACTTTCTTTTTATCTGTTTTTAAAATGCTAATAAAACAAATCTTAAATTATTTTTTAATGACCTTTGTCATCAGGGAAACATGAAAAAAACATGAATTCATTTATTTTGGAGGAACTTTTTCATATTATGCAACCTTTTATTTATTTGAAAAGTCTTAGAGATGTCCTCAGTTTATGATGAGCGACCAGCAAATAATAGAGTTGTGTGCTAAGCATGACAGAAAAGCACAACAGGTACTGTACGATAAGTATTCGCGTCTCCTGCTTGGTGTATGTCTCAGGTATGCAACTGATAAAGCTGAGGCTGAGGATATTTTACAGGATAGTTTCTTAAAGATATTTTATAGTATAAAAGATTTTACAGGATCAGGTTCTTTCATAGGTTGGTTAAGAAAGGTAGCGGTAAACACCTCAATAACTCATTACCATAAAAACCTTAAATACAGATATCATATTGAAATTGAGGAATATGTGTCTGTCGAAACAGGGGTAACGAGTTTTGAGGAAGATTATTTTACCTCCGATGAATTGTATAAGGTGCTGAATGAATTGCCGACAGGTTACAGAATGGTTTTCAACCTGTATGCTGTAGAAGGGTATAAACATAAAGAAATAGCTGAGATGCTGGGTATAGATACAAATACATCAAAGTCGCAGTATAGCAGGGCAAAAGTTGTAATAAGAGAGAAACTTGAAATGCTTGGAAAATTGAAAAGTAGTTATTCGGAGAATGACTGAAAAATAAGGATAGAAGATTAATAGTAAATTGAAAACGAAAAGGCAAAATATTAATTTAAGGGAGTTATTCAGGAAGAAATTGGAATACGCTGAGGTTATTCCGGATGCTGCAGTAAAATCAATGCTTATGCGCCGGGTAGCCAGAAAAGAATTTATGCGTTTTAATCCTGCCAGGTTAAACATATACTACATTGGAGGAATTCTAATAACAGGAATTACAACCGCTGTTATATTCTTTTCAGAGTCACAGAACTCTGCCCGATTAAATCCTATAAGCATCTCAGGTAAATTGAACAAAACCGATACAAGCAGTTATATTGAAGTTCATGTTGCACTGCCAATTAAAGCAGAAACTGCAAATTCAAATGCAATTCAAAATGAATCAATGAGGAGCGCCGAAGTTTCCCGACTACCTGAAAGGTCAAAAACTGAAGATTCTAAAGCGATGGGATCATATAAAAACAGCAACCCAATCCCGACCGGTATCAGTAGCTCATTTTCTAAAAATGGTTTATTTGGTGAAGTTGCACCTGATAAGAGAAAGCTTCAGAGTGAATTTAAACCCGAGGTAATCTTAATTGATCCGAACACTTCTGCCGGTTGTGCTCCCCTGAAAGTGGTATTTCATAATAAGTCAACTTCTTATGATTCGTGCAGGTGGACCTTTGGTGACGGGGGATATTCTGACCAGAAGGATCCTGAATGGATCTTTGATGTTGAAGGTGAATATAAAGTTGTATTGGATGTTTTTAGTCATGGAGGACATTTATCTTCAACTGCTTCAATAACTGTGCATCCCAGGCCACAGGCTCATTTTGAAATTGCTCCGGGAAAGGCTGTCCTTCCTGATGATGAGATACATTTTCTGAATTATTCCATAAATGCTGTTCAGTTCAAATGGGATTTTGGAGATGGATTTACTTCTGAATTCTTTGAGCCCAGGCACACTTATTCAAAATTCAGCAATTACAACGTCCGTCTTGTTGTATACTCAGATTGGGGTTGTTCAGATTCGCTGACTGTTTTAAATGCATTTTCGGGTTCTGAATATTTTATCGCCTTCCCAAATGCTTTTATACCAAACACACAGGGACCGTCAGGTGGTTATTATTCTTCGAAGAGTGATGAAGCAGCACAAGTATTTCATCCCTCTTATTCAGGCGTATCTGATTATCAGCTTAAAATATTCAGCAAACTGGGAATCCAGATTTTTGAAAGCTATGATATAAATTTAGGATGGGATGGCTATAATATTGGACAATTATGCGAACCCGGCGTTTACATTTGGAAAGTCCGTGGTAAATTCAGAAACGGTGAACCTTTCATAAAGATGGGCGATGTGACTCTTCTTAAAAACTGATTTCTTTCGGGTGATATCCGGGTAAAACTTCATCTGTTTATTCCTGACAAAACATTATACCTTCGTCTAAATTCCTTTCCTTTTATTAAAATATATGTGGAAAGACGAATCTTTTAGATATAAAATTCGTTAAATCATGTAAGATTTTGATTTCATTTGACTATTTTCGTCATTATAAACCTAACGGGACCGATCTTGGTGAAGCGGATCATATATTTAGTCATACTGTCTTTCATCATATTAATAGATAGTTTTGGTCAGGATCCTACATTCTCCCAGTTTTATGCCAATGCTTTATATCTTTCGCCATCATTTGCAGGTGCTACTAATGAATACAGGTTTTCTCTGAACTACAGAAATCAATGGCCTGCTGTACCAGGAGTGTTTAATACCTACAGTATTTCGTTCGATAAAGCTCTGACAAACTTCAATTCAGGTATTGGAATACTTGCAACTTATGATGTTGCAGGATCAGGAAATCTGAGTACTACAAATATCGGACTGCTCTATTCTTATGACTTTAACATAAATAAAGAATGGCATATCAGACCAGGAGTTAACTTTAAATTCTACTACCTGGGGCTGGACATTGGTAAACTTGTCTTTAATAGTCAGATAACAGGAAGTGGAACATCACCATCTGTAACTCCTCCTCCTTTCGATAATGTAGCTGATGTGGATTTTGCAACCTCCGCACTGGCGTATAATGAAAGAACATGGGCCGGTATTACTCTGGATCATCTGCTTACGCCTAAAACATCATTTTATGGTGATGAAGCAACTGTTCCGGTTAAATTAAATTTTTATGGAGGCACCCAGATTTTGAAACAGACACGGTTACGTCAGAAAAGTCAGGAAGTTCTTTCAGTAGCTGTTAACTTTCAGAAACAGGGCAAATTCTATCAGTCCGATCTAGGACTGTATTATTATAAAGATCCTCTTATATTCGGATTATGGTACAGGGGAATCCCTTTGGTCACATCTCAGGCCGGAGATGCAATTATTGGACTGATTGGAATAAAAACCAAACAGCTTCATATAGGCTACAGCTACGACTTCACGATTTCCAACCTTATAGGTTCAACAGGTGGTGCTCATGAGATCTCGATTGTTTATGAATTCAATAACCTGTCGCTGGGTCAACTTAAAAAGCGAATCAGGGCAATCCCTTGTCCCGAATTCTAACCGTCTGCGCCGCAGCTCCTTTGTGCCATTGCGCCCTTTATTATACAGAACAAGCCTAAAATTATTTATTTGAGTAAGTCTCATTTATTAATTTGTTTATATTTGCGCCTGACTAATGTTTAACAAATATTCGATTAGAAATGAAGAAACTATCTGTAGTTCTGTATGTTGTTCTTTTTTTAGCCGTGGCAGGCCTTTATTTTATACATTTTTCAGGGAATAAAAAAACAAAAAAAAGTGAAACAACAGGGAATCCTGTCGGATCTCCGGCACAAGGGATTGCTTATATAAATATTGATACAGTTATTTTTAAATTTGATATGTTTTTGGACAGAAGAACCGATTTGATGGCAAAGCAAAAAAGTGCCGAAGCAGAACTTAATTCAAAAGGGAGTCAATATGAGAAAGGTGCAAAGGATTATCAGGATAAAGTAAACAAGGGACTTGTTACAAGGGCTACTGCTGCACAGATTGAGCAATCACTCGTTCAGCAGCAGCAGGAACTTGTATCCTTACGCGATAAACTACAGTCAAATCTTGTTGAAGAACAGCAGGTTATGAACCATCAGATACTTGAATATATCACAAAATTTCTTGAGGAAAACAGATCGGATTACAACTATCAGTATATTTTCGGAAAGAGTTTTGGCAGTGTTGTTCTATATGGTGATAATTCACAGGATATAACACAAAAAGTACTTGATGCGATTAACAAAAAGTACAAGGGAGAGAAAAAATAGCAGCCAATGGGTTTTGCCTCAACCTATCTTGAAGAAAGGGCTCTGTTCCCTCAGAAAATTGAAGAGGCACCTGATCGTGAGACCGGTATAATTGTAGTTGTACCTGCTTATAACGAACCAGGAATAACCACATTACTTGATTCTCTCGCAAAATGCGGAGAGCCGGAATGCAAGGTAGAAGTTATCATTGTCATAAATGCTCCTGATGAAGCAACCAGGGAGAGTTTGGAGAATAATACAATAACCTTTGACAATATTGGAAGCTGGAAAAAAAACAACACAAACTGTTTCTTCCGGCTTTTTGTTTTTATGATCGGACAGCCATCTATCAGCGGATGGGGAGTAGGACTTGCACGAAAGACAGGAATGGATGAAGCGATACGTCGTTTCAACAACATAAACAAACCCGACGGAGTCATTCTTAATCTCGACGCAGACTGTATTGTTGAAAAAAATTACTTTCTCGCTGTATACAATGAATTCTTAAAAAAAAGCAACCGCACTGCGTGTTCAATCTATTTTGAACATCCGCTTTCAGGGACCAGTTACCCGGGGAATATTTTAAACTATATTGCTTTATATGAACTGCATCTCCGTTACTATTTTCAGGGACTGGCATATTCAGGATTTCCATATGTTTTTCATACGGTAGGATCTGCCATTGGTGTAAAAGCGCTGCCGTATATAAAAGCCGGGGGTATGAACAGGAGGAAGGCAGGCGAGGACTTTTACTTTATTCAGAAACTGGTCCCTGCAGGAGGGTACTTCAACTTAAGCTCAACAACAGTTTACCCCTCACCGAGGGCTTCTGGCAGAGTACCGTTCGGTACCGGTGCTTCAATAGCAAAGCTAAGTGCCGATAAAAGTTCAACTTTTTTAACTTATAATATACTGGCATTTAAGGAACTCAAAACATTCTTTGAACTTACCGGTGTTTTTTTTGAATCCCGACACCGCGTATTATACGATAAGTTCAGTATGATTCCGCCGGGTCTTAGATTGTTCTTAGATGAAAAGGAGTGGATTGAAAAAATGATGGAGGTAAAGAATAATACATCGGGAATATTATCATTTGAAAAACGATTTTTCGGATGGTTTAATATGTTCAGAATTGTAAAATATCTGAATTTCATTCATAAGAATTTTTTTGAAAAGAGGCCTGTTAATGTTGCTGCTGCAGAATTGCTCGATGTCCTAGGTATGACCTTTGAATCAAATGAACCTCTGGATTTGCTGCTATTTTACAGGTCGCTGGAACGGGCGACTTCTCTCTGATTCTCTGTGCTTCTCTGTGCAACTCTGTGTAAGTTCTTATTTCTTGTTACACAGAGGGCCACTGAGTATCCAAAGAGGACCACAAAGGAAAGAATTACCCAAAAGTGATTATTTGTTTTTTCTTGTAATCTTACGATCTTCAGAGGGGGTGAGAATAATATAAAGATCCTCATCAGGTTTCTTCATATGGTACTGTTCCCTGGCAAATTTCTCGAGGTTGTGGTTGTCGGTTTTCAATTCATGGAGCTTCAGCCTGTCCTCTTTGATGCGTTTAATATAATACTCCCTGTCAATTTTGAGTTTATGCAGCTCTCTCATATCCTTGTATCTGGCGATCAGGTTGTTAGAATCTAAAAGAAATACCCATACAACGAAAATAATGATAGTAAGGAAATATTTATTCCGGAATATGACTGGAATTTTGTCTCTGATATTAAACTTAATAACCATGGCACAAACCTACAATTTTTTTCTTAACCGCCACTCATGAGATATAGCATCTGTACATTATCACTATCATGTATAAAAGTTGTATCGTATTTCTCTTTTGGGATCAATATACCATTGATTTTTATTATTCTCATTTTAAATGAAAATTTTTTCAGAAAAAGCATCTCATTTACACTTATTGAGTCCTTCACGAATTCTTCTTCCCTGTTATTTAATAAGATCTTCATTAGTTCTTGGATTATCAATCACTTAATATTCATAAGAAGTTCGATGACAACATTTGCCTGCATATTTGCAACAATTCCGACACGTGGTGCTATTGTTGGCAAATTATCGGATGCTTCTGAATATTCATCACCACAGACATAAAGTGTGTCATCTATTTTTCTGAAGATAATATCATTGGTTTTTCCCCAGCCTGCCATTCCGGAACCTACAACTACAGGTATGCCGGGCATCTTTTTGTGAATAGTTTCGATCAGCATCTCCTTCATTGCCGCTTTGTCGAAGGCTTCAACAATTATATTACAGCCTGAAAAGATTTCAGCAATATTTTTTCTGTTAAGTTTCTTCTGATGGATAATGACAAAGACTTCGGGGTTTATATGTGCAATATTTTCTTTCAGAGCAACTGTTTTCATCAAACCGATCTGATCGGTGAAATAATATTGCCTGTTAAGATTTTGTTCTTCAAGAACATCAAAATCAGCAATTACAAGGGTCCCAACCCCGCTTCTGGCAAGAGCAACCGCACAGTTTGAGCCGAGGCCTCCTGCTCCGGCAATTCCGACCCTGAATTTTGAAAGATGAGTTTTAATTTCAGAGAATCTCATTATTGACCCGGTTCATTTAATGCCTTATTTCATTTACCAATCCGAAAGATAAGAACCTTTTAATGTTTTTACAAGTATGAAATCCAGAACATACTGATCAATATCATGGTAAAAAATGTAATATTGTTTTAATTTTGATTTTATAAAAAACAGACTTACAGGCATCTAATATTTTTGTTTATGGATATAAAGTCGATAAAAGAGCAGCATAAACTTTTAAAAAGCTGGGATTATACCTGGACCCCCCTGAATAAAGGTTATACCGACAAGACACTTTACATTAATGTGGGTACAACGGCAATAAAAGAAAAGGATGTACCTCTTGTTATGAAGGAAAAATTCATAGGTGGAAAAGGGTATGGCCTGAGACTTCTCTGGGATGCAACAAGACCCGAAACAAAATGGGATGATCCTGAAAACGAGATCATTATATCTTCCGGACCGATTGGAGGGATAACTCAATACTCAGGAACTGGTAAGTCGCTGGTAGTCAGTTTGTCACCTCAGACAAACTCGGTCATGGATAGCAATGTGGGCGGTTTCTTCGGCCCATTCCTTAAATTTTCAGGATTTGATGCAATCGAACTCCAGGGAAAGGCGATCAAAGATGTAATTGTTCTTATTGACGGTATAAACCATAAGGTTGAAATATTCGAAGCCCCTGCAGAAGCTACTGATAGCCATCTTTTGGGAGAACAGCTGACAGAAATTTTTGCTGATAACGATAATGAGAAGAAAAATATTGGAGTAGTTTCTACAGGTTCAGCTGCTGAACACTCATTAATCGGCATGCTCAACTTTAGTTTTTACGATTCCAAACGGAAAAAAGTTCGTTTGAAACAAGCCGGAAGAGGTGGTATTGGATCAGTTTTTCGCAATAAGAAAATTAAAGCTCTTGTATGCAAAATTCCCGGGGTAAAAGGCAATCTCAATAATGTAGTTGATCTTGAGGCTATTATGGCGAGAGGCAAAAAATTTAACCGTGAGATCCGGGAATTAGATGCCAAACAATGCCAGATGAGGGAAGTCGGAACAGCTCATCTTATGGAGGTAATGAATGATCATGACCTGTTGCCTGTAATGAATTACAAATATGGCAGCCATCCCGATTCCTACAAGATCGATTCGTCAGTATGGAAAAGAAATTTCACCCAGAATATACCCGATGGTTGCTGGATCGGTTGCAATATGTCATGCAGTAAAGGCATAGATGATTTTATTTTAAAGACCGGCCCTTATAAGGGCCAGAAGGTTATGGTTGATGGCCCTGAGTATGAGAATGCTGCAGGTCTGGGGTCAAATTGTGGAATATTCGACCCGGAATATATTATTGAGACAAATTTTTATTGCGATACTTACGGGATTTGTACAATTACATGGAGTACACTTACTGCATTTGTCATGGAGTGTTTCCAGAATGGGATTCTAAATAAGGAAAGAACAGGTGGACTGGATCTTAATTTTGGGAATTCTGCAGCAGCTTTCGAAATGTTGCATCAACTTGGACGAGGTGAAGGATTCGGGAAGATTGCCGGTACCGGCGTACGGAAGATGAAAGAGCTTTTCATTAAAAATGGTTGGGGCGATGCTGCATTCCTGAACGATATCGGAATGGAAAATAAAGGACTTGAGTATTCCCAATATATGTCGAAGGAATCTCTTGCACAGCAAGGAGGTTTTGCTCTGACAAATAAAGGTCCTCAACATGATGAAGCGTGGCTTATATTCATGGATATGGTCAATAACCAGATACCGACCTTTGAAAATAAAGCTGAAGCCCTTCATTATTTTCCAATGTTTCGTACCTGGTTCGGACTTGTGGGTCTGTGTAAACTGCCATGGAATGATGTTGAACCTGAGAATAATGCCAAGATGGATGAACCAGCTAAAGTCCCTGAACATGTTGATAATTATGTAACTATTTATAAGGCGGTTACAGGTCGGGAATTTGATAAGAAGAGGTTGGTGGAGGATTCCGAAAGAGTCTATAATTTTCAAAGAGTATTTAACCTGAGATGTGGTTTCGGAACGCGCATTCACGACAGGCAACCTTATCGTGCTGCTGGTCCCGTAACAATAGAAGAGTACGAATCGCGATCTGAACGTTATGATAATCAGCTTAAGGAAAAGGTTGGATTCAACCCGGCAGGTAAAACAACTGAGGAGAAAATGAAAGTGTTGAGGAAATATCGTGAGAATCAATATGAATCTCTGATAGATGCAGTTTATAAAAGAAGAGGATGGAATAAAAATGGTGTTCCGACAATCGATTTCCTGAAAAGGATAGGTATGGACTTTCCTGAAGTAATTGAAGTAGTGAAGAATTTTCAGTAACAAAAGTAGAGACCCCCAAATTGGGAGTCTCTACTAAAGTACGAGAGATAATCCGGGATAATTTAACATGGAAACTTATATCTGTTTCCTTCGAGGCGTGAACATGACCGGCCATAACTCAATTAAGATGACAGATCTTTCCACCCTGTTCATTAATCTGGGGTTTAAAGATGCGGAGACCTATATTCAGAGTGGAAATGTTATTTTCCGTAAAGCTGGTGATATGCCTGTGTCTGCTTTGGCGGTAAAATTAGAGCTGGCAATTATGGAAAGGTTCAATTATACTATTCCGGTTATGATCAGAACAAATCAGGAATTAAGTGATTTATTTTCTTCTAATCCTTACCACGGAGGAACAAATTTTGACCCGGCAAAAATGGCAGTTCTCTTTCTTCATGAAAAACCATCTGATTCTCAGGTACAAAAAGTTGCAGATATCGACTACCCTCCTGATAAATTTAAGATCATTGGCAGGGATATTTTCATTTATTGCCCAAACGGTTTTGGAAGGACCAAACTCTATACAAACTTTTTCGAAAGGAAAATGGGTATCGCTGGAACCGCCAGAAACTGGAAAACAATAACCACGATATTGAACATCGCTGAAAAAAAGATTTAAATTTGTGGTTATAGTAGAAACCCCCAAACAATTATTGTAGAGTCGCCCAAATTGGGCGTCTCTACTACCGGTTTGGGCAGATTTACTTCAACAAATCGGGAATTAATCAGGTCATTTTCTTGTAAAATCAATTTAGTAACTGACAAAAATGAAAATCATGCTTACCATAGCTTTAACGATATTGTCTTTTCCTGGTATCTCCAAAAGTCAATCCCCGGTTCAGAAAAAAGAGTTAATTATCTTTCATGCAGGTTCACTTTCTGTTCCAATAAAACAGATTTCCCAGGAGTATGAGAAAAGAAATCCCGGCACTAAAATATTTCTTGAATCAGCCGGAAGCCTTGTTTGTGCCAGAAAGGTAACAGAGCTTAAAAAACCATGCGATATAATAGCCTCATCAGATTATTTTGTAATAAATGAACTTCTCATTCCGGATTACGCAAGCTGGAGTATCCGGTTTGCCACCAACGAAATTGTTATTGCCTATGTTCAAAAATCGAAATACTCAAAAGAAATCAATTCTGATAACTGGATGGATATCCTTCAGAGGAAGGATGTGATCTATTCGAGATCAGATCCTGATTCCGATCCGTGTGGTTACAGGACTGTCTTTACATTAATGCTTGCTGAAAAGTATTATAAAAAACCTGGATTAACTGAAAAGATATCTTCGAAAGACAAGGAATATATAAGGCCAAAGGAGGTTGACCTTGTGGCACTGCTTGAATCAAATGTTATTGATTATATGTTTCAGTATAAATCAGTTGCAATCCAACATGGATTAAAATATATTGAACTGCCAAAAGAAATAAACCTTTCCGATCCTTCAAAAAATAGTATCTATTCATCTGTAAGTACAGATGTCGCCGGAAGCAAACCGGGAATAAAAATGAAAGTCACGGGAGATTATATTAATTACAGCATCACCATCCTTGACAATGCACCTCAGAAAGATGAAGCCGTGAATTTTCTGGAGTTCCTACTGAGCACTGAAAGTATGGAAATCTTCAAAAACAATGGACAGGAGCCAATAATTCCATTTAGTACTGAACAATCTGGAAAGCTGCCTTCAAAATTGTTGAAATATTTGAATGAGCCTAAAAAGAACTGATTTCATAATGAGCAGGAACAGCATATTTACATGGATAGTGATGATTCTGTCATCATTGGTGCTGCTGTTTATTCTTGCACCCCTTGCCGGCATGTTTATTCATACTGGAGGTGTTCAGTTTCTTGAAACCATAAAAGATAAAGAGGTTCACCAGAGTATCTGGCTGACCCTGTGGGTTTCTTTCACTGCGACCTTTATATTCTCGATAGGCGCTATCCCATTTGCGTGGCTGCTTGCTCGTAAAAAATTTCCGTTTAAAAATGTTGTTCAGGGAATAATTGATCTTCCTATAGTACTTCCTCATACCGCTGCAGGTATTGCACTGTTGGGATTTATCTCCCGCGATGGTTTCCTGGGAAAGACGGCATCCATTTTTGGTCTCAACCTTGTAAATCATCCGTCTGGAATAGCTCTAGCAATGGCTTTTGTTAGTTTGCCTTTCCTGATAAATGCTGCCCGCGATGGCTTTGCTGCTGTTCCTGAAAGACTTGAAAAGGCCGCGCTTAATCTTGGAGCCAGCAATACAAAAGTCTTTTTTACAATTTCATTACCTCTGGCCTGGCGCAGTATTATAACGGGATTTGTAATGATGTTCGCCAGGGGGATGAGCGAATTCGGAGCTGTTGTCATTATTGCTTACCATCCTATGATTGCTCCGGTTCTTATCTATGAGAGGTTTAGTTCATACGGGCTTAATTATGCCCGGCCAGCATCAGTCTTTTTTATCCTGGTAGCTCTGCTGTTTTTGATCGGACTGAGGCTTTTATCATTAAAAAGAAAAGAGAAATATATTAACACTGATGCTCAGACTGATTAATATAAACCGGCGACTTGGCGATTTTGCACTTAAGGATATAAACCTGGAAGTATCCGACGGACAGTACTATGTCCTCCTGGGGAGATCAGGGTCTGGAAAAACCCAACTTCTTGAGCTGATTGCCGGTTTGGAACATCCCGATACTGGTACAATAATCCTTGATGGTGCTGATATTACCACCCAGCGCATTCAGGACAGGAAAGTTGGGATTGTTTTTCAGGATTATGCAGTTTTCCCGCATATGACTGTTTTTGGTAATATTGCCTACCCCCTCAGAGCCAGGAAAGAAGATAAGAAGAGTATTGCGGAAAAGGTGGAAAAAGCTGCAACAGCAATGAATATTAAACATATTCTTGAGAGAAGCACAGAAAAGCTTTCAGGAGGTGAATTGCAAAGAGTGGCACTGGCAAGAACACTTATTACTTCACCCAGGCTTTTGCTGCTTGACGAACCTCTTTCTTCCCTCGATACATCACTGAAAGACGACCTTAAACGGTTGTTAAGAAACCTCAATATAGCTGGTCAGACAATAATTCATGTAACCCATGATTATGGTGACGCTGTAAGTCTCGCAAAAAGAGTAGGAGTTATTCACAACGGAAAGATCATCCAGGAAGGTTCTGTGGATGAGGTATTTAAAAACCCCTCTAACCGTTTTGTTGCACGGTATGCAGGTATAAGGAATTTTTTCAGGGTTAATATATCCGGTGAGAAAGGTTTGTTCATAGGCACTACAGAGCATAATGTAAAATTCAAACTTAATGGTGTATCCGCTGACAATGAAAGCCTGTTGCTTATTAAGAGTGACTCAATTGTACTCACAAACGAAATGCCGGAAGATAAAGAGCTCAATACAATCAAAGGAAAAATAACTGAAATCATACCTTCTGAATTTGGAATGGAGGTAACAATAGATGCCGGTGATTTGTTCTATGTAAACATAATTACTTCAGATATGGAAAAACTCAGACTTATTGAGCAAAAAGAAGTATGGATGAGTTTCACTTCAAAAGATATTGTCGTTATTAATGGAAACTAATAATTGAATTTTGAATTAGATTTATATTTATTCTTGTATGATAACTTTTAAAGAAGCTTTCGGAATTGTGACCAGATCTGTATTTGAGACTGAAACTGAGACAATTCCATTTCCCGATTCGTGCGGACGGATACTTGATGAGGATATCGTGAGCGATATTGATATGCCACCGTTTAACAGATCAGCTGTGGATGGTTATGCATGTCATACGACCGATCTGAAAGCTGATTTAGAGGTTATGGAGATCATTGCTGCCGGGAAGGTACCCTCACGGAAGGTGGGGAAAAATCAATGTTCAAAAATAATGACAGGGGCAATAGTCCCCGAGGGATGTGATGTCGTTTTTATGGTTGAGGAATCAGAAAATCTTCAGAACGGTAAGATCAGATTTACCGGAATTGACCCAAAGTTAAATATTTCTTTAAAAGGAAGTGATGTCAGAACCGGAGATATTGTAATTAAAAAAGCCAAGTTCATTCAACCGCAGGATATTGCAATAATGGCGTCTGTAGGACATACGAAAGTACGTGTGAAAAAAAAGCCACTTGTTGGTATAATAAGTACGGGAGATGAGCTTATTGACCCGTCTGATATTCCTGGTATTTCACAGATACGCAATAGTAATGCTTATCAGTTAGGTGCCCAGGTTACCAGGGCAGGGGGAGAAGGAATTGATTATGGTATTGCACCGGACAATGAATCCGTCACTTTTGAAATGATAGAAAAGGCCATTCATGAGAGTGATATTGTTATTATTACCGGTGGTGTTTCGATGGGTGATTTTGATTTTGTACCTTCAGTTCTTGAACATGCCGGTGTAAAGATTTTATTCGATCAGGTGAATGTCCAGCCTGGAAAGCCAACAACATTCGGAGTACATGCCAAAGCTGTAGTCTTTGGTCTGCCAGGAAATCCTGTCTCATCATTTATTCAATTCGAATTACTGGTAAGGCCCATGATAAACAAGATGATGGGCTATAACTGGATACCCACGGAGTATAAATTACCTATGGCTATTAACTACGAAAGAAAATCCTCTGTCAGACTGGGATTTGTACCTGTAATAATTAATAAAAATATGGAAGTTATACCGGTCGATATTCACGGATCGGCTCATTTAACTGCACTTTCTTATTCGGATGGGATAATTGCCTTGAAACCAGGAATAAGATCTTTGATAAAAGGAGAAATTGTAAATGTTCGACAGATTTAACCGGAAACTGAATTATCTGCGCATATCTGTCACCGACAGATGTAATTTACGATGCACATATTGTATGCCGGAACAAGGTATCAGACTCTTTCGTCATGAAGATATCCTGTCGTTTGATGAGATTGCCGGATTTACTAAAACGGCGGTGTCAAATGGTGTAACAAAAGTGAGGATAACAGGAGGCGAACCGCTCGTCAGAAAGGGAATCACGGTACTTGTAAGTATGATTTCAGAAATTAAGGGTATCGAAGATCTCTCAATGACAACAAATGGCACATTATTGAAACAATATGCACAGGAACTCAGGACAGCCGGCCTGCACAGAGTAAACATCAGCCTTGATACAATCGATCGTGAAAAATTCAGAGCTGTTACACGGACCGGAGATTTAAATGATGTGTTTGAAGGTATTAATGCCGCAAAAAATGCAGGACTCTTTCCAGTTAAGATAAATTGCGTCATCAAAGACTCAAAAGATGAAGAACAGGCCAGGGCAGTTACCGGTTTTTGTAAAGATAATGATTTGGAGATAAGATATATACGTCAAATGGACCTGGTCATGGGACATTTTTCAATAGTCGATGGCGGTATCGGTGGTGACTGCTTATTGTGCAACAGATTAAGGCTTACTTCCAACGGGAAACTCAAACCGTGCCTTTTCAGCAATATTGAATTTGATATTAGACAACTTGGCTTTGAAAAAGCGATTCAACTGGCCGCAGAATTAAAACCAGAATGCGGATCAAAAAACGAAACAGGTACATTTTATAATATAGGAGGGTAGCAAATTATGAACAAGCTGACACATACTGACAATAAGGGGAAAGCGATTATGATCGATGTCGGAGATAAAGCAAATCAGGTAAGAATCGCAAAAGCAAGCGGGCATATCACTCTTGCACCTGAAACAATCATACTTATTAAAGACAATCTGCTTAAGAAAGGTGATGTACTGACTGTGTCACAGCTTGCAGGTATCTCTGCAGCTAAAAAAACATCTGACCTTATACCGTTATGTCACAATATTGTTCTTGATAATGTCAGGATTGATACAGTCGTTGATAAAACAGGTGTTAAATTCGCGAGCGAAGTGAGATGCTATGGGAAAACAGGTGTGGAGATGGAAGCATTAACAGCGGTCAGTGTTGCTCTTCTTACAGTTTATGATATGTGTAAGGCGGTTGATAAGAATATGATTATTGATAATATCAGTCTCACGGAAAAAATCAAAAAATGAACCTTCCTGAAAAATTTGAAGTGCTGATAATTACACTCAGCGACAGGGCTCACAGGGGAGAGTATGAGGATCTAAGCGGACCAAAGATCAAACAAATAACAGCAGAATTTTTTTCTTCTGCCGGATGGTCATGTAATATTAATTTGACTCTCATTCCTGACGACGCAACTGCTTTGAGGGATCTGCTAATAAGCGCTGGAAATAATTACAATATTATTATAACTACAGGGGGAACAGGGATTGGACCCAGGGATATTACTGTTGAAACGGTTATCCCTCTTCTTACAAAGGAGATCCCGGGGATAATGGAATTCATAAGAATCAAATATGGAACTGAAAAACCTAATGCGCTGTTAAGCAGGGGTGTTGCAGGCATCACTGGTAAATCGTTGATTTATACTCTCCCAGGTTCTGTGAGAGCTGTCGAAGAGTATATGACCGAGATATTGAAAACTCTTAAGCATACAATTTATATGCAATATGGAGTAGATAAACATGGTAATAACTAGTTGCTCAGATGATTTAGTGTATTGGCAATAACAGAGCCTATTACCCTGTCAAAACGGTCACGTGGATTCCTATAATATATCAAAACAATATAATCGTTCTCAGTTTCATAGTGACTGCCTTCAAATAATGTAGCCGTTCCATTTGTTTCAACATCTTTACGAAAAACATATTCATAATTATACCACCCTTGTTTCAGAAGCATCGTACATTCATACTCTTTTCTTTCAGAGTTGTATGCCATCAGATTATTTTTGTCAAAAACCCAGTTATTCAGGCTACCCGATATATACATTTTCCCTCCTGAAATCATCTGATCCGAGGGAAGAGTGAAATAGACATAAACATAGTCTGATTCGATGTCGGGTTTCTGGCCTTCCTGGAAAGCTATATAATACTTCCCGTTGAAATCCTTCCAGTAGAAATATGGTTTAAATTCCCTGTTATCCGATGGGTAGAGATATATATTATAGTTGGGAATTGCATAATCTATTCTTTTGACATATTCAGACTTATATCGTATGCTTTTAATATCAAAATAGCGGTACTCATTTCCACCCCGGAATATATTTTTGTCAGATAATGAATTGTATTTAAGCTCATTATTTCCATAAAAATCGGATTTAAGATTTCTTTTGGCATTATCCCACCTGCCATTCTGAAGAATGAAAGCAAACACATCCCTGTAGGGATCATTGATTGAAAGGCCGGAGTAATTTACCACGAAATCAACCTGCTGATGAGTATTGTTATCTTTTGTCATCTGCGGCCTGTGAGCCGTTATTTCAATTTTGGCGGCATCTTCAGTAACAATAAACCTTTGAGTTATTGCAGGTTCTTCCAGTTTGTCAGATGGATAAATAAGAAGAATGTAATTGCCTGAAAGTTTCAAGCTTACCCTGTCGTTAGGAAAACTGAGTTTATAATGAATATAACTGACCGTTGTGTTGAATGAATTTTCATAATCTTCAATTGGGTTTTCAGTATATCCGGTCATGTAATCATTCGGAAAAATATCAGATTTGTTCCAGTCTTTGTCGCAATGGATAAAAGTATAGTAGTATGTTTCAGGCTGATCTCCCAGTAAATCGAAATTAAGAACTAACTTCTCGTTACTGTTCAGTTTGATAATAGGATATGAAAGATTCCAGCCATCCTTGTAAAGTTGAACAGTCTTGATCCTCTGATCGAAAATGTGATTTGTATAGAAAGTAGAATCAGTATCACTGGCACCAACTATTGTGACTGATGATAAATAAATTAAAATAAAAACTACTAACCTGTTCATAAAATATGATTACAGCGGAGTTTCTGCAAAAATAATGCAAATTTGTCATAACTGAAGAGTAATAATTCAATTGACGGTTTTGGACAAATTTGCATTATTTTTGCAGAAAAAGATTGAAAAATGAGAAAAGCTGTATTATCAATAATAGTACTATTCATCCTTTCAGTTTCATCCTGCAAGGACAATAAGCCTGTTTTTGCAAATTTCACAGGTTTTGCTCAGGGATCAACGTATAGCATAGTATATGATAATAAGAAGAACATAGATCCCGGGGATCTCAGACAAAAGGTTGAAAAGATCCTGAATAATTTTGATAAGTCGTTATCTCTTTATAATGATTCATCTATCCTTTCGAAGATAAACCGCAATGAAGATGCTGTTCCTGATTCATTTTTTATAGAAGTTTTCAGGAAGTCAGGCATAATATCTCAAATGACGGAAGGAGCTTTTGACATAACGGTGGCTCCTCTTGTAAAAGCCTGGGGATTTGGTCCCGATGCACATAAGAGCTTCACTGAAACGAATCGTGATAGTCTCTTGAAACTTGTCGGTATGAGCAAAGTATCTCTGATTAATGGAAGGTTGATAAAATCCGACCCCCATATAAGCCTTGATTTTAATGCAATAGCCCAGGGTTACTCTGTGGATGTGATCTGCCGGTTTTTCGATAGTCTCGGAATTAAAAATTATCTGGTCGAAATTGGAGGAGAAGTCAGGTCAAAAGGAAAGAAGGCAGGCAATCTCTGGAGAATAGGAATTGATAAACCGGTTGATAATAATATGACTCCCGGACAATCGATTCAGGCAATACTCAAGATGACCGACAGAGCAATTTCAACTTCGGGAAACTACAGAAAATTTTATGTTGAAGATGGTGTTAAATATTCCCATCATATCGATCCGCGAACAGGATATACCACAAAAAATACCTTGCTAAGTGTCTCAATTATTGCTGATGAATGCGCTATGGCTGACGGTGTGGCTACAGGATGCCTCGTAATGGGTAAAGATAAAGCAATTGAATTTCTTGGCGTACATCCTGAGTTTGAGGCCTACATGGTATATTCGGACGAAAACGGGAACTTTAAAACATGGACCTCTGAAAAGTTGAAAAGTTATCTTTCAGAAACCGAAAATAATCAGTAACTACTTATTCAGGGTTATTTAAACAACATCGACATTAGTTTGTTTCTAGTTTCAGGACCACCATTAAACTTTTTATCAGGGATGAAACAATACAAAAATCAATCAGGACAATACCTAAACAAAGAGAGTATTCTTGCTGACTTCCGGATGGCAAATCTTAGTAGAAACCTTAGTATTATAGGGCGTCGTGAAGTTCTTACAGGAAAAGCAAAGTTTGGGATCTTTGGAGATGGAAAGGAGATAATACAGTTGGCCCTGGCAAAACAGTTTAGAAATGGGGATTGGCGATCGGGATACTATCGCGACCAGACATGGATGATGGCGATGGGGGTATACGACTCACTTGAGTTTTTCCATCAGCTATATGGGAATACTGACGACCAGTTTAAAACGGGAAGCAGAGGAAGAGTATTCAATAATCACTTTTCTATTCCTAATATAAATCCTGACGGATCGTGGCGCGATTTGACAAAACAAAAGAACTCTTCAGCTGATATTTCTCCTACTGCAGGCCAGATGCCACGTTTACTCGGTCTAGCATATGCATCAAAGTTATTTCGGCAAAATAAAGAGCTGCAGAAATTCACAACTCTTTCTGCAAAAGGAAATGAGGTAGCTTTTGGATCAATAGGCGATGCCAGTACTTCTGAAGGTTATTTCTGGGAGACGATAAATGCTGCAGGAGTTCTGCAGGTGCCAATGGCCGTTTCTATTTATGATGATGGTTATGGTATATCAGTACCTAAGAAATACCAAACTACTAAAGGGAGTATATCGGAAATTCTTAAGGGATTTGAAACTGAAAAAGATAAACCGGGAATAAGGATTTTCAAAGGAAAAGGGTGGGATTATGCCGGGCTGATAAAACTTTTTGAAGAAGGTATCGCAATATGCCGGGAGCAACATACACCTGTTGTGTTTCATATTGAGGAAGTTACACAGCCTCAGGGACATTCCACTTCAGGTTCACACGAGAGATATAAAAGTGAGGAGCGTCTGAAATGGGAAGTCGAGTTTGATCCGATAAAGAAAATGAGGGAATGGATACTCAGTTCTGAAATTGCCACTTCGGAAGAACTTGATAAGCTTGCGCTTGAAGCTGAAGAGGAAGCAAAGGAATCGAGAAAGAAAGGATGGGAGTCGTTTCAGAATCCAATCAGGATTGAACGCGACGCACTTGTTAAAATTATTAATGATCGCACCTGCAGGTGCACAGAAAAGGTGAAAGAGGATACTATTGAAAATTTTACTGAAGATCTGAAGAAGGTTCCATCACCTATAAGAAAAGACAATTTTGTTACGGCACGGAAGATATTAAGGAATATATGCGGATCGTGTCTTAAATCCGATAACCTGAATGAGGAGCTGCAGGGCTGGCTCAAACGTAATTATGAAGATGCCAGAAAAAGTTATGATTCATTTCTTTATAATGAAACTCCTTCATCTGTTCTTAATGTAAAACCGGTTCCGCCGGTTTATTCAGCTGATTCACAAGAAGTACCTGGTCGCCAGATATTACGTGACAACTATGATAAGCTTTTTTCAAAATACCCTCTTTTAGTAACCTTCGGAGAGGATACAGGAAGGATAGGAGGTGTTAACCAATCTCTTGAAGGATTGCAGAAAAAATTCGGTGAACTGCGTATTACAGATACAGGCATCAGGGAGGCAACTATTCTTGGTCAGGGACTCGGATTGTCGCTTAGAGGTATGAGACCAATTGCAGAAATTCAGTATCTCGATTACCTGATGTATGCATTACAGGTTTTAAGCGATGATCTTGCGACAACGCATTACAGAACTGCGGGCAGAATGATCGCACCATTGATTATAAGTACCCGAGGACACCGCCTGGAAGGAATATGGCACTCCGGATCCCCTATGAGCATGCTTATCAATTCCGTGAGAGGTATCTATGTTTGTTCACCCAGAGATATGACAAGAGCAGCAGGCTTTTATAATACTCTTCTCGAAGGTAAAGATCCTGCAATAGTTATTGAACCTCTTAACGGTTACAGACTTAAAGAAAAAATGCCCGATAATATTGGTGAGTTCCGTCTCCAACTGGGAATCCCTGAATTATTAAACCAGGGGACAGATCTGACTATAGTCACTTATGGATCTACAGTTAAAATTGCAATGGAAGCTGTAAAACACCTGGCATCTCACAATATATCAATAGAATTAATTGATGTTCAGACTCTTATACCATTTGATAGAAACAAAATGATACTGGAGTCCCTCAAAAAGACAAACAGGATTCTTTTTCTCGATGAAGATTTACCCGGTGGAACCACTGCTTATATGATGCAGGAGGTCCTTGAAAAGCAAGGCGGATGGCAATATCTTGACAGTCCTCCTAAAACTCTCACAGCAAAAGAGCATCGGCCAGCTTATACTACTGATGGAGACTATTTCTCTAAACCCAGCGCAGAAGATGTTTTCGATATAATTTATGAGATGATGAAAGAGGCTGTACCGGAGAAATTTTAATCATTTTCTTTGTGGTTCTCTGTGACTCCTATAATCTTAAGCAACTCCATAGCTGCTTCCCTTGGTCCACTCGATTCATAACCAGGTATTCCAAGTCTAGTCCGCATCTGTCCGACAAAGACATTATTTTTGAAGAATGATGCAAAGTATTTTGCAGCAATCTTATCATGAAGCTCTTTATATTCGGGCGGACCGAAAATATTTGCAAAATATGAGTGAACCAATCCGCTGGATGTTGTTGTTCCTTTGCTCATAACTGCACCTTCGCTGAATATATCCAATGCCCATTCTGCTGAAGTGAATTTCTCAATAACCGGATGTTCATTGTCGATCTCCTCATAATTATTAGCGTAGAGTATATAGTCGATTTTATGTCCCGCGATGACTGTCTCAAATTTGGTTACAGGGAAGACGATACGGGCATTAACCTGGCTGGGATTCATAATAATTGACCGGTCGAGATGTCCAAAAGCATATCCTGGTTGCAGATCGTCAAGACGGAGGAATGCGCCAATCTCTGTTCCAAATCCTATCGGGTAATCGTTAGGATCAAGTTCAATAGAACCCATGTCATCAGCTATAATTGTCAGTTCCCGAATATACTTATCTGCAAGCACCCTGAAAGCTTCAAGAGTTTCTGATTTACCGGCACCAGTGTCGCCCATCATTAGTATGGTGGCTTCCTTGTTTCCCTGGAGCATTATTTTCACCATGGCGCCATGAAAAGGCATGTTCCCCAATTTCATCACGATGGAATTATGAAGTGTAAGTACCATCTTCTTGAGATAACCGAAGTACCCGAATTCGGGACGGTCAGGAATTGCCCCTACGAATATACCGTTTTCCTCATCATCGTAAAATACTGTGGAATATTGTGCCAGTCCGTCAAGCACATTCCCTGGTACTCCATAAATAAAAAGTGCATCGGGTTTTTTCTCAAGATCTGAATCATCGGCTAACTGAAACAGGTTACACATTGAAAAGCCCAATTCAAAAAAATCAAGATGGAAGTAAACCATAATTAGCAACTTACCAACTTTTGCCGGGTAACAAATCCACTCGCCTGATTTCAAATCGACCAGATCGACCGGATTCTGATGGATCTTTTTGAAATGTCCGGTCCGCTTATTCATTGGTTGCTGGATAACAAGCGGTGGATAGATAAGCATCTGCCGGATTACAGGAACATTATTTAGTTTTTTATATTTTTCTCCCTTATAAGCAATATCTTTCGGCAAGGAGATTACAGCCATTTCAGCTCCGGCTGGAACCTGCCTGTAAACAGCAGGATGACTGCCTGTAATATTTTCCTGTATATGTCTGTAAACAGTCCTTATAAGATGTGTTAGCTGTTCAATCGTTTCATTAAAAGTACGATATGGCCTTTTATCAAGCCGATCACCTTCAGAATCATTTATGATAAATCGGTCAAAATGACGCCAATAGTCATAAAGATATTCTACAAAACCGGCTAGATTATCAAGGTCCTTAAGAAAAATCCTTGATTTATCAAAAATATGTGGGACTACACTGCTTTCATATTTAACAAGTAATGAAAGCGTTTTAACGAGATCGTTTACGCATTCTTCATCAGCACTGCAACTTCCAAAAAATTCAAGTAAGGGTGAGTTTTTAGATCTGAGATTATTCAAACAATGATCAAGGACCAAACGAAATTTATCACTCGCCAGCATCTCTTCTGCTGTTTCACACATCCTTTCACGAATATTTAAAACAACTTTATTCCCAATTATACTTAAAGTACTTCTTTGCATGACATTATTTAACAATTGGGGTAAAAATATGATAATATTTAATTGAAGATAATTTTTTACTTAATTATTTTTGTATAATATTTATATTCTAATTGTTAATTCGAATTATGCAACCGGAACTTGATTTGTTTGCGATATTACCGGAAGATAAAATCCCGGAGAAGGGTAAGATTCTGATTTCTGAACCATTTCTGCCCGATACCTTTTTTAACCGGAGCATAGTATATCTCACTGATCATAACCCTCAGGGATCTGTTGGCTTTATTCTGAATAAAGAACTTGATTTAAAGGTCAGCGCTGCTATCGAAGGATTTGAAGGCTGGGATGAAAACCTCAGCATGGGAGGACCTGTAGCACCCGATACTCTTCATTATCTGCATAATCTTGGCGATTTAATTCCGAAAAGTGTTCTGATAGAGGGAAATATTTTCTGGGGCGGTGACATTGACAGCATAAGGGACCTGATAAAAACAGGGAAAATAAATAAATCACAGATCAGGTTTTTCCTTGGTTATTCCGGCTGGTCATCCGGCCAGCTTGACCGCGAACTTAAAGAAAACTCATGGGTAATTGCAAAGGTCAATTCCAATATTGTTCTGAATAACAGAGGCGATGATATCTGGAAGAAGGTTTTGAGGAGCTTTAAGAACAAATACAGGATGTGGGCAGATTTCCCCGATTCGCCTGAAATGAATTGACATAATTGGTGTTGTAGAGACAGGTCTCAGACCTGTCTCTACAATTATTATGACAGAACATCATCAACAATGCAGTATCCTGAAAACCAGCTCCTTCAGTAGATCGCCGGGCTCGGTACCCGGATCTCCGTAACCCTTTGATTTCATATCGTATGTGCGTAAAAGACTGATAATCTGCACAATCTTTGAAACATTGTACTTTGACGCAGAGTTCTCATATTCCTTCACAAAAAAAGGATTAATCTTAAGTACTGCCGCAACATTGTTTTTCGATTTATCTGTGAGGTAATGGAAAGTCAAAAGCTTGCTGAAGAATCCGAAAAGCGACGCGATTGACAGTGTAATGGGGTTGTCTTTGGGATTATCAGCGAAATAGTGAACTATCATATTGGCTTTGAGGATATTCTTTTCCCCGATCGCCTTCTGTAATTCAAAATTATTATAGTCCTTACTAATCCCTATATTTTTTTCAATCAATGTTGTTGTTATAAATGGCTTACCGGGAGGAAGAGTTATGATAAGTTTATTAAGCTCATTCACAATCTTATGCAAATCTGTTCCCAGATATTCAGTAAGCATCGCACTTGCGCCCGGATCTGTTTTTATACCCTTGACCATCAGGTACCTTTCAATCCAAGCCGGAATAAGATAATCACGTATTCTGGATGATTCAAAATAGACACCTCGACTTTCAAGTGTTTTAAAAAGCCTGGTTCTTTTATCAATTGTCGTGTACTTATAGTTGAATACAAGTATTGTTGATAATAGTGGTTTCTCCAGATATATGATAAGGTCATCCAGCTTTTTCAGAGATTGAGCCTCTTTGATAATAAGTACCTGATGACTGGCCATCATAGGAAATCTTCGTGCTGTATCGATTATTGCAGCAATATTTGTATCGTCACCATAAAGGATGATCTGGTTAAATGCCTTTTCATCTTCAGGTAGTACTTTCTCTTGTATATACTCGGTGATGAGGTCAATGTAATAAGGTTCTTCACCGGCCAGAAAGTAAACAGGTTTAAAAATTCGGTTTTTCAGATCGGAGATTATCTCCTCGTAAGTTACAGGCATTATCAGAATTTTAAGTGTTTAACTGATACCCCGTTATCTATTATTTCACGGAGGGAAGCAATCCCAATCTGAAGGTGAATTTCAACATAATCCGACGTGACTTTCACATCGGTGGCTTCTGTTTTGATACCGGTCGAAATCATTGGCTGATCAGAAACAAGAAGGAGGGCTCCGGTTGGGATCTCATTAGCAAATCCGACAGTAAAAATAGTTGCGGTTTCCATATCAATTGCCATAGCCCGGGTTTTGACGAGGTATTTCTTAAACCTGTCATCGTATTCCCAGACCCTTCTGTTTGTTGTATATACTGTACCTGTCCAGTACTCCCTGTTAAATCTTGTTATGGTGGCAGATATCGCACTCTGGAGTTTAAAAGCAGGAAGAGCCGGAACCTCATTGGGAAGATAGTCGTTCGATGTTCCGTCGCTTCTGATTGCAGCAATAGGAAGTATCAGATCACCTAATGTGTTCTTTTTCTTCAATCCTCCGCATTTTCCAAGAAACAAGACTGCATTCGGAGTTACTGCACTAAGAAGATCCATTATAGTTGCCGCATTTGGACTACCCATACCGAAATTTATGATAGTTATCCCATCTGCAGTGGCATTAGGCATGTTTTTATCTTTGCCTTCAACCGGCACATTGTTCCATTTTGCAAAAAGTTCTACATAGTACAGATAATTTGTCAGGAGGAAGTATTTACCGAAGCTTTCTACGGATTTACCCGTGTAGCGCGGAAGCCAGTTATTAACAATTTCCTCTTTGGTTTTCATCTGGTTATTTTATTTAATGATTATCTCAATATATTTGTATCTGATTGCGGAATTAAGAAGTCAAAAATACAAAACTAAGTTGAAACAGTTAAATCTGCCTCAATATTCCTTCAGGATCACCGGAAAAGAAGGAAATGAAATGATCCTCGATCCGTTAAGGAGGAAATATGTAAAACTCACTCCTGAAGAGTGGGTCAGGCAGAATTTTGTTCAGTACCTGATAACAGAAGGGAAATATCCTTCCGGGCTTCTTGGAATTGAGGTCATGTTCAGATACAATAAAATGAAAAGAAGAGTAGATATACTGATTCACAACAGATCAGGCGAACCGGTAATGATAGTTGAATGTAAAGCACCTGATATTAAAATTGATGACAAAGTATTCGACCAGATTGTCTGTTATAATATGGAATTCAAAGTACCATATATAGTGGTGACAAACGGGATGGATCATTATGCCTGTAAGATTGATCATGTTGAAAAGAAATATGAGTTTTTACTTGTTATTCCATTGTACGAGGACCTTTTATTTTAGTTCGACTCTTCTTGTTACTCCTTCCCTTCTGGGTGAAGGATGGGAAGGGGAGTCACAATCATATCTGAATTATGATTAGTGTTACCTGTGCTGTTATCAGGAATGAAGAGAATGAAATTCTGGTTGTCCAGCGTGGAAAGGCAACTGATCATCCTTTTAAATGGGAATTTCCCGGGGGTAAGATGGCTCCCGAAGAAACTGAAGAAGAATGCATTATCCGTGAAGTCGGGGAAGAACTATCAATAGAGATAGTAATCTGCGGTAAGATGCCTGAAATCGAACATGATTATGGCCACAAGCAGATAAGGCTTATCCCTTTTATTTGTGATACACTTGATGAAATGCCTTTTCTCTCGGAACATATTGATTATAAATGGGTTGACGAAAAGGATCTAATGACGCTCGATTTTTCAGAGGCCGATGTTTTTGTTGCAGAGAACTATCTGGAAAGAAAAAAAACTGAAAAAAATAGTGAAGTGCAAATCGTTTCACAAACTGAAGATAGTTTGACAGATAAAGCAGATCTTCAATCAATTGTTACCAATATGATGGGGACGAAAGAGGCTGAATGGGTTGCAGCTTCTGCATTAGAAAATCCTGCAATCTTCATGAAATTGTTTGAATATTCACTCTCTCCTGATAAAAATCTTGCTTTCAGGGCTTCATGGACACTTACAAAAGTTTGCGACAGGTTTCCGGAGATTATCTATCCATATCTCGAACAGATTGTTAAGAATCTGAGTAAGATTAATAATGAAAGCACACTCCGTTCTTTCCTCAGAATAATATCGTTAAGCGATCTTGATAAAATTAACAGTATTCAACAGGGTTTGCTCGCTGATTTCTGTTTTAATATTTTGAACTCAGGGTTTTCAGCAATTGCAGTCAAGGCTTATACAATGGAAATATTATACAAGCTCTCATTGATTTATCCTGAACTGAAAAATGAGCTTTTCACCTCTATTACTATCCTTATGGAAGACGGCTCTGCGGGTATCACCGCTCGGGGAAGAATGATACTCAGGAAACTTGCCGAAATACCTGTAAGACCAAAATCCAGTCAGAAATAATATTAAGGAGGATTTGGCTATTTTGGTATGTTAGTGGTTAAGCTGGTACTTAGCTTTTTAAGATTCAGAGGAAAATCTGCACCGTTCTGGGACCAGGTACCCTCCATTGTCGAATCGCCGGTAATTGTTCCATTATATTCTCCATTTAGGTCTGGTGCCTGAATAACAAGCTTTTTCATATCCAGAATGACCTGGCCAACAGGTATATCCTTTGCTCCCTGGTCGGGACTGTCAAGGGTGGCAATAAGACTATCCTTCTCGATTAATTTCAGATGGAAAACTATCCTGAGATCTGTACCGTCAGCTGAGATCCTACCAAACCATGCACCAGGCAAAATATTTTTTTTTGTTGTGCTTTGAGCAGATAATGAATTTGTTACCATTATTGCAACAAAGAGCAAAGGAAGAAACAGAATTTTTTTCATATTGACAAATAATAAAGTTAAGTAAATAAAATTTATTGTAGTAAAGTTATAAAAATTCATACACTCCTTCAACTTTTCAACTTTTCAACATTTTCAACTTTTCTTTAGTATTTTTACGCATCGTTTTTATCCGTAAATTATGAGAATAGTAGATACAAAAGGGCAATTATGCCCGGCTCCATTGATTGCAGCAAAGAAGGCTCTGAAAGAAACTTCTGCTGGAGAATCATTTATAGTGCTGACTGATAATCAGACGTCATTTGACAATTTGAGCCGTTTTCTTAAAGATAACAAAGCAGATTTTCAGGTCAGTGAGTCGGAGGGGGTCCGGACTCTGACAATAACAAAGACAACCCTGGACGTTGTTCAAACCGAAGCAGAAGATTATTGCACTTCTTCAATTTCGCATTTTGAAAAGGGGAATTTTGTAGTTGTTTTTTCTTCTGATAAAATGGGTGAAGGTGATGATAAGCTTGGCCATTTATTGATGACCAATTTTATTATAGCACTAAAGGACCTTGACAAACTGCCTCAGAAAATGGTTTTCTATAACAATGGTGTCAAGCTGGTTGCAAACTCTTCCTCTGTTATTGAACATCTTAGAGATCTCGAAAAAATGGGAGTTGAATTAATGATTTGTGCAACATGTGTCAACCACTACTCACTTGAGTCTGTTGTAGGGGCAGGTACCATCAGCAATATGTATTCTATTATTGAGGTAATGTCTTCTTCGGGAAATATTATAAGACCATAAATAAAACATGAACAGGTATGAAATTTGACCTTCTTCAGATGGTAGAATACGGTGGTTGTTCGGCAAAAATATCACCGAAGCAACTGGAGGAAATTCTTAAGTATCTCCCTTTACCCATGGATCCGAACATATTGGTCGACATTGATACTCATGACGATGCCGGTGTTTACAAAGTCAATGATGACCTCGCTCTCGTTTTAACTACTGACTTTTTTCCGCCTGTCTGCAGCGACCCTTATGAATTCGGACAGATAGCAGCTGCCAACTCAATCAGCGATGTTTATGCAATGGGCGGAGATCCCGTACTGGCCCTTAACATTATGATGTTTCCTGCAGCAAAGTTACCGATAGAAGCTTATGCAGATATATTAAGAGGTGGATTCGACATGGCAACTGAAGCAGGCGTGAGGATTATCGGCGGGCACACAATTGATGATTTCCCTCCAAAGTATGGCCTGGCTGTGGTCGGTTATATTCATCCTGATAAAATCATTACAAATTCGGGTGCCAGACCCGGGGATTCTCTGATACTTACAAAACCACTTGGAATTGGGGTAATATTGGCCGGACTAAGGTTAGGGATGTCTTCTGTCAGAGATGTTACTGATGCCAAATGCCTGATGAAACTGCTCAACAAATCTGGTGCAGAGGTGATGAAAAAATACAATATTAAAGGTGCAACAGATATCACTGGCTATGGACTTGCAGGTCATGCCCTGAAAATGGCCAGAGCAAGCAAGGTATCAATGGTCATAAATATGAAAAAAGTTCCGTACATCGGCGATAGCTATATATTAATTGATGAAGGATGTATCCCTGGTGCTTCATTCCGAAACCTTGAGTATGCCGAGACAGACATTGATTTTGCATCCGATCTTGACTATAATCTGAAAATGCTTGCTTTCGATGCTCAGACATCCGGAGGACTTTTGTTTTCTGCACCAACTGAAAAGGTGAGCAAAATCCTGGAAGATTTAAAAAGTGCCGGTTTGTCGGATTCTAACGTTATCGGTCATGTTACGGAGCCGCTGGAGAAATGTATTTATTTGAATAATTGAAAAAGTAAAGAACTTGTAAATTTTTTAGTTACACAGAGTATCACAGAGTCCCGATAGCTATCGGGATCACAGAGCTACACAGAGTTAGCTAAATTCTTTTCTGTGGTTCTTAGTGTCTCCTCAGTGTCCCTCTGTGTCAGTTCTTAAATATTTT
>JADGPU010000094.1 GCA_017882305.1 Bacteroidales bacterium | reverse complement strand
TTCTTTGCTTTCTCAACTGCAGTTACGATTATTTCAGAAAAAACATCCATAATATCTCCTCCTTATAAAAAGAATGTATATCAATATTGAAGCCAAAAGCAGGAAATATATTAGTGTAAGCATTTTAAAATATCTATCATGCTTTAGGACAGCATGTTGGTATATCTGATATAATCATTCCGTCAAATTGTCCGAAACTGATACAAAATGACATGCCTGTCTCAATGGTTCAATGACTCAAAGGGTCATAAATAGTCCATAACATCTTTAGGCCATTGCGCCTTTGCGACTTTTCGATGTAAAAAGATAACTTTGCATTCAAATTATTTACATGAAGGCAGTCACAGTTAAAGAACTAAAAGAAGAATTAACCAATAGTACACCCAAAGAGCTGCGTGACCTATGCCTTCGTCTGGCAAGATTCAAAAAGGAGAATAAGGAATTATTGACGTACCTTCTGTTTGAATCATCAGATGAAGCTTTATATATTGAAAGTGTAAAGAAGGAAGTCGATGAGCAGGTTGAGTTGATAAATAAAAAGAGCCATTACCTGATTAAAAAAAGCTTTCGGAAGATTTTACGTAGCATCAGGAAGTATGCCAGGTACTCACAAAAGAAAGAGACGGAAGTTGAATTACTGGTATATTTTTGTACAAAACTTAAAAAATTCACTCCATCCATTCAGAAAAATACCGGACTTCAGAGTTTTTATAACAAGCAAATAGAAGCAATCAGAAAAAAAGTAACTCTGTTGCATGAAGATCTGCAGTTTGACTACGGCAGGGAATTGGATGATTTAATCTGAAACCGAAAGAATATTTCCATCAGGATCCTTAAACCAGGCAACCCTTTATTCAAAGAATGCAGGATTGATATTACACTACGCAGAACTTTTATTTTGTTTTTTTGAATGTTTTTTAATTCGTGTAAAATGAACTACTTTTGACAAATGTTGAATAACAGGGAAAATATCAGAATATTAAATTTTGACGCAATTATTGTTCTGTCAATTCTTTTTTTCGGACTTTTTATTTACAGTAATTCTTCAAGAACCACAAATGAACTGAAGAGGAAACCGGTTTCAACTTATATGTCTGTAAGTCAGAATAGTGCAATCTCAAGTCCGTTTATCAGGCTGCAGATATTTCAGAAATCATGGATATTAAATAAGGATAACTTTAACCTTCTTGCTTTTAACAGGAATCCTTTATATCAAAATAAACAAACAAGTATTAAAGTCTCTCATCTGCACATTCTCAGACGAAGTTCACTTAAGATTCCTCATTTCATTCTCAGATATCATCTGTTTCCTGCAGAAATGGATGAACCACCACTTTTAAGTTAATTAGCATATCTGTTTTTATACAGTTTTCGTTTTTTTATTCTAATAACTTAATATCAAGAATTATGAAAAGCATTTTATATTTAATCATTTCTATATTTATTTCAATAACGCTTACTTCTTCTGCCCAGAAAGCTCCGGGAGGTACTAAAAGTGTTATTCTTCAGTCAATAGGCAATAATGTTGGATCTGTTTCTTTGAACCAATCAGCGGGTATTATTTCTGCCAGATTGAAACTGTCGGATATTAACTCTTTCGAAGTTAAGGTTTTACAAGACAAGGGACAGATTAAAATTATATTCCCTGATAAAACTGACATATCTGAAATTGAAGGACTGCTTACATCAAAAGGTGAGTTAGCTTTCTACGAAACATATACCCAAAGTGAAATTACAGACTTGTTAAAACCGGATAATCAGCTTATTAAATTGCTGAACCACGATCAGGAACAAATATCTTCTGATCCCCGGGTAGGATGTTCCAGCACTGAGAACCGGAAGAAAGCGGATGAATATCTGCAGTCAGCTATTCCTGTCAGTAATTGTAAATTATTATGGGGAATTGAATCGAAAAAATCGGAGTATTGTTTATTTGCATTGAAAACAAATAAGGAGGGAAACCCATTAATTGAGAGATCGGACGTTGAATCCGTCAAAATTATCAATGGCAAGGATTCACAAGATCCAAAGATTCAGATCAAATTAAAACCTGCTGCTATAAGTGTTTTTGCAGATGCCACAAAAAGCAATCTAAATAAAGCTATTGCAATTGTAATTGATAATCATGTTTACTCCTGTCCTGTTGTGAGAAATGTCATAGAAGGCGGAGAAATTGAAGTCACTGGTAAATTCACGGTAAAAGAGGTGAATTATTTTCCGGCTCTCTTTAATTCTGAACAGCTTCCGCTTGGTTTCAAACTACTGAAGTAAGCAAATTAAAAAGAGGTTGCCAGATATGCAACCTCTTCTTTTTAATATTCCTGATGTTTTCATCCGGATTCAGAATTCTTGAACAAATCGGTGCAATTCTGGTTATTATATGATTAAAGTGAATCAGAATAAAAATGAAAACGAAATCTATTAAGCAAACTGCAACTTTCGACGCATCACCTGAAAAGATTTATAATCTTATAATGGATGAGAAAAAACACGCTGCATTTACCGGTTCAAAGGCAACTATAAGTACAAAACCAAAAGGTAAATTCAGTGTTTTTGATGGATATTGTCATGGATACAATATTGAACTTATCGAAGGTAAAAAAATAGTCCAGGCCTGGCATTTTGCAGAAGACGGGTGGCCGGATGATCATTTCAGTATTTGCAATTTCGAGTTTGATAAAGTGGGCAAGAAAACAAAACTCACATTCCTGCAGACCAATGTTCCTGAACATAAGGTGGAGTCGCTAAAGGAAGGCTGGAAACAATTTTACTGGGACGCTATCAAAACATATTTAAAGTCCAACTGAACTCTTTTTATCCTGAGGACTTGAGGTCTTGCAAGCAAGTGTTAAATAGTAAAGCGCTAGTTCCCAAATACTTTTTTAAGCAACTCAGAGGTTCTTGCCATTGGATCCTTACGGATTTTAAGTTCCTCTTTCGCAATCATAATAAAGAGGCCATCAATAGCTTTTTGGGTAACATATTGAGTAAGATTCGGATTCATTTTTTTAACCATTGGGATTTTATTATAGATTGTGATCAGATCGCTCCAGTACCTGGTAGCATTGACATCATCAAGTGAAGTCTTAATAATGGGTTGAAATTTGTTAACAAGTTCAGGTGATGTCGTATTTTTCAGATACACAGTGGCAGCATTATCTGCTCCTTTCACAATATTAATCGCATCTCTTACAGTCATCCCTTTAATGGCGGCTATAAAAATAGATTTTGCTTCGTTAGCAGCTTTTTCAGCAGCCCGGTTCATGGATTCATTAAATTCATCCACTTTTTTACCCATTCCAATTGCTTTTAGTTTTGACTCCATCTCTTTTGCCTCAGAAGGAAAGGGAATTTTAATTTCAGGATTGCCCCAATATCCGTCAAGAACAGAGACCAGTTTCACACTTTCACCCGTGCCATTTACCAATGCTTCTTTAATACCATCAGCTGCATCCTTTTCAGTCAGTCCCTTGTTCTTAGAGTTAAGCAATTTTTTTGCGTCCTTCAAAAACTGTGCATCTATCGGTTGTACACTGAGAATTGCAATAAATAGAAGGATATAGATCTTTTTCATATAAATGGTTCTTTGAAGTTTGGAATTAAGAGTAGTTTGAGCGATATTTAAACGCTGTTCATCCTGTAGAACGTTTTTTGCAAATCCTCTGGTCCGGCTTTAGTCATGGCTTCACTATATCCATATGTAAGTTCAGTTTTACCCTGTTTTAATTGCATAAAAACAGCCTCAATAAAATCACCGACAGGAGGAGCACTGTTGTGTAACCCTTTCCCACCAAGATCGGTATTAAGTGCCGGTGGGATCATTTCAATTACTTCAATATTTTTTGATTTTAATAAAAGTCTCAATGAAAGCGTAAAAGAGTGGAAAAAAGCTTTTGATGCACAATATACCGGCATCCGGGTTAGCGGTACAAAAGATAACGCAGAGGTAATATTAATTATAGTATTTAATGATTTCAGTTTAATAAACAGAGATGTAAGATGAACCGGAGCCTCAATATTAATTACAATTTCCTCTTTTGCCCGTTGAAAAAAATCGCTGTCAGAAACTGACATCCATTGCTGAATACCTGCATTGTTTATAAGCACATTCAGGTCATTATGTTTTTCAGAGATCCACTTAAAGAGATCTTCTCTTTCTGCTTCAATGGACAGATCGCATCTCTTTGTTACAACTGACGGATATTTTTTGGAAATTTCTTCTAAAAGAGACTCTCGTCTGCTGCAAACTATTACCGTATTGTTCTCTTTGACAAATCTTTCAGTCAGTCCCAGACCAATACCTGAAGCACCACCCGTAATCATGATTTTATTATTCGAAATTTTCATAATGAAGATTGATTTGGTTTAAAATAGCTTCGTTTTATTGAGAAATATATTCAGGGTATATCCTGTCAATCTTTGGTTCACTTTTAATCAGCAATTTTGTCATTGACTAAAATGCCGGTCTCAATTGCCCTGTCATACAGATCGGAATCTATCCCAGTATTATCTTTCTGAATTCTGATAAGGTTCCTCTTTCATCTTTTATAATTCATAAATTAAACACATATTTTCATTTATTGTTTACCCCTTTCTCTACTCTCTTCCATTCTTTAAATACATTTTTCTTGAAAATCTGTTGATAAACCATACTATAAACGCCTTGAATGATTAATAAGGCATATCCAAAATGCCGGTATCTTCTGGGAGATTCATAAACCACAAGTTTAGTAAAGAAATGAAGTTTTCCTAGTTTCCGAAGCCTCCTGAATAAATCAGAGTCTTCGCCATGGACAATGTTAATGTTATACCCGTTAATTTCCCTGAATGAACTTCCTCTTACGATCTGACACTGACCTCCGCATATTGGAACCTTTGTCGTAAAGCTGAATCGCTTGATCCTGTTAAACAGATAATGAAATACTTTATCTTTCAGAATGGTTTCTTCGGGGAATATACGTAAACTGGGAGCTCCTCCTATGATTTGTTTGTTTTGAAATACTGAAAATACTTCGGATAAGAAGTTATTTGGATCCTTCATAATAGTGTCAGCGTCACAAAAAATAAAGATCTCACCTGTAGCCAGGCTTGCACCGGTATTCCTTCCATTTGCAATTGTTTTTGGCGCTTCTTTCCTTTCGTTTATTACTATTGCTCCCATTCTCTCTGCTATATCGACTGTTTTATCTGTGCTGTTACCATCAGCCACAATAATTTCATACTTATAGTTTTCGTCGAGCAAATGAATATTATTTATTATAACTGCAATTCTTTTCTCTTCATTTAATGCAGGAATAATAAAAGATATTTTTGTTTTCATATTGTCCATAAAAACCCAAGATAGGAAGTAAATGTATTATCTTTTGTCAAAGTATGGCCAAAAGAAAAAATGAAATGAAATTTCTCTGTCGGATTAATTGAACCTCCAATATTGAATCCGGTTTCAGATTTGGTGTCTTTAGCATCGGCAGAATGATAATAAAGTTCTCCGCCTAATGTAATTACCTTTGAAAAGTCATACTGAATTTCCCAACCCGAAAATATCCAGTTTTTATTATTTGTACCTGGATTTATCCAGTAACCGGCGCCTCCATAAGTAGTTAATTTTCCCCATGATTTTTGCATCCATACCGGTAGATAGATTTTTGTCTTCCCATCACTGAATTCACTGTTTTTAATTGTAGGGATCTCCAAAATAGGGAATGTACCTATCTGAGGGGAATTTTCTGTTTCCTGCACGAAACGATATTTTATGCCAAATTCCGTATCTGAGTATCCGAAATCAGAACCATGGTGTCTGGTATAACTATAATTCATTGGTAATAATAAATGGACCTGCACATTTGGAATCAACCCATAATTAACTTCAATATGAGGGGCTGTTCCAGACCATACTCCTGGCTGATAGTTGTTTAGTGATGAAATATAATACTCCCAATGTTTAAATCTTACAGTTTCGGGGTCGTCGGTGTTGAAAGGGGGTCCGGCATAAATAATTTGAATATTTAACAGAATCAATATGGCTATAAAATATTTATATTTCTTGTTAATTACCAACATATCTCAGGATTTCCATACTTCTAAGATTCTTGAATCAAAAGACCACCTGCCGGAACCAAAAATAAGCAGATAGATAAGAAGCAGAGTCAACGCAAAATCAGTATTATATTCATGTAACATTGCCCAAAAACCTATATGAATCATTACTGGCCATTTTGTTGTAACGAAGGCAGTCAACATTATGATTAACAATGGAACAGCTGCAACCCTCGTAAACAACCCAAATAAAACAAGCGCCCCACAGATAATTTCAAAAGTTCCGGTTAAATATGCCCAAATTGCCGCATGGTTGAATCCAATGTCCAAAAATCTTCCTGCTCCCATTAACGTAGGAAATAGGAATTTTTGTATCCCTTCTGACAAGAATATCAGACCGACGATAATCCTTACCAGTATCGCCCTGTTATCGTTTACAGAAGCAAGAATGATCAACCCTAACCTTTTTTTTGTTTTCATAGCCGAAACAAATTTTAATTCCGAGATATGTATATCTATAACTTTATATGAATATAACAGGAAATCAAAGATTTTGTTTAAACAGGGTTTATCATAGATAGCTATAAGATTCCTCACTTCTCGATACCGAACCTTCAATTTTAACGGCATTTCTAAAAAAGTTATTAGGTTTAAAACACCGTATATTCCAATAAATATTATTGTAAATTCGTAGTTATGGAAAAACTGTTTCGCATAATAGAAATAACAGACGAATTTGCAGAAGATATCGCCTCAAAGGAGTACCATGCTCACTTTCATGATTTTGAAGAGCTTATTATCATCACCCGGGGAAATCTTACACATTATATTGATTTCAAGGTCGAGATTTTAGAAGCGCCATTTGCCTGCTATATTTCTATGGGGAGGATGCATAGGATCGTACCGGGAAAGGGTCTCAGGGGCTGGATCATTAATTATAAGACCGAATTTATCACGGATTCGAAATTGAACTTCTATTCCAATTTTTTTACTTTTACAAATATACCTCTTACAAATGGTTTATGCCTTGACCGGGTTATCAGCCTCTGCCAGGTTATTTATAACGAATACAGGCAGGAATTTATTGACCACACTACAATCCGGCACCTGGTTAATGGTCTGATATCTATGATTGATACAGAACAGAAACGGAATATTCCGGTTGAGAGGGAAATAAAAAATTCCCAGATTACAGCTTTTAATAATTTTCTGAGAATCCTGGAAGCCAATTTCCACCGTAATGAGGGAGTCTCTTTCTATGCAGACAAAATGAATATGTCGGAACGGAACTTAAATATAATTTGCAAAAACAATTTTCAGAAAAGTGTATCGGAAATAATCGAAACCCGTAAACTGATTGAAGCTAAACGAATGCTATTATATAGTGATAAAACTGTTTCAGAAATAGGATTTGAGTTAGGCTATAATGAAAAATCATATTTCACTCGGGTATTCCATTCCAGGATGGAAATGACACCTACCCGTTTCAGGGAAATGTCAAAGAATATCGTTTCCTAAAAATACCACTCTTTTTCCAAAAACTGTTACTACCAGCTTTTCAGGATGATGTACTTTTGCTGTATCTAATTAATACTTTATTAATAAATAGAAGTTAACAGACATTGAATCATAACTAAATCAAAACTAAAATGAGAACACAGGAAAGAACAAAGTGGGCAATAGACCCATCACACAGCAAAATCGGTTTTAAAGTAAAACACCTTATGATATCAAATGTCCTGGGTAATTTCAGGGAATTTGAAGGACATGTGACCACAGATGGAGATGATTTTTCTACTGCTGCTATTTCTATTTCACTGAACTCTGCATCAATTGACACAGAAATGACGGACAGGGATACTCATTTAAAAAGTGCAGATTTCTTTGATGCCGGAAATTATCCGAAGATCACTTTTGATGGAAGCGGGCTAAAGGATCTTGGCAACGATATATATGAACTTACTGGAAGCCTGGTTATCAAAGGAGTTAAGAAACCGGTTGTTCTATCAGTAGAATATGGAGGTTTAATGACTGATCCATGGGGAAATGTAAAGGCCGGATTCTCCATTACAGGAAAAATGAACCGGAAAGAGTGGGGATTGAACTGGAATGCAGTTCTTGAAGCTGGCGGAGTACTTGTTGGGGAAGAATTGAAAATTATAGGTGATGTTGAATTGATAAAATCTGCCAATTAATATTTTAAGCCACTTCAAATTTGTTCCTTCTAATTGCTCGAGCCATGAATCAAAACAAACTGAAAGATTTAATTGGTTCCGGCGAAAGCACAGAAATGATGCCTGTGCTTTTTGTCGGACATGGAAGCCCGATGAATGCAATTGAGGAAAATGAATTTGTACTCTCGTGGCGGGAACTTGGAAAATCCATTCCATGGCCCAGGGCAATTCTATGCATATCAGCCCATTGGGAAACTAGTGGTACGCTCGTAACTGCAATGCATAAGCCATCTACAATCCACGACTTTGGAGGATTTCCGCCAGAATTGTACAATGTGCAATATCCGGTTCAGGGAAGCCCTGAATTAGCCTATGATGTCAAACGAACTATTACTTCAACTGAGGTTGGCCTGGATGAGAAGTGGGGACTGGATCATGGCGCATGGAGTGTAATCAGGAATATTTATCCCGGCGCTGACGTTCCTGTAATTGAAATGAGTCTGGATTGGCATTTGACTCCACAGAATCATTATGAACTGGGAACGGAACTGGCTCCTCTACGGAAAAAGGGGGTTTTGATAATTGGAAGCGGGAACATTGTCCATAATCTCCGGATGATAGCATGGGACCACGCAACCGAACCAGACTATGGTTTTGACTGGGCCCTCCGGGCAAACGAGATATTTAAAGGTTTGATACGTGGCAATAATCATAAAGATCTTATTAATTATCCCCGACTTGGCATCGATGTACAAATGGCTGTACCTACACCCGATCATTACCTTCCACTGCTTTACTCACTAGCATTGAAGGAAGAAAACGAAACTATCTCATTTTTCAATGATAAGCCTGTGATGGGTTCATTATCAATGACATCCATTAGGATTGGCTGAATTGCACTTGCTCTCATAAAGAAAGAAATGCAAGTCATTATGAAAGGTATTCTGCATAAGTAACTTAATAGTAATTACGGAAATAAAACCTTATCTTTGAGCAAATTCGGCCAGCAGAATAATTATTAATGAACCAAATATCAATTTATGGGTAGATCGCAGGAAACATCAAACAAAAAAGAAGTAAAAAATAAAAAGGATAAAAAAAGAAAAGAAAAGGAGAAAAAGCGACTTATCAGGAAAGAGACTGGGAAAAGCAGCTTTGCCGATATGATTGCCTATGTTGATGAATTTGGAAAGATTTCCTCGACTCCTCCCGATCCTAATAAAAAGATAGAGGTTGAAGCAAATAACATCGAGACCGGAGCTAAGAAAAATATCACTTCCGCTAAGGCGAGTTATATACGAAAAGGTGTTGTCACCTTTTTTAATGATTCAAAAGGCTTTGGATTTATACGTGATATGGAAAATAAACAGAGTGTATTCGTTCATATCAATAACCTGCAGGAACCCATCAAAGAGAATAACATTGTTACTTTTGAAATAGGAAAAGGGCCTAAAGGACTGACTGCCTTAAATGTAAGGTTGTTTAAGGAGTAATGATAGTTCATTTGGCTACACCGAGCTCACTTCGCTCGGTTTTTTTGTTCTACAAAACTTATTTGTTCATTTATCTTCGGACTTCGGCCGACATAGTCAGCTATATCCGACGAACTCGGCGAGTTCACTTCGTTCGCGAGCTCGCCCCTTCGGGGACACAGTTCTTTGGTTACTTCCTTTGTCTTGAAACAAAGGAAGTAACATGGCTTTAGGCAAGCAAAAAATGAACAAAATCAGTTGTTAACATCTTTTAAATATTAAATCAAACAATTCAGGCAGTCCATTGTTCTTATTGCTATGATTGACTTGTTATTAAATATGAAACTAACCGGTGATTTCTCTCAGGAAAGAGAAATACCAATTTCTCCTGTTGCGACTAATGCAATAATTAACTATATGGTTTTTCACTCCCTGATTTTATGATTTTGTTATGAAAAGTATATTAAAAAAGATACTCTTGATTACCTTTTTGCTGATATTCGGCTTCAAAGTATTTGCTCCAACCAGTGAATCTATGATCGTTGTCAGAATCTCTCCTCTTGAGCCATACAAAAGCCTTATTCATGCAATCGGTATGGTCGAAACTCAGTCTGATACACTGGCCTATAATCCTCTCGAAGGTGCTGTTGGTTATTTTCAGATCCGTCCAATACGTCTGGTGGATTATAACAACAGGACAGGTAGTACATATTCAAGGAATGACCTGTTCAATTATAAAATTTCCGAGAAGATATTCCTGTATTATGCTGCAGAGATTGGTCCATACGATTTTGAACGGATAGCCAAGACCTGGAATGGTTCAGGTAAGAATACCATTCTCTACTGGGAACAGGTAAAGAAATTCCTTTAGTTATAGTTCGAAGATCCAAGGCCGAAGTCAGGAGTTGGTAATCTGGAGTCGGAACTCCTAAGTCAATGGGAATAATCGATAAAGGCTAATTCTTCACTATCCCGTTATGTCCTGTAAGAATATATTTAAAAGATCCAGGATCGGGGAGGGTTTGAATTGATTCTATCTGTTGTGGAGTATTCATATTGAACTTCTCTATGAGCGGCTCCAAATATCTATAACAGTTAATAAAATGCTAAAATTTAGTAACGAGGTAAATGTATTATGATTCAACAAGTGCTTAACTTCACAATTGATAGAAATCCAATATGGAAGAAAAGATCCCCACAGGCTGGAAAAAACTCCTGGCAGGATATCCCTGGTTCAGGTGCAAAGGATGTTACCCGATAACAGCTTACTCGGAATTTATGCCCCCGCCTCACCTGGGCTATAAGCCATATGGAAAACCTGACAATCGTATTTTGCAGACTGATGATCCGTTTGGGTGGAAGATTTCAGAAATGGAAGAGGAATATGAACTTAAACCAGGGATTGAGCACGTCGGCCATCAGATAATGGGTAATATCCTTAAACTTGGAAGAGGACTTCCAGAGCACTTTATCAGCGGCCATGGTGGAGAGAACCTGTTGAATAACGCCTACTGGCCTCCTGAATTAGCTGCTCACGCCGGATCATTACATCACGAGAGATATGTAACATTACTGCCACTTATGCTTTCCCGTACACAGGATGATAAGGGAAGAGTGATATGGACTTTCTTTGGAAACAGTATTCATAACCCTGAGCAGATTTTCTGGAAAGGATTCTTTACTGCACCTGGCACCGAAATAGCTAAATATGAATCAATATCTTTTTTTACAGATCTGTTATCTGAAGCTTATGGAGAAAAACTAACTGATATTGAATCTCTTTATAATTCTGGATTCAGAATAATGCCATCTGAAGAATCTTTATTACCTGAATGGACAAAGAGATTTATTGTGAATGACGATTCCCAATTTCTGGACATAAGATATCTTTTGACATTCAGGCCTTTCAGCCTTATGCCGGAAACCGTAAAAAATAAATATCTGTCAGGGAGTTTATCAATTCTTCCGTTTCCGGGGAGTCTGGTATTCTGGGGTATGCCTGGTTACCTCCGTCTTAAAAAAGAATTTCCGGTAGCTGCTCAGATCCCGTTACTTAACCTAGTTGCAAGGAACAGGGGGATAGGAGGATTGAGGGTAACACAATCAGGATGGCTTCATGAGCCGAATCAAGACAGTAAGAACTTGATAATGAACGAAAATCTTATTCATGATTCATATCATCGTACCAACCGTTGGCAGAAGGTCCACAGATACCAGGATGAACTAAATGAGGTAGCGCATAAGATTAGATTAATAAAAGCATTGTTTAGCACTGAGCCCGATGCTATGGGTTTGTACGACAAACCATTAGCCTGCAACAGCCATCTCTGGAACAATAAATTCGAACTTCTGTTAAATGGTCCGGAAGCAGACAGGAGAAAAATAATGGATGTTGAGAAGACCCTTTCAAAGGGAGGACTTTTCGGTTACAGGTTTTTTTATCCACCAATGCGTGTCGGGGAATATGAGATTTATCTGCACAGGCCTTTAGTGGCTTTTGTCCCACTGGAATCCGATAATGTTGAGGTAAGGACTGAATCACTTTATGGAAACATAACTGGTTATCATCCTAGTGACAGGGAGATGTCAAACCCGGTTGAACTTTGGCCAAGAATGCAGAAGCGTGATATGTATCTATCTGCCCTTCATGATTTTAATACAGTTAATGATTATTATGCTCATCAGACTTCTTTTAACATTATCTCCCTATTTGAGAGCTGGGAGATGCAGAATCGGAAGCTCTTAAAAAGATCGTTTGCACAAAACCTTCTGAATATAGCAAAACATAAGACACTTGAGCACTGGTTCAATGAGCTTTGTATTCATGTCGCAATGTCGGAAAAAGCAAGTCAGATACAGAAGGCTCTTGAAAAAATTATAGAAGAGCAGTATGATTCAACTCTTCCTGAACCACTGACTTTTACAGAAACATCTACGCGAAAGTTTGAAGAGAACTGGTGGAATGATATAAAATTCCTTGCTCAAGGTGAATTCGTCTATAAGGATAATGCAGATATAATGCTTGATGCGACCACTCTTTCGCTGGTACAGAAACAACATCGTGATCTTGAACACCTGGGCGATTATTTTATTGGAAGATATCGTAAGGTGATAGCTGATGCCGGGATGGAAGGTCAGGCGATGGTGGGAGAATTGCCATTTAAATGGAATACACTGTTTGATTTCACACAATATGGAGGTTGGCTGGGAAATCAGAAAGGCAACATTCACGAACGAAATTTACTTGTGATCATTCCGGGAAAAAACCGAAAACAGGCAGTTGTACTTGGAGATCATTATGATACTGCTTATATGGAAGATGTGTATGAAAAAGAACGTGGAGGCTCGGGAGCAAGATTGTCAGCCAGAGGCGCCGATGATAATTATTCCGCAAGTGCAACATTGTTACAGGCAGCCCCAATCCTTTTAAAATTATCGAAGGAGGGCAAGCTTGAACGCGATATCTGGCTTATACATCTTACCGGTGAAGAGTTTCCGTCTGACTGTATGGGTGCCCGCCATTTCTGTCAGTCGCTTATTGAAAAAAATCTGATTCTGAAAGTAGATGATAAGACTTCATTAGATCTATCAGATACGGAAATTGTTGGACTTTATGTAATGGATATGATTGGTCATAACCGTGATACTGACCATGATATTTTCCAGATATCACCCGGGAAAAGTGCTGAATCATTGCATCTTGCATATCAGGCACATATTGCGAATATGATCTGGAACGATTATACTCACAAATGGAACAAACAACCCGAAAGATTAAATTTGTTCCGGGGTCAACGGATTAAAGAGATGCAGGAAATACCTGATATTGCCAGGCATCT
>JADGPU010000029.1 GCA_017882305.1 Bacteroidales bacterium | reverse complement strand
AGCACAGAACAACTACAAATCTGTTAAATCAGAAAATGTCTACCTTCATACTGACAGAGATATCTACATTGCCGGCGATAACTTATTCTATACTATGTATTTAAAGGGAATTCCCGGACAGATGAGTAAATATGCTTATATGGTATTACGTGACCGTCATAATATGCAGATAACGCAGGTCAGAGTGGAACTAAGCAATCAAACGGCTTTTGGAAACATGTACCTACCGGATACTTTGCATTCAGATATTTACCAGTTGGTATGTTATACAAATTGGATGAGAAATGAAGGTGAAGATTCCTATTTTACAAAAGAGATAGTAATTGCAAATCGATTTGATAAGAAATTAGAACTGTTTGATAGTACATTTTATACTGGGCCATCATCTGCTTCCCCAGGTCAATATTCCGGCAATAATACAGGAAATGGAAATCTGGTCGTTCATTTGAACAAACAGCTATTTAATACAAGAGAAAAAGTGACGTTTTCTATTGAAGCTAAAGATATTCCCGGAGATTCCATTGCCTGGCTTTCGGTTTCAGTTAATGAGATTTCCCCCGGTTTTAACAAAGAGCCTTCTCTTTCAGAATATTTTAGTGGCACTGATAAACCTATAATAAGAGGGGAATCCAGACAAAATCAATATAAATATCAGCCTGAAATAAAAGAGACAATCATAGAAGGAAGAATTCTTACTATCCGACAATCTGACAATCCGACTGTTTTAACTAACAGGCAAAATGCAACCGACACAATCATCTATACTGTTCTTGTTTCCACTCCGGATAGTATCGCAAATATGCAGTACACTTCAACCGATTTATCGGGGTCGTTTAGATTTCTTCTTAATCCTTACTATGAAGGCAAAGAGTTATTCATAAGGCTTAAAGAGAATGCTAAAGCAATTATCGAACTTGATGACAAATTCAAATTGTTTCAACCATATATTCCATCATATTTATTAAATGAACCTGGTCTCAAATCTTGTGTACTCAGGAGTGTGAATATTTCTGAAATTCAAAGATATTACACTGAAAGAGCTGAAACAAATACCGGAAGAAAAATTGAGCATTCATCCGCAATTCCAAGGGTTTACTACACTCCTAATTCAAGAGTCTTTCCTGCTGATTATCTTCCACTTCCGGATTTTATTGAGATTTCAAGAGAACTTTTGCCTGCTTTGAAGGTCAGAAAAAACAACGATAATTATATTTTGAGTTTTACTGATACTCAGAATAAAGGTTTTCTTAACATAGAACCAATAATTTTTTTGGATGGAGTACCTATTAATGATGTAAATCAGATTATTAATCTTGGAACCAATCAAATAAAACGCATCGATATGTTACCGGTAATCAGATATTATGGAGAGATGCCGCTTTCAGGAATTCTTGCCGTTTTTAGCAAAAATCTGGAAATTAATAATATTCAATTTACAACGCCAACGGTAAGATACCAGCTATTATCAAGCCAAAGCTTTTCAAAACCAAAGAATTATATACCCGTCAATATCAATAAACATATGCCTGATTTAAGGCAGGTATTATTATGGGATCCGGAAATCATTCTGCATAATAAAGAAGAACTACAAATTGAATGTTATACATCTGATTTACAGGGTAATTATCTAATAAATGTTCAGGGCATGTCTTCTAAAGGTCTTCCTATAAATGGATTTGCAATTATTAAAGTAAAATCAAAATCAGAATGACTAAATGACAACCAAAATAATAATAGCTCATGCAATTCTGCTGATGATCGGCTTTCAAAATCTGTATAGTCAAAGAAGTGGTTCCCACGAGAATTATAGAATAACAAACTCTGATCCATATCTGACAGGAGACCTTTTTACTCCGGCTTTAAGTGTTGATCCGACAACCTATTTTAATCCGGAATGGCTTGCAGGGGATATCTTTCTTTCAAATGGAGAAATTGTCAGAAATAAACTCATAAAATACAATGGATTACTTGATGAACTTTTCTGGAAGGAACCAAAATCGAAAAATATAATTAAGCTGGATAAAGAAGCAATCCTGCAATTTCATTTTCAGAATTATAATGGAGATACATCGGTTTATTTCAGAAAAATTAAAGCCAGGAGGAATATTCTTGCAGATTCGGCTTTAGTATTCGGACAGGCAATAAATTATGGAAGTTCATCACTTTTTGTAATTCATGCCTTTAAGAAAGAAGGGACTGAACTTATCCGTAAAAATGGAGTTCCTTATGAGAAAAATGTTTATGCTGAAGAACCCATTTACATTTTCAGGTTTACCAATAATAAAACCTTTGTTACAAAAAGTTTAAACCGGAGAAATTTATATACATTTTCTCCCGGCAACAAGGATAAAATTAAAGAATTCCTGAAGAAAAACAGAACAAGCGGATCTTTGGATAATTCCTACCTTCTGAGATTGACACAGTTTTTAAGTACAATAGTGAATCACTAAGGAAGGTATTTATGATTATAAGAGATGCATGTCAATTTCAACATCAATCACTTAAAAGCAGGTGTCTGAAATACGTTGATAAAAATTAATATTTTGTTACAAAAGCTTAAATAATTAACTTAAATAAGAACTAAAATATTGTATATTTGTTATGTTATTGATATGTATATCTGAATAAAGGAAAATTGAAACTGTACATCAAAAATATGGTCTGTATCCGCTGTAAGATGGTGGTTAAATTAGAATTGGAAAAACTTGGGTTGCATTTTACTACCGTTGAATTAGGTGAAGTTGAAATAACAGACAAGATTTCAAAAGATCAATTAAACAATCTGGACGTTGCCCTGAAAATGACAGGGCTTGAACTGATAGATGATAATAAAAAAATACTGGTTGAGAAAATTAAAACTATCATTATTGAACTGATCCATTATAATGATGAACAAATCAAAATAAACCTTTCCGATTACCTGAGCGAAAAACTCAATCATAATTACACTTACCTTTCCAATCTTTTTTCCGAATATAAAGGGACTACAATTGAGCAGTTTTACCTCTCAAATAAAATAGAAAAGGTAAAAGAACTCCTTGTTTACGATGAGCTCAATCTTACCGAAATTGCATGGAAACTTCATTACAGCAGTGTATCGCATCTGTCAAATCAGTTTAAGAAAATGACGGGGCTTACACCATCTCATTTTAAAAACCTTAAGAACAATCGACGAGCTGCACTGGGGAGCCATTAATTGATTTGACTTACTCCTAAAAGCATTTAGCAGTTCCTCATCAGGCGGAGCGGCTGTATTCTCTTTTTATCACATCCAAATGTGTGAATGATGTAACTTATTCCAAAAATTATATAACTGTTTCTGCAATAGTGAAGCCTAACTTTGTCAAGGTTCTTTTTTACTTAGAACTTCAACATTAATAAAATGAACTTATTTTTCTAAACAGAATAACGCTACTCAAATAAACTTTCAATCATGGGAAATTTACTTTATATCATAGCAGTAATTTTGATTATTGCCTGGGCAATCGGATTTATAGGCTACAGCATGGGTGGTGTCATACACATTCTTCTTGTGATTGCTGTAATTGCAATAATCCTTAGGATTATTCAAGGCAGAAAGATACTTTAAATCAATTAAAAATTTAAATTATATATCATGAAAAAACTTGCTATTTGTTTAATGATGACATGCTTGTCATTAACATTACTTCCTCTTCAATTGAATGCAGCAACTACTGACAAACCTTCATCTGTTGTTACAAAACCTCCCGAACCGGTCGAATCATCAGAAGTCAAAGCCTTACTTAAAAGGGTTGACCAATTTAATACAATGGGTGATTCAAAATTAATTTCGAAGGACAAGAAAAATTCACAGGTTGAAGTAACTACATCAGAACGTCACCATAGAAATGGAGGCACACTTTACGTTTCAGCCGGTGCAATAATTCTAATTATAATATTAGTAGTGATTTTGTTATAAACAATTAGAAATTAAAATCATGGGAAATTTACTTTATATCGTAGCAGTAATTTTAATCATTGCCTGGGCAATCGGATTTATTGGATACAGTGTTGGTGGAGTAATACATATACTCCTTGTTATTGCAATAATAGCAATTATACTTAGAGTCATTCAGGGAAGAAGATATTAAATCAACAATTAATTAATTTATATTATCATGAAAAAACTTGCTATTTGTTTAATGGTGACCTGCTTGTCAGTAACATTACTTCCGCTTCAATTAAATGCAGCAACTACCACTGAACCTTCATCTTTGGCTGCTCCAAAACCTGCGGAATCGGCAGAGGTAAAAACCATGGAACTAAGACTAAATGAGATAAAAGCAATGGACAAATCGAATATGAAATCGGCTGAAAAGAAAAGCTTGCGTAAAGAGGTAAAATCTATCAACCACAAAATGCGTGACATTGGTGGAGGTGTTTACCTTTCAGTTGGTGCAATTATACTTATTGTCATTTTGCTTGTTGTATTATTATAATCAATTAAATAAAGAATCATGAGCTCAGGAAAAGTATTACTAGGTGTTTTGGCCGGTGTTGCTGCCGGTGCATTGTTAGGGATATTATTTGCCCCCGACAAAGGTTCTAATACGCGGAAACAGATCTCTAAGAAGGGAGAAGACTATGCGGATGCTTTAAGAGAAAAATTCGATGAATTTCTCGAAAACATTTCAGTCAAGGTTGATGAGGTAAAGGAAGAAGTTTCTGACTTTACCGAGAAAGCCAAGGCTAAAGTTTCAGAGGTTAAAAAAGCTGCAAAAACTGCAACCGAATGACTCGTTTCCAGTTTAGTTAAAATTTTGCAAATAGAATAAAAATATAATCATGGAAATAGAAACCTTGAAGGCCAGACTTCCTTTTACAAAGAATAAAAGGTCATCAGATTGTACTTTATTAGGATTTAATCTGCCCTCTTTAATAGCAACTATGAAACAGAGTTATACCTGGGCAAACGGTGAACTTAATGCATTGACTCTTTTGAAAAGTCCCAATAAACAGATTATTCTTACATCAATGCATGAAGGAACAGAAATAAAGTCCTTTCAATCAGATGATTCTATTACATTTCAGATAATTGAGGGCAAACTAAGATTTCATATCAGGAAAGATAGTATAACCCTCAATGAAGGTCAGCTGATGACGCTTGATGAAAACATAAAGTACAGTCTCACGACCCAGGAAGAAACAGTATTCCTGTTAACTATTTCAAACGGCATTACAAGGGTTGCAAATAACTAAAAATACGGCTTTTGTATAACTTTATCATGACGGAAGACATGGAAGATAATACTACATTCCTGGAATCATTGCTTGAAAGAGCTTCTGAATATGGCAAAACAAGCCTTGAGCTGGCAAAGCTTAAAACACTTGACAAGACAACAGATATTGTGTCTTCGCTGGTTCCACAATCAGTTGTCATTATTCTTATTGCTTCTTTCATGTTGTTTTTAAATCTGGGCATAGCTTTATGGCTGGGTGATATCCTTGGAAAAACATTTTATGGGTTCTTTGTGGTAGCCGGATTTTATATTCTGGTCGGGATTGTCATTCATCTCTTTATGCATAAATGGATTAAGAAGCTTGTCGGGAATTATATCATCAAACACATTCTTAAATAAGAGCAGATGCAAAATATAACTTCCACAGACGGGCTTAAAGATGCAATTCAATTATTAGAAGTTGAGCAAGGTTTTAAAGGACAGTTGCTGAAAGAGGAATTATTACTTGCTTACGAAAGCTTAAGACCAGTCAATATTCTAAGGAGTACATTGAAGGAGATCTCTTCATCGCCTTACCTGATTGATAATATTTCAGGTACAGCCATGGGTCTGCTCAGCGGGTTCCTTTCAAAAAAAATATTCGTAGGGACATCTGGTAATCTGATCAGAAAACTTATTGGTTCATTTCTTCAGTTTGGGGTAACAAACGTCGTTGCTAAAAATTCTGACGTAATCAAATCAATAGGACAAGCTCTGATTCAGCATTTTTTTCGTAAAAAGAAATAAATTCCATAAGTCGTGCCAGGTGAAGAATTAAAGCTGCCATTTTACGTAAAAGTGACCATTTTCCTAATGGGCTTAATTGCTTTTTTTGCAATAATGTATATTGCAAAAAGTATTATTATTCCCTTAGTTTTCGCAATAATTATTGCAATTCTACTTCATCCTGTTGTTAATTTTCTGGTGCGAATAAAAATAAACAGAGTATTAGCAATTATTCTCACGATGTTACTTGCCTTTATTGTAATTGCCGCAGTTGGCGCTGTTTTAATCTCTCAGGCAAGCCGGTTTGGAGAATCATGGCCGGCACTGGTCGGGAAATTTACATCAATACTTAACCAAACAATTTCCGATGCGGCAGATTATTTTGATAAAGACCCTCAAAAAATACATGACTGGATTACAAAAACGCAGGGCGAAATAGTCAATGTAAGCACAGCAGCTATAGGACAAACAATAGTCCTTCTCGGCAACGGATTAGTAATATTGTTGTTGATACCATTCTACATCTTTATGATATTATTTTATCAACCTTTATTAATTGAGTTTATTCGCAGACTCTCCGGATCAAATTACCAAACTCATGTAAGGGAATTAGTTTCCCAGATCAAAACTGTCATTCAGCGCTATCTTGTGGGGTTGGTTATCGAAGCTGCTTTGATGGCAACAATGAATACAGCAGCGCTTTTAATACTTGGTATTGAATATGCTTTCATTCTTGGCATTCTTGCAGCACTGCTAAATGTCATTCCATACATCGGAGGTATCATTGCAGTCGCATTGCCAATGATGGTAGCCCTGGTCACCAAACCGTCACCCTGGTACGCTTTCTACATTCTGGTAGCCTATTATATCATCCAACTTATTGATAACCACTACATCGTTCCATATATAGTTGCCTCAAAAATAAAAATCAATGCATTATTCTCTGTAATAGTTGTTCTTGTCGGAAATGCTTTATGGGGAATACCCGGAATGTTTCTTTCTATGCCGATGCTTGCCATTATAAAACTCATTTGCGATCACATAGAACCTCTGAAACCATGGGGATTCTTATTAGGCGACACAATGCCCCCGATATTAAAAATCAAAACGATTTTAAAAAAAAGAAAACCCTTACAGTGAGTCATAAAAGAGGCTGCTAAATATAATCCTCTCTTCTTATCGCTGAAGTATCCCGAAATAGTCTGTGCTGTTACAATTTTTGAGTAATAATATCCATAGAAAAATTATGTAAATCATGTAACTTTTTGCAAAAGTTCTGTAACACATCCCTGACTTTAGTTACGGACCTTTGCTCAGTGAATATTAATTTCCTGGAACTGTCAAGGTTTAGGAGATAAAAAGATTAAAATATTTTCCATGATAAAGGTTAAAAAAGAAGGAATTTTATTGTCAAAGACAGTTTTGGAATTTGAAAACGAAAGTGTACTTAATCCTGCAACAATACAGGAAGGTAAAATCGTTCATCTTTTCTACAGGGCTGTACAAAAAGGAAATTTTTCAACTATTGGCTATTGTAGACTGGATGGTCCGTTAACAGTTGCTGAAAGGTGGAATGAGCCTTTTATGGTGCCTGAATTTGAATATGAAAAGCATGGTATTGAAGATCCCCGTATTGTAAAGATTGATGATCAGTATTATTTGACCTATACCGCATATGATGGAACAAATGCGCGTGGAGCTTTAGCTATATCGAAAGATTTAATGCATTTTGAAAAACAGGGACTCATTGTTCCTCCCATCACCTTTGCAAGATTTATATCTCTTATAGAATTAGAAGGCGGGGTTAATGAAAGATATTACCACGATAATAAGATTTACAACCCGCATGCTGATCCTGAAAAAAAAGTGATGCTCTGGGACAAAAATGTAGTTTTTTTCCCCCGAAGAATCAAAGGCAATCTGGTATTTCTTCACCGGATCAGGCCAGGCATTCAAATTGTTTCTGTAGAAAACTTAACGGATCTCACTAAAAAATTCTGGGAAAATTATTTTCTTAAACTGCAAGATCATATTGTCATCGATCCTTTATTTGCCCACGAGTCAAGCTATATCGGGGGTGGTTGTCCTCCTATTGAAACAGAACATGGCTGGCTGTTAATTTACCATGGAGCAGAAGAAACTAACGAAGGAACTGTATATTCTGCGTGTGCAGCAGCCTTGCTGGATTTAGATAATCCTGAAAAAGTAATATCACGGTTGCCTTATGCTTTATTTTCACCAGAATCTGAATGGGAGTTAAGAGGAGACGTTAATAATGTGGTTTTTCCAACGGGTACTGCTTTGTTTGGAGATACTTTATTTATTTATTATGGAGCGGCTGATTCTCATGTTGCTTGTGCCTCAGTGAGTTTATCCGCATTATTGGCAGAATTATTAACTCATACAGCGAAAGATGAAAAATAAAATAGCATCAAAGCAAAACGGTGAAGCTGTATATAATCGCGAAGGGTTGTTTGGCTTTGAAAACTCATTATATCCCGCGATTAATCAGCTCACGAGAGGACAAGTACCTCTGATAGATAAAACCAATGACCTGCCTGAAATATTATTTATTACCTCATATCCACCCAGGGAATGTGGTATAGCAACCTATTCGCAGGATTTGATTAAAGCCATTAATAATAAATTCAACAATTCTTTATCCATAAAAGTTTGTGCACTGGAATCCGGAGATGTGGATTTCCAATATCCCGATGAAGTAAAATATACTCTTAAGACATCATTTGATGACAGATATGAGAAACTGGCTCTGAAGATTAATAAAGACTACAGAATCAGAATCGTACTGATCCAGCATGAGTTCGGCTTCTTTAACAAACAGGAACAGGCATTTCTTCAATTTTTAAACAGACTTACAAAACCGATTGTAATAGTTTTCCATACCGTACTACCTCATCCTGATGAGAACTTGAAATTTAAAATAAGAAGTATTGCCTCAGCATGTGAATCAATCATGGTTATGACACATAATTCGTCTGAGATATTAATGAACGATTATGGTCTTTCAAAAGAAAAGATATCAGTGATAGCCCATGGTACACACCTGGTGCCCCACCTAAACAGAGAATCACTGAAAAAAAAATACGGAATCAAAGGTCGGAAAGTTCTCACTACGTTCGGACTGCTAAGTTCGGGGAAGGGCATTGAAACCACCTTAAAAGCTTTACCGGTGATTATTAGAACCAATCCGGATGTCTTATTTCTCATAATAGGCAAAACCCATCCCGAAGTTTTGAAAGAGAAAGGTGAGGAATATCGTGTAAGCCTTGAGGCTATGGTAAATGAATATAACTTAACACAACATGTAAAATTTATAAATAGTTATTTGGCATTGCAGGATTTGCTTGAATATTTGCAGCTTACCGATATTTACCTGTTTACCACCAATGATCCTAACCAGGCGGTTAGTGGCACTTTTGCCTATGCAATGAGCTGCGGCTGCCCTATCATTTCAACTCCTATTCCTCATGCGAAGGAAGTGCTGACTCAGGATACAGGAATTATTTTTGATTTTCGCAACTCACAACAGTTGGCTGATGGTGTTCTCCGGCTACTCAATGATAACTCTTTACGAAGGAATATCAGAATAAATACCTTGCAGAAAATAGTTTTCACAGCCTGGGAAAATTCTGCTGTTGAGCATACTATGCTGTTCAAAAAAATAGCTGGTGATAAAATTACAATCCAATATAATCTGCCGGCCATCAATCTGAATCATATAAAACAAATGACAACCAGTACCGGGATCATTCAGTTTTCTAAAATCAACCAGCCTGATCTCTGTTCCGGTTATACCCTTGATGATAATGCCAGGGCTGCAGTAGCTATGTGTATGCATTTCATTTTAACAAACGATAACAAAAGTATATGGTACATAAATAAATATCTCACTTTTATTAAACTGTGTCAGCAACCTGCGGGCGACTTTTTGAACTATGTAGATATTGAAGATAAATTTACTGATCAAAACAAAAATGCAAACTTAGATGATTCTAATGGGAGGGCTCTCTGGGCCTTAGGTTATATAATCTCGGAGAAAGAATTACTACCTGAAAAAATTAGTTCTGAGGCCATTGCGATCATTCAAAAAGTAATTCCTCGTATTGAAACAATACATTCCACCCGGGCAATGGCCTTTGCCATAAAAGGGCTGTATTATTATCAAAGGGTAAAAAAATCGCCGGAAAATATTGACCTTATCAAAACGATGGCCAATAGACTGGTTCAGATGTACAGGCATGAATCTGACGAAAAATGGCAATGGTTTGAAGGTTATCTTACTTATGCAAACAGCATATTACCTGAAGCCATGTTATATGCGTGGTTGTTAACCGGAGAAACAATTTATAAAGAAATTGCCTTATCATCACTTAATTTTCTGTTGTCTAAAACTTTTAATGAAAACGGGATAGAAGTAATTTCCAATAAGAACTGGCTGCAAAGAGGTCAGGTACCAGGTCATTTTGGCGAACAGCCAATTGATGTTGCCTATACAGTTATGACATTAAGCAAGTTTTATGACGTGTTTGCCGATGAAGACTTCTTTATAAAAATGGAAACTTCGTTTAACTGGTTTTTAGGGAATAACCGCCTGCATCAGATTATTTATAATCCATGTACCGGTGGTTGTTACGACGGATTGGAAGAAACACATGTAAACCTAAATCAGGGAGCAGAATCTACATTAAGTTATCTGATGGCACGATTGACGATTGATAAGTATAACAAGCCGGAGAGCAAATCGGTCAGCCAATTCATGGTATTTCCTGAAATGGAATCAATCAAAGAAGAAGCTTCGGTTTTATCGGCAATGGGAAATTCGCCGGCAACAAAGTCTTACTATTTCATTGTAGATTCGTCCGGATTGATCAAAAAAAAATCAAAACATGCGGGTTACAGTCACAAGGAAGGATAGCAGATTTTTCCCCGATCCCAGCAGGGTAATCGCCCGATTTTGTAATTTTTCCAGAGAAAGAAGCAAGAATATTATACTTAGTGTTTTAGCAATGTCTGATAGTGAAGTATTCACAACACTAAGTCAGGTTCTGAGAGGTTATTCCAGGCGTCACAGAAATATTTCACTGATATTTGAAACGCACTTTAATAAACTGGCTGAGTTGTTCGGCGAATTAGGAATTAAAACGGGTAAAGTTAATCAATCACGAAAAGCGCTCATTGGTTCCTATTTCACAATGGAGTATTCAATTGAATCGGCAGCATTTTTTAATCCATCAATTGTAGAAGATCCTGATCAATCGGAAACCGGAACAGATGAGAAAAGAGTGATTCTGAGTTTCAGGGCAACCGGAGAAGGCCATATTTCGTCAATAGTCTTTCGTTCAGCCGTTATTGATAAGAATAATAATCTGAATATTGAACCCGTCGGTAAAATGCTGGCAGAAGCAGAGCGAATCAAAAGGCATATTTACAATAAAAAATCATTTATAAAGAAGCTGGATGAAATGCGCGATTTCGACAACAAGCTTTCACCGGTCTTTGTATTGGAAAAACTCGGAGACAGATTTACTTATGGTGAATTGAAAAGGGCCGTCGAAGAAATAAGAAAAACACATCAACTTACACCAAATAAAGAATTAATAATTAATCAAATGGTGTGGCTGGCTCTGTCACATTATGAAATTGAATTTTCACTTGATTCGGCAATTTCTGAGAGAGTGATCTTCCCAATCTCCGATACTGAAAAAAATGGTATTGAAGATGCACGTTTTGTTAAGTTCACTGAAGATAACGGCGAAGTTACTTACTATGCAACCTATACTGCTTATGATGGCATATCCATATTACCAAAGTTACTTACAACCAAAAATTTCTATCATTTCAAAGGTTTACCCATTCATGGAGAACTGGCTAAGAACAAAGGAATAGCATTGTTTCCAAGAAAGATCAATGGCAAATATGCTATTCTTTGCAGAATAGACGGAATAAATAATTATATAGCTTTTTCAGATAATATTAATGTCTGGCGTGAAGCCAAACTTATTCAGAAACCAAAATATTCATGGGATCTGGTACAGGTAGGAAATGCCGGTTCACCTGTCGAGACAGAAGAAGGCTGGCTGGTAATTACACACGGAGTAGGACCAATGAGGGAATATGTTTTAGGAGCATCATTATTTGAACTTAATAATCCTGAAAATGAAATTGGCAGACTAAAGACACCTTTATTGGCTCCCAATAGTGAAGAAAGGGAAGGTTATGTACCTAATGTAGTTTACTCCTGTGGTTCGATTATTCACAATAGAAATCTTATCGTTCCTTATGCCATGTCAGATTACGCTGCCACATACGCTACTGTTGATTTAAATGAACTACTGAATGAACTAAAAAGCTCGAAATAGCATCATCAGCTTTTAATCAATTGTCTTAGAAGGAAAAACGATGATTCAATTGGAAATGGAATATACGATAACAGGATAATCAGGAATATTGATAAAATTTTTAAACTATTAATCTGATGCTTTATAAGAAAAAAATTAAATCCTTTTTTATAATTGCCCGATCCGCTTCAAAACGCTGGTGGGAAAAAGATCCATTTATGCAAAGTGCCGTGATTGCTTATTATGCTATTTTCAGCATTCCTGGTTTACTTGTAATGATAATTTCTATTTCCAACCTTTTTTTTCAAAGAGACGTAATCACAGGTAATCTGTTTACACAGATATCCTCAATAATGGGTATGGAGACAGCGAAACAGGTTAAAGATATGATTATTAGCGTTAGCAATACCAATAAATCCTTACTTGCAACTATCATTGGATTAGTCGTGGTACTTGTTGGCGCAACAGGAGTATTTGTCGAATTACAGAAAGCATTAAATATTATCTGGGAAGTAAAAGTCAAACCACACAGAGCCATTTTCACGCTACTCCGTAAGAGACTATTTTCATTCGGCCTGATTGTATCCATTGGTTTTTTGTTATTAATCTCGCTCATTATCACTACTATTCTTGCAGCTTTGAGCAGTTGGGTGCTGCTTCACTGGCCAAACATTGTACTCATAATTTTTTATGTGCTCAAATCCATTATTTCATTTGGAGTCGTCATGTTCCTGTTTGCAGTTATGTTCAAAATATTACCCGACGCAAAAATTCAATGGAAACATTTGTGGTTGGGTTCAGTTTTAACTGCTTTACTTTTTTTATTGGGAAAAACTGCTATTGGTTTTTATTTAAGCAAAACAAATCCAGGTTCGGCATATGGTGCAGCCGGGTCAATTGTTTTAATCCTTCTGTGGGTGAGTTATTCTTCCATGATATTCTTCTATGGTGCAGAATTTACCCGAGCCTATGCAGATTATTTCAGTGGGGAAGTTCCACCAACCGACGTTGCTGTAAAGATTACAGTCTGAGACTGGGCAGGACACCATCAGGCACTTAGACATAAATAGGTAAACTAATTTAAAATATGTGAATAATGTAAAATAAATATAAAGTTGTGTAACGCTTTACTTTTTCCGGTAACTGATCTTTGCATATTATTCACCCTATACCTATGGCCCGATTATTCACAAAGACCGTTGCTGTTATAGTGGCTCACCCCGATGATGAAACATTATGGGCCGGAGGAACAATACTAAGCCATCCTTCATGGCAATGGTTTATAGTTTGTCTTTGCAGGGCAAACGATGAGGACCGCTCCCTCCGGTTTTATAATGCTTTAGAAATTCTTAAATCTAAAGGGATTATAGGCGACCTGGATGATGGCCCTGAACAGAAGCCTTTGAAAGAAAATGAGGTTGAGCAGGCAATACGGAAATTATTACCTGCGAAGCATTTCGACCTTATAATTTCTCATAATCCTTCCGGAGAATACACAAGACATCGCAGACATGAAGAAGCTGGTAAAGCAGTAATTAAACTCTGGAATAATGGTAAAATATCAACAACCGAATTATGGTCCTTTGCTTATACCGACGACGACAAAAAACACTATCCCATGGCTAATGAAAATGCCGACATCTGCCGGACACTTACGGAACGGATATGGCTGCGAAAATACCGGATTATTACCGAAATATATGGATTTGAAAAAAATAGTTTTGAAGCTGAAACTACACCCCGGGCAGAATCTTTCTGGCAATTTACTGATCCGGCTGTTGCTAAAAAATGGCTTAATAAACTTATGAATTTGAAAATTTGAGAATTGTTTCATTATGAAAGTTTTGTTATTATATGATTATCCGCCTTCTCCGGGTGGTCTGGCGACCCAGGGAGATCTTCTTTACAGGGGACTTCTTGAAATGGGAGTTGATGCACAGGCTGTACATTTCGAATCAGCGCAGGAGAAAGAATGGTACTATCGGTGGTTTGAGCCAAATGTTGTTGTTGGTGTAGGTTACTGGGGACACACACCTCAATTAATCCTTCACCCCCAACGATATGGTGTCCAGCCGGTACCATGGCTGGTTGCTGATGGTTATATCGCTAACTATCAGGAGGTTTTAAATGCTCTACCCCTAATTCTGGTGACTTCTAATTGGGTAAAGGAGATGTATGTACGTGACGGGATAGACGGGGATAAAATTGAAGTGTTACCCGTTGGATGTAATACCGATAACTTTATTCCTCACAGCAAGGATGATCCCAAGATTTTGGCTGTACGTGAATCGCTGGGTGTTTCACCCGATCAGATAATGATTCTCACAGTCGGTGGTGATGCTGCTTCAAAAGGTGCACAGGAAGTAATGCAAGCACTCGCTATCATCGATACCAAAGCGCCAGACTGGAAATATGTATGCAAAGTATGGCCCCAGCCGCGAACTAAGAAGCAAAACATAGCTGATCTGGGCATGGCGGTAAATCTTGGAATTGAAAAGAGTGTCATTTATGAAACCAATAAAATTTCAAGGAATTTCATGCCTTATCTGATCGGAGCATGCGATATATATGCGGCCCCTTCCCGGCTTGAGGGTTTTGGCATGCCTCAGGTGGAAGCAGGCGCATGCGAAAAGCCTGTCATTGGTATAAAAGCAATGGGCATGCTTGACACACTATTACATGGTGAAACAGCATTCCTTGCAAAAGTAGCACAGAAAATAGTTGTCGACCAGGTTACTCTTGGGGATGAATCAGGATTTGAAGGAAAACACAGAATAGTATTTAAAGAGCCGCGGACAGTAGATTACCGTGCAGATGTACATGATATCGGCAAATATTTAATGCTTCTTATGACTGATGTAGCATTGCGTGAAAAAATGGGCAAAGCAGCCAGAGAAAGGGTTGTGAAGAACTTTGATTACCGTGTTGTAGCAAGACGGTTTGTACAGATAATAAACGATAAATTAGGAATTAAATAATGAAGGTTTCAGAACAGCAGGAGATTGAAGAGGCAAAGAAAGCCGCGATTGAAGTGCTGCTTTATAATGCACACGGATCATTTCATGGTCTTCCACGGACTGCAGGCTGGGGATATCCTGAACCGTATACACGAGATCTGATGTTTTCAATTTTTGGGATAGCAGTATCTGAGAACTTGAAGCTTTTGGAGAGTATACGGAAAGTATTGGAGACGCTGGCAAAAAACCAGACTAAAAATGGTCTTATCCCTTCTCTGGTGCACGACAAGGAGAACCGGGGATCAAGTGATACCACTCCTTTGTTTTTGTTGGGTGTTGGCATTTTCAGAAAAGTATCGGGAGAAAAAGATTTTCTTACTTATGCTGTTGAAAAAGCATCGAACTGGATGGAGTATCAAAGCCCTTCTGACAGGTACATGGTTGCCCAGCAGCCAACCAGCGATTGGCGTGATGAACAATGGGTGACAGGATATGGACTATTTGTGAATGCACTTGTTTATAGCTATCTGCGTCTCCTGGGAAAGAATGATAAAGCCGACAGAATGCACAACGAAATCAACCGGTTCACGATTACCTGTGGAACGATGCATCGTCACATTCATGAAGGTCTTGTTGTAAAGCATAAACCCTACTATGCTTTCTGGTCATATAAAATTCATAGTAGCGAACGGTTTGACCTTCTTGGTAACAGTCTTGCCATACTCTCCGGAATCGCCTCTCCCTCGAGGGCTGTGGAGATGATTTCATGGATTGAAGCGGTGTGTGAAGGTATGAAAAAAAGAGGTGATCTGGTAGTTGGTCTTCCGCCTAACTTCTTTCCTTATATCAAACCCGAAGATCCTGACTGGCATCCGAGATATGCAATATATAATAAACCGGGAGAATACCATAACGGAGGTATCTGGCCTTTTGTATGCGGTTTTTATGTGGCAGCTCTGGTCGCTGCAAAAAAATACACATTAGCACAGGAGAAGCTTGTGGTGCTTACACATCTTATTAAAATTTCTAATACCGCAGATGTCAATTTTGGATTTAATGAGTGGGTAAAAGCACAGGACGGCAGGCCAATGGGGCAGGATTGGCAAACATGGAGTGCCGCACTTTATCTGTATGCGGTAAAATGCGTTGAAGAAAAGCGAACACCCTTTTTTGACGATATGCGTCTTTATCCAACTTAAGCCAATCAAAACAAATAATATATCTGATTAAATACAAATACATGACAGCAATTGAATTCGGTGAACAATTATTAGATCTTGAACAAAGTTTACTTAAGTATGCTATCTGGCTTAGGTTAAGTAGTGAAGATGCAAAGGACCTTGTACAGGAAACTTTCCTTAAAGTACTCCAGAGTCGGGATAAATTTGTGGATAACGGATTTTTTAAAGCCTGGACATTCACAATAATGAGAAACACCTTTATTAATAATTACAGGCATAATGTTCTGCAAAACACCTATCGTGATCGTACGGATGAATCATTTTTCATTAATAAGACCAAGGCTTCAGATTCAGATGATCCGGATTCAGCTTATTCCTGTATTGAAATTAACCAAAGTATTGAACAATTAAATGTTAAGTTCAGGGTACCATTTATAATGTACATTGAGGGATACAAGTACAAAGAAATTGCAGATATGATAAAGCTTAAACTAGGAACTGTAAAAAGCAGAATTTTCATAGCACGGAAACTATTAATTAATCATATGCAGAGGTAGAAGAAGTACTGTTTCGATATCCGGTTCCACAATATTTCCAAGTGTGAATTATGTAACTCTTTTCGAAAGTTATGTAACATTTGCCACTATCCAAAACCTTAATTTTGTTATGATTAAGTAATACTCCATATAACTATTGGAGATAATCACTTTGTGATAATTTAAGCTACATCAGTATGAAATCAAAAATTAAAGTTTTAGTATTATTAATTATCGTGATTATTACTTCTGTAGTATTTACAAACAGGGCATCAGCTCAGCAAACTAATGTAAGTTTCCAGGTTTTCTATGATCAGTTAAGTCCTTATGGAGAATGGGTAAATTATCCTAATTACGGCTATGTATGGATTCCGGATGCCGGATCAGATTTTATACCATATTCGACTCAAGGTCATTGGATCCTAACAGACTTTGGATGGACATGGATGTCTGATTACAGCTGGGGTTGGGCACCTTTTCACTATGGTCGCTGGAATTACGATCATCTTTATGGTTGGTTTTGGGTACCAGATAATGTATGGGGTCCTGCATGGGTTTCCTGGAGAAGAGCTGATGGTTATTATGGCTGGGCTCCGATGGAACCAGGTATCAGTCTTTCTGCAAGTTTTGGCAGGGGATATGATAGCCACAATGATCACTGGATATTCGTAAGGGACCGGGATATTGACAGAGCTGACCTCAATCATTATTATATCAGTCGGACTGATCAGGATCAGATTGTCAGACGTTCATCAGTGATTAACAGCACGTATGTTGATAGCAGGAGGCATACGACATATGTCACAGGCCCGGCAAGGGCAGATATTCAAAAAGTCACGGGGAGACAGGTTAATCCTGTAGCTATTCAGGACAACAATAAACCAGGACAAGATCTGAGTAATGGCCAATTCAGGATATACAGGCCTGAAGTTATGGAAAATAACGATAAGGAAAAGAAGCCTGCACCCTCCAGAATAACTAACTTAAAGGATGTGAAGCAACCTTCAGAAAGGAAAGTGACAAATCAACAAGTAAAAGTAAATTCTACAAATAATAACAAAGCTGGACAGCAGCCAAATACTGTTAATCCTCAGAAAAATTCAAATAATGTAAAGCCTTTACCACCTCCTAATTCAAATCCACCTCAGAATATCAAAAGAGAACGGCAACCGGATAATGTAAAGACATTGAATACAACTCCGCCACCTCAGAATATCAAAAAACAGCAACCGGACAATGTAAAGGCGTTGAATACAACTCCACCTCCTCAGAATATCAAAAGAGAACAGCAACCGAATAATGTTAAGACACTGAATACAAATCCGTCGCAAAACACAGGAAAGGAAAAGCATTCTAATACTGCAAAATCATCTAAAAAAAATAAAAAAGAGCAACAAAAGAAATCAAATGCTGCCGAGGATATAAAAAAGTTAGAATAAAATAGATACTCTTGAAAATACTCACCTTAAATCAGACATCATGAATAATAATGTACGAGGGTACTGGGACAATAAAAAAGAAAAACTTAAACAAAGATTTCCAATCATTTCTGATGAAGATCTGTCTTATCGCGAAGGTAAGGAAAAGGAGATGATTGAAATGCTAGGTTATAAACTTGGAAAATCAAAACAAGAACTACTTAACATTATTGTTGCAATTTAATTGGGCAACCTATCCTTACATACTGAAACTAATTGGTACGGATGAAATCAAATATCTTACATGAAAAAAATTCATGCTGTTATTAAAGTAAAAGGTATTGCAAAGGATCAATCCATTAAACTTAGCGAAAAAGTAATAGCCAAAACTGCCGAGGCAGGCAACTTTTTAACAGAGATCGCAGATTTCTTTATATTTTTTTCGCGTACATTTAAAGAAATCTTTTCCCGCAATTTCGAATTCAAAGAGTTTCTACGTCAGGCTTTTCAGATCGGGTATAAATCTCTCCCGCTTATTTCAGTTACCGGGTTTATTATGGGGTTGGTGCTTACAATACAGGCTCGGCCTTCTCTGCTGCATTTCGGGGCAGTATCCCTACTCCCGGGAATGGTAGCTGTATCTCTTATCAGAGAAATGGGGCCGGTTATCACAGCATTAATTTGCGCAGGTAAAATTGGTTCAGGAATGGGCGCAGAGCTGGGTTCAATGAAAGTGACTGAGCAGATTGATGCTATGGAAGTATCGTCTACCAATCCTATGAAATTTTTGGTTGTCACAAGGGTATTAGCTGCCACACTGATGATACCATTGTTAGTACTATATGCTGACAGTCTGGGTATCTTAGGAAGTTGGGCTGGAACAAATATTAAAGGAGATGTGCCTTTTGTTTTATTTTGCTCACAGGCGTTCAGCCATCTTGAATTTATTGATTTCATGCCTGCTTTTGTTAAATCGTTCTTTTTTGGAGCTGTGATCGGCTTAGTCGGATGTTATAAAGGATACACCGCCGGACGTGGCACAGAGAGCGTGGGTATTGCAGCAAATTCTGCCGTGGTGCTATCTTCCTTACTTATTATAATAGTAGATCTTATCGCCGTGCAGATTACTGATTTACTTTAATTTAAAAATTGATGAATCCTATCCGGACAACGGGCAATGTACAGGCTAATTCAAAAATTAGTGAACAGGTTATTGAAATAATTAACCTGAGGAAAGGATTTGGTACAGAAGAAGTCTTAAACGATGTGTCGTTACAGCTATTTAAAGGCGAAAACCTGGCTGTTCTTGGAAAATCCGGATCGGGGAAATCTGTGCTTATAAAATGTGTTGTCCGCTTATTTAATCCCGACTTTGGAACAATAAAGGTTCTTGGACAAGATGTAAGTACATTAAATAGTCATGATTTAGGAGAATTGAGAAAAAAAATTGGTTTTCTTTTTCAGAGTGGTGCACTCTATGATTCCATGACAGTAAGGCAAAATCTTGAATTTCCGCTTAGGAGAATTAAAAAGGATTTCACTAAGAAAGAAATTAACGAAAAAGTACATGAAGCACTGGAAAATGTTGGTTTATCTGATGCACTGAATAAAATGCCATCTCAGTTATCAGGCGGAATGCGTAAGCGAATCAGCCTGGCACGAACAATTGTTGTGGACCCGATGATCATATTGTACGATGAACCAACGACCGGGCTTGATCCGGCAACCTCAGATGAAATAAGTTCTCTCATCAACGATGTACAGAAAAAATATAAAACTTCTTCCCTCATTATCACACATGATATAGAATGTGCCCGCAATACCGCAAACCGCGTTATCATGTTGCATGATGGGAGTGTTTATAAGGAAGGTAAATTGTCGGAATTTGAAAAGTCCTCTGATACATTAATAAGATCATTCTTTAAATAATTATTGAATAAGTCTCAGATTTAAAACCATAAAATATGGAAAGACATACAACTAAATTCAAAGTACGGTTAGGATTGTTTATCACAGGAGGATTGATGATTTTTATAGCAGCTGTTTTTATTATAGGAAGGCAGAAAAATCTATTTGTTCCTGTCTATAAACTCACTACGACTTTTTATAATGTAAGCGGATTGCAGGTCGGAAATAATATCCGTTTTTCAGGAATCAATGTTGGAACTGTCGACAACATTAAAATCATTAATGATTCAACTGTCCAAGTTGACATGTTGATCCAAAAAAATGTTCAGAAATTCATTAAGGCTGATTGTGAAGCAGCCATAGGTTCCGCCGGACTTATAGGTGACCGTATTTTAATTATTACCCAGGGCAGTTTTGATGCTGCTTTGGCTAAAGACGGGCAGCAAATTGCTTCAAAGGAACCTGTTGAGCCGGATGCTATCATGGCAAGCCTGCAGGTAACGGCAGACAATGCTGCAATTGTTTCATTTCAACTGGCAGAGATTATGACCAAAGTGAACAGTGGAAGCGGAACACTCGGGAGATTTATCCAGGATTCAACAATTGCAGAAAATATTAATCAGACTATCGTGAATCTTAAAAAGAGCAGTAAAGGGTTGGATGAGAATATGAACGCAGCCAAGGAAAATTTCCTTTTCAGAGGTTATTATAAGAGAAGAGAAAAAGCAGCTGAAAAAATCAAGACCGATTCTGCAGAAAAAAAGGCGGCAGAACAAAAAGCAAATGATAAAAAGAAAAAATAATTTCCTGGTAAAAGATTCAAAAATGGTAAACTCAAATGTGGTCCAAAAAATTATTCATATCGTTTTTTGTCTTTTTTATCAGTGCTTTTGTATTTGCACAAGAAACTCCTGTCAAAACAGACTCCACTCATCTTTATAAGGATATTGAGACCTATTCAAAACGAAACAAGTTTAATACGTTCATATACCGGTTAATTTTCAAGCCCATCGTTATCATTTCTAAAAAAGGAGTCAAAAAGAAAGTTTATAAAAAACTGATCCAGAAACCATATAGTACCTTCGAGGGGAAAATTATCCGGAAGATAGACATTGTTACCCTCGATCCTTTCGGTTATTCAGCCAGTGACCCGACTGTAGTAGCGCAAAGCAAATTAACTAATGCTGGAAATGATTTGCATATTAAAACACAGATTGTCGCGATCCGAAACCTCTTGCTTATCCGTGAAAATGAACCGTTTAATTCTTTTTTTGTGAAAGAGTCGGAGCGCTTAATCCGCAGTCAGAAATTTGTGCATGATGTTAATTTTTACGTTGCGTCAACCAAATTAAAATCCGATTCCGTAGATATTTTTATCCGGGAATTGGATAACTGGAGTATCGACGCTAAAGTAGATATTTCAATATCACATATTAATGTCGGTCTGGCAGATAAAAATTTTTTAGGATCCGGCCATGAGTTTCAGAATGTTTTTTCAAGAAATCTTAGTACAGGAATCAGTTCTTTTAATACAAATTATTTCATTCCGAATATAAGAACTACTTACATTAACTCAAAGTTACACTTTGGATTTGACGGATACGGGAACATCAGAAGTAGTGTGGATTTTGAGCGTCCGTTTTATTCTCCGTATGCAAAGTGGGCGGCAGGAATTTCTTTTGCCTCCCAGGTCAAAAGAGATTCACTGACAAGTTTGAATCCGCTATTTGTTCCTTTGAATTTAAAATTTAAAACTCAGGATTTCTGGGCGGGTAAGGCAATACAGATTTTCAAAGGCTCCACTGAAGAGGAACTGGCAACCAATTTAATCTTTACTATACGTTATCTGCGTATCAGGTATAATGAAAAACCAACAAACATTAAGGACCCGTTACATATTTATTCCAATCAGGATTTTTATTTAGCCGGAATAGGAATTTCTACGCGTAAATATGTTCAGGATACATATATCTTTAGATATGGTACAATCGAAGATGTTCCTGTCGGAAAAGTTTTTGAATTGACAGGAGGTTACGAGTTAAGAAATAATGCCTGGAGGCCGTATTTAGGAATGCGGTTTTCCATTGGCAACTATAATGAATGGGGCTACATGAGTACGAACATTGAATATGGAAGTTTCTTTTCCCCATCACACTCTGAACAGGGTGTTATTACTGCCAGTATAAATTATTTCACAGGATTATTTGAAATCGGAAAATGGAAATTCAGGCAATTTGTAAAACCACAGATAACTGTTGGCATAAACAGGTTCTCTTACGATAGCTTAACTCTGAATGATGGTTATGGTATTGATGGATTTAACAGTACCGGAATGTCAGGTACCAGCCGCTTTTTGTTTATGTTGCAAACGCAATCATATGCTCCATGGAATCTTATCGGTTTCCATTTTGGTCCATTTTTTGTTTGTTCTCTTGGTAAGCTTGGTGATGCAAACTCAGGATTTAAAAACCGCAAACTGTATTCACAGATAGGTTTTGGCGTTTTAATAAAAAATGAAAACCTGGTCTTTAAAACATTTCAGATTTCCATTTCATTTTTTCCTATTATCCCCGGTCATGGTCAGAATATATTTAAAATGAACTCATTCAGTACATCTGATTTCGGATTCAGGGATTTTGAAATCGGGAAACCGACACCGGTGATATACCGATAGATAAGAGAATATTCTATAATTCTTACTTCGTTCCTGACAATGTGTGAATCTTGTAACTCTTTTCCGGGATTCTGTAACACATTCCGGAATTATTTAAATCAACTTTGTATCTGGAAAATTGGTTGAACATTTTGCCGGGTAACATTTCTTTTCATTTATTAATACTAAAACACAATGAAAGCAACGAGATTGAATAATCTTAAAAAAACCATCTTCCTGGGTATTTTAACAATAATGATTGTTTTTTCATTTAACTCATGTGCAACAAGTGTAAGTTTTTTAAATTCATCAGTTGTTCCTGCTGCACGAGGTTCTGTAAAGGTAAAAACAGACAGTAACAAGAATTATGTTATTCAGATATCTCTGACAGATTTAGCTGAAGTTTCAAGGCTGCAGCCATCAAAACTTACCTACATAGTCTGGATGGTCACCGACCGGGATTTGACAAAAAATATAGGACAGTTAAATAGTTCAAAAGGCTTCATGTCAAAACAACTTAAAGGATCTTTTAAGACAGTATCTTCAGATAAACCAGTCAAAATATTTATAACAGCCGAAGATGATGCAAGTATTCAATATCCGGGTTCAATGGTTGTCTTATCAACTGACAGGTTTCAACTATAATCATTAGATCAAAGTAATAGTAAGTTTAAGATTCTCATTATTAATAGATGTTATAGATAAAATGGCATGAAATGGACGTTTCAGCCCTGTAAAAAAAATGTGGGAATGATGTAACTTATTGATGAAATTCTGTAACGGTACTCAAACTAAATGGTTGAATCTTTGTATCGTAATTTAATTTTCCAAATAATCATATTAAAATTGTAACAAATGAAAAAATTAATCTTATCCCTGGCCGTAGTGGCATTTATGGCAGGTACGCTATCAACTTCATTCGGACAGGTGCCTGATAAACAATCAGTTAAAGCCAGAGAGAACCTGAAAGAAGAGAAAAAAGATGTAGTAGTAGCAAAACAGGATTTAAAGGTTGCTCAGAAAGATTCTGTTTCGGAATATCAAAAACTTACTAAGGAATCTGAAATTAAATTTAAAAGTAATGAGAAAAGTATCGCTGATTTGAGAGCTGCGATTACAAAAAGTAATTCAAAAGAACAGGCTACTGATCAGAAAAAGCTTAGCCTCCTGGAAGATAAGAACAACAGCCTGAAAAAGGAATTGGCTGAATATAAAGTTCTAGGACAAACTCAATTTGCAACTTTTAAAAAAGAATTCCATCGTGATCTGGATCAGCTTGCAAAAGAACTGAAAGATTTCAAAATCTTATAGTCAGATCCATCTGAATTTCAAGTCAATCTAATAAAAGGCCGATAGAGCAATCTGCCTTTTATTTTTGTCAGACATATGAAATGGCAGTTTTATTCGCCCCCTCCTAACCCACTGACCAAATATTTAACTGCATAACTTTGTCATGAAAAGAGTTGATTTTTCTCAATTAGTAATTAAATTAAATCAAGATTAAAGAAAGTAAGTATGAAAACGGATAAGGTAAAAAAAGTATTAATCGCCCTGGATTATAATCCAACTGCACAAAAAGTGGCAGAAGTAGGATTTTCATTTGCAAAGGCAATGAACGCAGAAATTATTTTGCTGCATGTGATATCGGATCCGGTATATTATTATTCAACAGAATATTCTCCTATAATGGGGTTTAATGGCTTCATGGAGACAAGTCAGATACAAATGGATAGTGGTGACGGACTTAAACAGGCAGCTTTGCATTTTCTGGATAAATCGAGGCAACATCTTGGTGACAAATCCATACAAACTCTGTTAAAAGAAGGAGATTTTGCTGAATCAATATTGCAGACTGCAAAAGAGTTGCATGCTGATGTTATTATATTAGGCTCACACAGCCGGAAATGGCTGGAAAATATAGTCATGGGAAGTGTTACTGAGAAAGTTTTGCGTCATACTCCTGTACCCCTGTTCATAATCCCAACTAAAAAACAGAATTAAGCAGAACTTTACAATTTTTACTGAATTATACATATGACAGAGTTTAATTAAGTGAAATTCTTCGAATAATGTAACTTTTGTTTGTAATTATATGACGACTATTCCAGGATTTTTTTGTAACTTACGAGGAAAATTATTCAAATAAGAAAAATGACCAGAGTTTTTCTTTTGGTTAGCCTTTTTTTATTGATTTCGATAGAATTATTGGGTCAATGCGTGAATAGTCCGACTGTTACTCTCGGCAGCACCAGCGGGAGCACATGTGGTGTGACATCTGTAGCTATAACTGGCAATACCTTTGGAGGGAGTGCAACAAAAGTAACAATAACAGAGAATGGAGCTGGTTCAGTTAGCCCGACTTCAGCAACAAAATCACCTTTTACATTTACATATACCACAAAAAAAGGAGACGACGGAAAAAAGGTTATAATAACCATAACTACGGATAATCCTTTGGGGTTGCCCTGTGCTGCAGCAAAAGCTACCTATACTTTAACAGTAAATACCATTCTTTCAACACCTGCAGTAGGGACAATCACCAGACCGACATGTGCAGTTGCAACAGGAAGTGTGTTGTTGAGCGGTTTGCCTTCATCGGGAACATGGACACTGACCCGCAGCCCTGGAGGAATTACAACTACCGGTACAGGAACAAGCGTAACAATTTCAGGCCTAGCAGCCGGCACTTATAATTACACTGTTACAAGTTCTGAAGGATGTACCTCATCAGCATCCTCAAATGTTGTTATACCCGCACAACCAGTTTCTCCGGCAAGCCCGGTACAGACTGTAGATTGTGCTCTTGGCTCTGGAAAAGCAACAGTAAAGGTGACCAGCCCTACAGGAACAGGTCTTACTTATAGTCGCGATGGTGGTGCATACCAGAGTGGAACTTCTTTTTCCAATGTAGCTGATGGAAGCCACTCAATAACAGTAAAGAATTCATCAGGATGCACAACAACCGGAGTCAGCTTTCAGGTATCATGCGGATGTTCAAATCCTCCAATAGTTGGAGTAATTACTCAGCCGACATGTTCTGTTGCAACAGGAAGTGCAGAACTGAGTGGTTTACCCGCTAGCGGAACCTGGACCTTAACACGTACTCCGGATGGAGTCACTACGACAGGGACTGGCACCGGTACAACAATATCAGGTCTTGCAGCCGGAACATATACCTTTGCGGTTACTAACGCTGCAGGATGTGTATCAGGTGCCTCAGCAAGTGTGGTTATAAATGCTCAATCGTCAGCCCCCACTGCACCAGTTATAGTAACCGTAACCCAACCGACATGCACCGTTTCAACAGGCAGTGTGATATTATCTGGTTTACCATCTACAGGCACATGGACATTGATCCGTTCCCCTGGTAATGTAACAATAACCGGTTCAGGTACAAATACGACAATTCCGATTCTGTCTGAAGGTACATATACATATAGTGTAACCAATTCTGCAGGGTGTGTCTCTCCAGTATCAGCCAATATTGTAATAACAGCACAACCCCAAATACCCGGAGCACCAATTGTTGGGTCGATAACAGCACCAACATGTTCTTTATCAACAGGAAGCGTGGTACTGAATGGTTTGCCGGGAACAGGCACGTGGATATTAACCCGATATCCCGGAACAGTAACTTCAAGTGGTACAGGTACCAGTATAACTCTTTCAGATCTTCCCGGTGGCACTTATAACTTTACGTTGACTAATGCAAGCGGATGTGCTTCAGTAATGTCAGCAAGCGTGATAATACCTGCTCAACCGGGAAATCTATTACCTCCTGTGATCGGTATCGTCACTCAGCCTGTTTCTGAGTTACCGACAGGAAGTGTAGTTTTAAACGGGTTACCTGAAAGCGGGTCATGGATTTTAACACTTACTCCGGGTAATATAGCTACTTCCGGAACCGGAATAACAAAAACGATTTCAGGGCTTGCAGCAGGAATATATAGTTTCACAGTGACCAATTCGTCAGGATGTACTTCAGGTTCATCAGCCAGTTTTGAAATTTATGTGCTGTCAGGTAATCCTGCACTTGTAATTACCAATCCTGCACCTGTATGCTTTCCAACTACTGCGGACCTCACAGATCCGGGAGTTACAGCAGGTTCAACCTTAAATCTGACATACTCATACTGGGCTGACTCAGCTACTACAATCCAATACGGTACACCTGGTGCTGCAACTGCTGGTACCTACTTTATCAAAGGTACTACTGCAAAAGGCTTATCTTCTGTCAAACCGGTATCAGTTCTGATATTTCGGATCCCCCTGGCAAATGCCGGGCCTGACCAGGTTCTTAATTATCTGTTTGGGACATCAATGGATGCTGAACTGTCAAAAAATAATGAAACAGGCATCTGGTCGGTAATTTCCGGTACAGGTGAGTTTTTTGATCCCACCTTTGCAAAGACCTCTGTTAGCAGACTTTCATTGGACAAAAACATATTTTTGTGGACCGTATCAAATGGAGCCTGCCCTGCATCTTACGATACAGTCAATATAATTGTCCATGATCTTGTCATTCCCACCTTAATAACACCGAATATGGATGGGAAGAATGATTATCTGGTAATAAAAGGATCTGAGGCCCTGGGCAGGATAGAATTGGTAATTTTTGACAGGAGAGGTACCCAGGTTTATAAAAACGGGAATTATGATAATTCATGGAATGGACTTGACTTAAATGGGAATCCGTTGTCTACTGATACTTACTTTTATGTTCTGAAAACAGAAAACAATAGATCTTTAACAGGTTATGTTGTAATCAGACGATAGAACAATAATCTTATTTTTACCTGATAAGATCCATGCTATTACAAGAATACATCGATGCGGAATGAACAATCCCTGAATGTTTAAAGTGAATCCACGTTAATTTAAAGACGGTTCAACTTTCTGTGAGTGGAAAAAAGTAAGTCCGTTAAATTCCGTCATATCTATTACTTTAAAGCCATGAAGTTTGAGCAGTAAGGCAACACTCCTCTCTGACATATAAGTATTGGTCCTTAAATCCATTATACTATACAACTTGTTTATGAAAGGAAATCGTGAGATAATACCTAATTCAATAGCTTCCAAATTCTTTTTATGTTCATAGGAGTTAGAGCTGTTTCTCAGAATATATCTTTCACTTTTTTTATTGTTAACAAAGTATCCGACAAAATTGCAGCCTTTTGGAAGTAAATGCCTGCATGATTGGAGAAGACTATTTATCTTCTTTATTTGGTTAAGTTCTTTCAGGTTAATAACTGTCTTTGTGTTATTAATCTCTTCAGCATCATAAAAATAATCATGCCTCGAAGAGAGTACGATCACGTCGGGATCTTTTGTCAATCCAATCCTGTTGACATAATTATAGAATTCTTCACCCACTTCACTAATTAAATTATCAACCGCTTCTTTAGCCATGGCTTTATCGATTAAAATTTCAGGAAAACTTAAATTTGATATTGCACTCTGATTTACTATGATGCCTGTTTCATTAACCATAAAGTGTTTTATTAAAAAATTTTATACCTATAAGAATATTTATAATGATGTCGTAATTTGAATTTAAATCAGTTATTTTCTATTTTTTTTTAAGGTTATATGATGAATATTAATTTGTTATAACAAAGGTAAATGCTCTTGAGTAAAAAAAAATTACATATTTTTATAAATTAGTTGTATAATTCACATATTGAATAGGGTAACTTAGTTTGACACCTTCTAATGAAGTCTGTTATTAACTTTGTGTTCATAAGAGGAAGACCTTGTAATAGTACACCTGCATGCTGGAAAATATGTGAATAATGTAATTCTTTTTAATAGTTATGTAATAATTGCGGGACTTAAGCAGATTAACTTTGAAATGAACTAATAAATCAATATTATGCCATTATTAACAATTCTAGTCGTATTAATTGTTGCAGGTCTTCTATTATGGCTTGTCAATAATTATATCCCAATGGATCATAAGATCAGAAACATATTCAACGTCGTTGTTGTTATTGTTGTTATTGTCTGGCTTCTAAAGGTATTCGGGATTTTCAGTTACCTCAGGGGTATACATCTTTAAAAATGTATATTTGAATTATTAAAAGCATTTGTCACATTTCGAACTGCTTTAATTAATAGGTACCTGTAATGATAGACCAAAACTCTTATTCATTCTGGAGCATATCTGTCACTGAATTACTCAAAAATTTTCAGGCAACTTTAACCGGTCTTACTTCCGAAGAGGCCAAAAATCGGCTCACAAACTATGGTGCTAATCGTCTGAAGCCCCAGAAGCGATCAGATGCTTTTACTCTCCTTATTGCCCAGTTTAAAAGTCCTATAATTCTTATTCTCTTATTTGCTACAGGACTGTCATTGTTTTTGCATAATATTGTTGATGCTTCAATCATTCTTACAATTGTCGTCATTAGCGGACTATTAGGTTTCTGGCAGGAACACAGCGCAACCAATGCTGTTGAGAAATTACTTGCAATAGTTCAAATTACAGCTGCAGTATTTCGCGATGGGAATGAAAAGGAAATTCCTGTTGAAGAGATAGTTCCTGGTGATATCATAATGCTGAATGCCGGTGATATTGTTCCCGGAGACTGCATACTTCTTGAATCGAAAGACCTGTTTGTTGATGAAGCCATGCTTACAGGTGAAACTTTTCCGGTTGAAAAGAACATTTCGGTGTTAGCTGCTGAGACATCTCTGGCGGAAAGAACTAATGCTGTCTGGATGGGAACCCACATTGTTAGCGGAAGTGCAAAGGCATTAGTTATACTTACCGGCAAGAACACAGAATTTGGAAAGGTTTCTGAACGGCTTAAACTTAAACCCCAGGAAACAGAGTTTGAACATGGAATACGAAGATTCGGCTATTTTCTTGGGGAAGTCACCCTGATATTAGTTGTCATTATATTTGCCATTAATGTTTATTTACACAGACCTGTTCTGGAATCTTTTCTTTTTTCTTTGGCACTGGCAGTCGGGCTGACTCCACAGCTATTACCGGCAATTATCAGCATAAACCTTGCGCATGGCGCCAAAAAGATGGCTCAGAAAAAAGTTATAGTAAAACGGCTTACTTCCATCGAAAATTTTGGCAGTATGAATGTCATCTGCTCTGATAAAACTGGAACTCTCACGGAAGGAACCGTGCAGGTAGAATCGGCTCTCGATGTAAATGGAGCAGTCAATGACAGGGTTTTTCTGGTTGCCTATCTTAATGCTTTTTACCAGACTGGTTTTACGAACCCGATAGATGAAGCAATTCTCAGGTACCGGAAGATTGACATGTCGGGATACCGGAAACAGGATGAAATTCCATATGATTTTTTAAGAAAACGCCTGAGTATAGCTGTTATAAAGAATAATGCTCATCAGATGTTAACAAAAGGTGCATTGACAAACATTCTCGAAGTCTGTTCATCTGTCGAAACTAAAGAGGGAAAAGTAGTTGACATTGCTTCGATGAAAGATACCATTCAAAAGCACTTCGAAGAATTCAGCAAAATGGGTTTTCGCACTTTGGGAATTGCGTACAAGAATTTGCCAACGGAATCGCTCATTAATAAAAGCGATGAAAAGGAAATGACGTTTTTAGGTTTTCTCACTCTTTTTGACCCGCCAAAAGCAAATATTACCGATACCATTACCAGACTGAAAAACCTGGGCGTTTCTCTTAAAATAATTACAGGAGATAATCATCTGGTTGCAGTCAGCATTAGTAAGAAGATGGGATTATCGGATACAAAAATCATTACCGGTCCTGAACTTCGTCAGATGAGTGATAGCGCATTACTCAGACGTGTGGGAACAACGGATGTTTTTGCCGAGATAGAACCTAATCAGAAAGAACGGATTATTGTCGCCTTTCGAAAAGCAGGAAACGTCGTAGGATATTTGGGCGATGGAATCAACGACGCCTCTGCACTTCATGCTGCAGATGTGGGGATTTCAGTAGATACTGCTGCAGATGTTGCAAAAGAAGCAGCTGATATTGTATTGCTTGAAAAAGATCTTGGTGTCCTGATTGATGGTGTGAGGGAAGGACGAACCACATTTGCCAATACACTTAAATACGTCTTTATGGCCACAAGTGCAAATTTTGGGAATATGTTCAGCATGGCCGGAGTATCTCTTTTTATCCCTTTTCTTCCATTGCTTCCCAAACAGATACTGCTTACTAATCTGTTGACCGATTTTCCCGAAATGGCCATTGCTACTGACAGCGTTGATGAGCAAATGATTGACTATCCCCGACGATGGGATATTAAGGCTATCCGTAAGTTTATGATAACATTCGGACTTGTTAGTTCTGTTTTTGACTACCTCACCTTTGGTCTGCTTCTACTGGTACTGCATGCAAATGAGGGTCAGTTCAGAACAGGATGGTTTCTTGAATCGGTTATCTCTGCATCAATGATTGTACTTGTTATCCGCAGCAGAAAACCATTTTTCAAAAGCAAACCGGGTAAATATCTGTTGATTGCAACATTATCGATTGCTGTTATTACCTTAATCTTCCCATTCACACCACTTGGAAAGGTCTTTGGCTTTAGTCCGCTCACTTTTTCAACATATTTACTATTGTTGATGATCGTGTTGATTTACATTGTTGCTGCCGAAATTACCAAAAGAATTTTTTATAAGAAGGTAAATATTTAAAATTCCCGGCCGGATGATTTCAGGATTTTAAGGAAGAATCGCACAAGTATATCCGATTTATTGAGAATAAGTGAATTAACCGGATTATTATGTGTACTTTGCCCAAAATTAAAATTAAAATTATGAATACAGGAACAGTAAAATTTTTTAATAATTCCAAAGGATTTGGATTTATTAAGGACGGTGCATCGGAAAAAGAATATTTTGTACATGTATCGGGTCTGAATGATGAGGTCAGGGAAAATGATGAAGTGACTTTTGATCTTCAGGAAGGGAAGAAAGGATTAAATGCCATAAATGTTAAACTGGTGTAATTTGAATATTATATAAGACATTTATTATGAAGAGGCTGTCTCAAAAGGGCAGCCTCTCTTTTTATGATCAAATTACATTACTCTTAATTGAGATTCCTCCGCCTCCCTTCGATTCTCTCAGGATGCGGCTCCATTACTAATGACAACATTTAATATCTCACAGATTAAGAGGTACTTGTTTATTTGTTTATAGCTATAAAAGTTTTGTTTTTTTTCTGAGCCACGAAGTGGCTAAATATGAATAACCCCCGGCTGCGTCGGGGGTTTAGACTTCTCTCGCTTAATCACTTACTTTTAATACTCACCATATGTCGAGTTATCGTCAACATCTGTATCATATTGTCTTCAGGACAAAGGACAGCTTACCAACCATCAGGCAAGCTCATGTTAATGATCTATATGCATATATTACAGGTTTTATTAAACATAAAAAAAGCCACTTGTATCGTATAAATGGAGTTGAAAATCACCTTCATATTCTTACCGATATGAATCCATCTATTGCACCTATTGATTTTATTAAAGACATCAAAGTTTCAACTTCAATATGGATGAAGAGAAGTAATTTCTTCCCGCTATTTAAGGGTTGGGCAGTCGGATATGGTTCTTTTACCTGCTCTTATTGGGATATGAACACGTTAATTGCTTATATAAAGAATCAACAGGAACATCATAAAAAAACATCATTTGAGGAGGAGTATAGAAAACTTCTTATAGAGTATGGTATAACTCCTGATGAAAAGTTTTTCCCATAACTAATATATTCAGCTCCTTCAGAGCTGCAAAAGTTGAGTGGCCGTCTACCCCTGGCTGTGCCAGGGGTTATTCATATTAGGCTCTTTCAGAGCCAGTTGTCAAATGAATTGGTGTGCAAATTTGTATAGCGACTCGGAACGTCAGTGAGGAACCGAGCCCCGC